>DATIRW010000106.1:0-1533 GCA_035469365.1 Thermoanaerobaculia bacterium
GTCCCCGACGAGTTCCAGCTTCCTCCCTTTCCTTCCCCTGCGGCGCACACCGAGAACGGCGGTCCGCCGGCGGCCGCAATCGTCTTCAACTTCCCGGCGGCGAAGAAGCCGATCGAGCGGCTGTCCGGCGACCAGAACGGATACTGCGCCCCCTCGGCCCCGGGGATCGGGCGCGTCTCGCCGCTCGCAATGGATCGGACGTAGAGGGCGACCCTGCCCTGCGCATCGGCCGCGGCAAAGGCGAGCTGCCTGCCGTCCGGGGAGAGCGCCGCCGGGCCGGGACCGTTCTCCTCGAGCCAGAAGGCGGTTCCCTCCGGGGCCGCAATGGACGAGTGAAAGACGGGCCGGGGGCGGCGGGCGTCGCGGATGAGGAGCGCCGCAAGGGCGATGGCCGCCGCGGCTGCGGCGAGGGCAATCGCCTGCCAGAGAACCTCGCGCCCCTTTTTCGGCGCCGCAACCGGGGCCGGGATTCCGGCCGCGGAGCCGCCGGCAGCGATCCACTTGAGCTCGCTTCGCAGGTCTCCGGCGCTCTGCCACCTCTCGTCCGGGTCCTTCGAGAGGCACGTCTTCACCACGCGGTCGAGCGCCGGCGGGGACATCGGCTGGACGGCGGAGATCGGCGGCGGATCGCTCTGCATGATCGCGGAGATCAGCGACGCCTGAGAAGTCCCCGAAAACGCCTTCCTTCCCGTCGCCATCTCGTAGAGCGTCGCGCCCAGCGCAAAAATGTCCGTCCGCGCGTCGGTGTCCTTGCCCTCGAGCTGCTCGGGCGCCATGTACTGAAACGTCCCGAGAATCGTCCCCTCCTGCGTCAGGGCCGCCTGCGTCGGCAAAGCCGTCAGGCTCCCCCTGCTCGCCGCCGGCTCGAATCCCTTCGCCAACCCGAAGTCGAGAAGCTTCACCCCGGACTTCGTCAGCATCACGTTGGCTGGCTTCAGATCCCGATGCACGATCCCCTGCCGGTGCGCCTTGTCCAGCGCATCCGCAATCTCGACTCCGTACCGAAGCGTCTGCTCGAGCGGCAGCGGCCCCTTTGCCAGTCGCTGGGACAGCGTCTCGCCTTCGAGCAGCTCCATGACCAGGTACTCGGTTTCCCCCTCCCGCCCCACGTCGTAGAGCGCACAGATGTGCGAATGGGAGAGCTGCGCGATCGCCTTCGCCTCCCGCTCGAACCTCTGGCGGACCTCGGGGGACGACGACAGGTGCTGCGGCAGGACCTTCACCGCCACGGTCCGCTCGAGGCGGGTGTCCCGTGCCTTCCAGACCTCTCCCATTCCTCCCGCTCCCAGGGGCGAAAGGATCTCGTAGGGACCCAGGCGGGTTCCCGGCGCCAGCGTCATCGCAAGCTCTTGGACAGGTGCTGCGTCCAGCCGAGCGTCACGTCAATGCGCGGGCGCGCCTTCGGGCTCGGCTGGTCGACCAGAAACACGAAACGTCTCCCCTCCGGCGCCACGTCGTAGTGCAGGCTCCATTCGCGTCTCTTCATGAGGCTCTCGACGCGGAAGAGCGCCTTCGCGGGACCGTTGAGATCGG
>DATIRW010000107.1:0-4428 GCA_035469365.1 Thermoanaerobaculia bacterium
TCAGCCGG
This sequence comes from Thermoanaerobaculia bacterium, assembly GCA_035469365.1. Lineage (GTDB taxonomy): Bacteria > Acidobacteriota > Thermoanaerobaculia > UBA5066 > Gp7-AA6 > JAWOLE01. The sequence goes on from DATIRW010000107.1 coordinate 9, forward strand.
GGGGAATCGCTGCCCGCCGGTCCTCCCTCGAAGTCTCCCCATGCCGCTTCCACGGCGAGGCCCGCGCCGTCAAACATCGCCGTCAACTCCTCGACCGTGTAGGCCCGAACGCTCTCGCGGAAGGCCGCCGTCGAGGCGCCGTGGCGGACCTCGATCTCCTTCTCGACGCGCCGGGTCTCCGGGTTCCAGCGCCGCCGGATGTGGTACTCCCGCTCGCCGGTCGAGCGGTTCTCCTCCTCGATGAGGCGCGCGATCACGTAGTCGCGGCCAAACGTGTCGCACAGGAAACGGCCGCCCGGAGCGAGCACGCGCTCGATCTCCGCGACGACCGCCACGTTGTCCGTCTCGCGGAGAAAGTATCCGAAGCTCGTGAAGAAATTCACGACCGAGCGGAAGGCGCGGCCGGCGAAGGGGAGCGATCGCATGTCGCCGCGCACGAGACGCAGGTCCGGCCCGCGCGCGCGGGCCAGCTCCAGCGACGGCGCGGAGTAATCCAGGCCGACGGGGGAGAAGCCCTTCTCCGCGAAACGCAGGGAATGCCGGCCGGCCCCGCAGCAGAGATCGAGGATCGGCATCGGGTCGGGGTCGAGATGCGCCAGGGCGAACGCCACCTCCCGCCGGGCGGAAGCGACATCGTGGTGCGGATAAAGCTCGAGATACTCCTCCCCGAACCACGACATCCACCAGGTCATGCGGCCGGGATTATGGCAGGTAGGACGGGAGGCGGAAGGCGGCAGGCCGGAGACGAAGACCTTCGCGTTAGAGTTCCCGCCGTGGAGCCGCAACCGTTCGCCTTCGAAAGCGGTGAGGGCCTTCCGATCCGGGGAGATCTTCATTCTCCCGGCCGGCCCGGCGCGCCCGTCATCGTCTGCATCCACGGCTTCAAGGGATTCAAGGACTGGGGATTCTGGCCGCACGTCGCGGGCCGGCTGCGCGAGGCCGGTTACGGCGTCCTGCGGTTCAATTTTTCGCATTCCGGTATCGGCGCGGATCTGGAGACGCTCTCGGAGGTCGGATTCTTCGAGTCGGGCACCTACACTCGCGAGGTGGAGGACCTGCGGGAAATCCTCTCGCGTCTGGCGGAGCGCCGCCTGCCGGGCTCCGAAAACATGAACACTTCGCGCGTCGGTCTCCTCGCACACAGCCGCGGCAGCGTTTCGGCGCTCGCCGCCGCGGCCTCGGGAGACCCGGTGCACTCGGTCGTGCTCTGGAATCCCGTCTCCTCCGTGCTGTGGTGGGACGAGGAGACGCGCCGGCGCTGGAGAGAGGCGGGTTTCTGGGAGACGGTCAACTCGCGCACGGGCCAGGTCTTCCGGATGAAACCCGCGCTCCTGGACGACGCCGAGCAGAACCGGGACCGCCTCCATCCCGTTGTCAACGCCGGCCGGCTCCGCGTCCCGGTCCTCGCCGTCGTCGCCGCGCAGGACGAGACGGTGCCGCCCGCCGCGGGCCGCAGAATCGCCTCCGCCGCCGGCGAGCTGGGCTCGGTCGGCGAGATCGCGGCGACGGGGCATACGTTCGGCGCGGCGCATCCCTTTCCCGGCACGACGCCCGCTCTCGAAGAAGCGATCCGAGTCACGCGCGAGCACTTCGACCGCACGATCGGGGCGGCCGCTCCGTGAGAGCGCGAAGGTGGGCCGGGGCTCTCCTTCTCGCGGCCGCGGCTTTCTCCGCCTCCGCTTGCGGCGGGATCAAGACCGTCTCGAAGGACGGCTACCGCGCTCTTCTCGTTTTCTCCTCCGGCGAGCGTTACCAGATCGCCGTCCGCGGAGAAAAGAGGCGAGTCGAAGGGCAGTTCGACGGCTCGGCGCTGGTCAAGATCCTGAGACCCGACCTCGGCAAGGTCTGGCAATGCCGTCCTTCGACGCGCCGGATCCTGGAAGAGCCCTGGTCACAGGACGAGCTCGTCCCCGGCTATCCGCTCGAGCCGCGCTTCGATCCCGCGGCCTACGCGCAGCGATTCAACGCGGAATTCAAGCAGATCGGCGACGGCGTGCACGGAATTCACCCGTGCGACCGCTACCAGATGACTCTTCCATCGGGCGACCGCGTGACGGTGTGGGCCGCCAGGGACTTCGAGCGCCTTCCCGTCCGCGTCGAGCACGAGAAGAAAGACTCGTCAAACCTCTTCCAGCCCGTCTCCGATACGCAGCTCCTGGACGTGCGTATCGGAGCCGACGAGAAGCTCTTCGAGAAGCCGACGGGCTACAAGCCGGCAAAGTCGTATTCGGAGCTTGGCGGGTAAGAGAATCGGGTGGTCTGCGATCAGATTCGATCACCCCATGGCGAGATCACCCGATTCCTCCTCAATCACCCGATGGCACGATCGCCCGATCACCCGATGGATTCAGGGGGGCGAAGTCTCGGAACAGGAAGTGGTCGTAGAAGTAGTGGACGAGGAGGAAGGAGAGGACGACCACGTAGTAGGCGCGGTCCTGGGGCAGGCCGAGCCCCCTCCAGAGAAAAAGGTACACGCCGCCGGAGATGACGGTGGCGCCGACCATGGCGGCGTAGAAGGCCCGGGTATGGGAAACGCCTGACAGGCCGCGCACGAAACCGCTTCCGATCTCGCCGCGGTCTGCCTGCCGCGACAGGATGAACCAGGTCAGGGCCAGGTACTGGAGCGAATGCCAGGTGTTGAAGCCCTGGAACGCGACGTCCAGATTCTCGAAGAGAGGAATGATGAAGGCGAGGGCGACGGTCGCCGCCATGAAGAGGAGGCGCGGCCAGGTCGCCTCCCCGCGCCGGATCTCGCCGGCCGTGCGGATGACGTAGTAGAGGAAGAGAACCGCGAAGCCCGCCGTAAAAGCCTGCGCGACCCAGAGGTGTTTCAGGAAGTCGGGGAAGAGGAGCGTGCTCGATCCCATCGTGAACCGGTCGGTCACGAACTTGTACATCGCCACCGTGTAGAGCGCGCCGAGGATCACGGCCCCGTCGAGCAGGCGATCGAGGGTCGAGATCCGGGAGCCGGCCTTGCGGCGGTACGACTCGGAAATGAACTGCGCCTGGTGCGTGACGTGCACCGACGCCCAGAAGAAGAAGAGCGTCAGCAGGAGAAGAAAAGCGTAGAAGGAGCCGATCACCACGAGCGCCGGAATGATGACGAGCGGCGCGTAGGCGAGCCATCCGTACCGCCCGCGGAACCGCGGCTCGAGCGCGGTGCGAAGGTACGTCGAGTACATGTGCGGGCCGCCGACGAGGAGCGTGACGGAGAGGCCGACGATCAGGCTCGCCGTTCCCGTCGAAGCGCCCAGGCGCTGCAGCAGGCCGTAGGAGAGATACGGTAGGAAGACCAGGACCCCGGAAGCAGTCAGGAAGAGCAGGTCGAAGTTCCGGCTTCTGATCCATGGTCCGCCTGCGGACGGGGCGGCGTCGCGTACCGCCGTGTTGATCGATGACATTGCAGCCTCTTTCGGGTCGGTGCCCGTGCGCATCCTATCCGGCTCCGGGTCCCGCGTCACCTTCACCGGGATACTCCCGGGACGGTAGAATTGCAAGTTCGATGCTCAAGCTCGGCCCGGTTCCCATCCATCCCCCGCTCATTCTCGCCCCGATGGCGGGAATCACGGACCACGCCTATCGTCTGATGCTCCGGCGGATCGGCGGCGTGGGACTCGTGACGATGGAATTCATCTCCTCGGAGGCCGTCAGCCGCGGGAACGCGCGGCAGCTGCGCAAGATGTTCTTTTCCGAGGAGGAGCGCCCGATCTCGATCCAGATCTACGGCTCGGACCCGGAGCGCATGGCGGCCGCGGCGGACATCGTCCAGGAGCTCGCTCCCGACGTCTGCGACATCAACATGGGCTGCCCGGCCAACAAGGTCCTGAAGGGGTGCGCGGGCGCGGCGCTGATGGGGGACCCGGATCTGGCGCGGTCGATCGTCCGGAAGGTCCGGAGCCGCCTGTCGATCCCGCTGACGGTGAAGTTCCGGCTGGGGCTGGACGATTCGCGGAAGAACTTCCTGGAGCTCGGACGGATCTGCGAAGGGGAAGGGGCGGCGGCGGTGGCGATGCATGGCCGGACCGCGAGGCAGATGTACGCGGGCCGCGCCGACTGGGACCGGATCGCGGAGCTGAAGGCCGCGCTCTCGATTCCAGTCGTGGGAAACGGCGACATTGAAACGGCCGCCGACGCGGTGGCGATGTTCGAGAAGACCGGTTGCGACGCGGTGATGTGCGGCCGCGCGACCATGAAGAACCCGTGGATCTTCCGGCAGATCGCCGACCTTCTCTCCGGCCGGCCGGCGCGCGAGGCGACCCTCGCGGAGAGGCGGGACCTGATGCTCGGCCATTTCGGGCAGATCGAGCGCCTCGCCTCCGAGCCTCGAGAGGCCCTCCACAAACTGCGCACGATGACCGGCTGGTACACGCACGGCCTCCCCAACGGACGCGCACTGCGTGTCCGGATCTCCGAGTTGTCC
>DATIRW010000108.1:0-26325 GCA_035469365.1 Thermoanaerobaculia bacterium
TATCACGGCTACGACACGGTCGACTACGAGACGATCAATCCCGACTACGGGACGAACGCGGATTTCGCGCGGCTGATCTCGGAGGCGCACCGGAGGGGAATCCGCGTCATCGTGGACTTCGTCGTGAACCACACGGGCTCCGGGCACCCGTGGTTCGCCGACTCCGCCTCTTCTGCGTCCTCGGCGCATCGGGACTGGTACGTCTGGAGGAGGGACGATCCCGGCTGGACACAGCCCTGGGGCGGCACGAACCCGACCTGGCATCCCTTGAACGGCTTCTACTTCTACGGCGTCTTCTGGGAGGGCATGCCGGACCTGAACTTCCGAACGCCCGCCGTGCGGCGGGAGATCGAGCGGCTGGCGAGTCTCTGGCTCGACCGCGGCGTCGACGGCTTCCGCCTCGACGCCGCCCGGCACATCGTGGAGGATGGTCCGGGCCAGGCCCAGGTGGACACGCCCGAGACGCATGCCTACTGGAAGGAGTTCGCCGCGTTCGTGCGGGCCGCCAGGCCGCAGGCCATCCTGGTCGGAGAGAACTGGACGGAGACGCCGATCATCGCGACCTACTACGGATCGACGGCGGAGATCGCCGCGGGCGACGAGCTTCCCATGAACTTCGACTTCCCCCTGGCCGAACAGGTTCTCGCCGGCGTGGACTCGGGCGACGCCTCCGTCATCGCTGCCAAGCTCGCCGAGATCCAGAGCGTCTATCCGCCCGGTGTCATCGACGCGCCCTTCCTGACAAACCATGATCAGGTCCGCGTGGCCACGCGGCTCGCCTCGAATCCCGGCAAGATGCGCAACGCGCCGGCCATTCTCCTGACGCTGCCCGGCGCCCCGTTTCTCTACTACGGAGAGGAGATCGGTCTCCAGAACGGGACGACGAACAACGACGAGGCCAAGCGCACGCCCATGCCCTGGGACGCCACGGCCGGCGGAGGGTTCACGACGGGCTCCCCCTGGTTCCCGTTCGCTCCGGGCCAGGGGGGCGCCAACGTCGCCGCGCAGACGAAGGACGCGGGCTCTCTCCTTTCCCGCTACCGGAGCCTGGTCCGCGCCCGGAAGTCCTCGCCGGCGCTCCGGACGGGAACACTCGAATTGCTGACGCCGGCCTCCGGATCCTCGAGAGTGCTCGCCTTCGTGCGCGCCGACGGGACGGAGCGCGTCCTGGTTCTCCACAACCTCTCCGACTCGGTGGCGGCCGCCGGGCCCTACTCCCTCTCGATCGCCGAAGCCCAGGAGATCTTCGCGGACCCGCACCTGGGGCAGCCGATCGGACCCGCCGGGACCTGGTCCGTGAGTCTCTCGCCCAGGGGCAGCGCGATCTGGAAGATCCGCTGACAGCGAGCGTTGCCGATCTTCATTTCACGTCTTTCGGCACGACGCCCGGCAGCCGGACCGGTTTGTCCTTGAGCACGTCCTCCTGTTTCCTGCCTGGCGGAACCACGATGTCGACCAGGGGCGACTGGTTGCGGTTGTCCTCGTCGCCGCCACCGAATCGGTCCGACCACGTGAACCCCGGCGCGATGCCGAGAATGAAGAGGCTATCGGGGCCCTCCTCCCCGACATTGAAGAGGTCACCGAGGTCGATCTTCTGGAGAACGTCGGCGCCCGAGACCGCGACGACGTAGCTCCATTCGGGCTTCGCCCATCCCCCCAGGAAGGAGATGGGCACCAAGAACCCGATCCTGGATCCCAGGGCACGGACGCGTGTGGGGAAGAAGATCATCTTGTCGATGTCGCGGTTCAAGTCCGTGAGCATCTGTTTCTTCTTGATCGAGTCGAGCTTCTCGCCGCGGGCCTTCGCGTCCCTCCAGGCGTAGGAGGCAATCATCCGACCGACGGCCTGGCGCGCGTCGAATGGGCGGGGCGTCAGGCAAATCGCCTTCTCCCAGGCATTGGCCGGATCAATCTCCGCCTTGCGGCCCGGCAGCGTGTAGGTCAGGCCCGAGCCGGGAACGCGGTCCGTGTCGATGTAGATGTCGATGTTGAGCGTGTAGAAGTTCGAGCGCGCGATCTCGTCGAGAGTACCGCCTCCGGCGTCGATGACGCGCCGGTTGGTCGGCGTGATCGGCCGGGCGAACGTCGCCTCGAACCAGGTGCCCTCGGCCTGGCGGCTCGCGGTGAGAGACAGCAGGTCGAGGTCGCCCCGCTTCAAGTCGTTCCGCAGGGGATAGACCAGGTTTCCGTCGCCATGGTCATCGCCGCGCGGATCGGTCAACGTGAAGAGCCTTGCGTCCTCGGCGAAGACCGGAAGCGCCAGCAACAGCGCGGCGACGATCGGGGCGAAGCGGAAACGCCGTGTCGTTGGCACGCGAATCCTCCTGACGGTCCGAAGGCCCGGCGGCTGTCGCCGCCGGGCCGAAAGAGTGGCCGGATTGCCGATCAGAAAGCGACCTTGATGTAAGCCTTCAGCCGCTGCTGGTCGAAGCTCCGGTCGAGCAGGCTGTTCCATCCGGTGAAGCGTCCTGTGAAGCCGGGCGACCCGACCGGGAAGCCCAGGTTCTTGTTGACGTCCGCGGAGGCGTATTGAACGACGTAGCCGCCGCCGAACTCGGGATGGAACGTGCCCCAGTTGTACTGGTACTCGAGGCCGCACTCGGAGATCCCGGCGATGTTGTACTTGAAGCGGGCGATCAACTGATTCTTACGGTGGTTGCCGGAAGCCATCTCGTGCAGGTTGTAGGCCTGCATCGCCGTGTCGCCGTCCTCGAGATTGGCGTGGTAGTAGTTGTAGGAGAGCGATCCATAGAGATCGTTGGTGAGCTGATAGCCGAGGCCGACGTTGGCCATCCAGTAGTTGAGGTTCCGGTCGTCGTCCGACAGGCTGTCGAACGGCTTCCACTGATAGCCGGTCTGCGTCGCTCCGGTGACCGGGTTTGTGACCGTGATGACCGGCGGGTTGCCGTAGAGGTCCGAGGTGGTGTTGCCGGTCGAGTAGAAATTCTTGTTTCCCTTGCAGTCGGCGCTGCCCCCCGGGCAGTCCCCCGCCTGGTACGGCAAGAACCGCGCGTCGTTCATCCGGTTGTCGGTCTCGTTGATTCCCTTGAGCTTCCCGAAGATCTCGAGCCCCTTGCCGACGTTCAACGTGTACTTGGCCTTCACCACGCCGATGTAGGTCTTGCGGTCCTGGAAGGGCGCGAAGGCGCTGCGGAAGCTGTGGTTGACGCCGGTGTCGAGCTCGGTCGTCGGATAGTCGGTGGTCATGATGGACCGGCTGGCGTCGTTGAAGGCCTGCCAGTTCGTGTCGTACGTGATGTAGGAGAACTCGCCGGAGAGTTCGAACGATCCCTTGGAGTAGACGGGCACGAGCGTCACGCCCTCCCAGCCGATGACCGTCTCGGCCATGGGCTCGTCGAAATCCGTGAACTCGTTGTCCACGGCGATCGTGGCGACTTGCTGCGCCGGCCCGTCCCAGCCGCCGTAGCCGATGACGGTGCGGTTGCCGCCGAAGATGCCGAACTTGGCGTTGGAGGGGCCAGGAAATGCCCAGGTCGCGTCGTGCCCCTCGGTCAGAAGAACGTCCGACTCGCGCCGTGCGGCGAGCAGAGAGGAGTAGTTGGCCCCGATGCGGAAGCCCTCGAGGTTGAAGGAGAGGCCGATGCCGAAGGGGTCGTTGAGGTCCACGTTGGCCTTGCCTGCCCAGCCGGTGTGGTGGCCGCCGATGACCGGCGAATAGCCGCAGCCGGTCAGGCAGAAGTTCCTCGGCGCGAACTCGTCATTAGTGTCGTTGGATGAGTAGAGGCCCTGCAGCCGGATGTCCACCGTCGAGGAGGGATGGATGCCCACCTTGCCACCGTAGACATTGTTGCGGTACCGGGTCAGCGTATTCAATCCGTTGTCGAAGTTCTTGTCCGCCGGATCGATTTCGATGTCGTGGATCCAGTTGAAGATGCCGCCGAAGTCGAGCTGCGGGTTTACGATGTACTTCATCTGCGCCGCGTACGCGGCGTCCTGCGCGTGGAACGTTCCGGTGGAGAAGTTGGGGCCCTGCCAGTTCCGGAAGAGCGATATGCGGGCGGCGTCCCAGGTCAGCTGGCGGTTCAACGCTGAGCCCTGGAACAGGAGGCCCCCGACGTTGTCCCGGTCGATGTATCGGATGCGGCCGATGACGAAGGGATCGAAGTTCCCCCAGTCCTGCTGCCCGATGACCGCCGTGTCCATCCAGCTGTAGCCGGGGGTCATCGTCAGCGCCACGCCGCGCAGCTTGACGTACTGGTTCGACCGGGAATCGAACTCGCCGCAGTTGCCGGCGACGCAGTCGGTGGTGGGCGGGTTGCTACCGCCCCAGCCGCCGCCGTTCGTCCAGAAGTTCTGGCTAAAGCGGCTGTGGAGGCGGGCGTGGATGGCAAGCTTCTTGGAGAGCTTTCCGTCCACGAGCAGCTCGACCTCCGTGCCCTGTCCATTGTCGCCGGCGCCTTCCCCGGGCACGGTCGTGAAGTTGTAGAGAGAGCCCTGGTCGCGCTGGTTGCCCCAGAGGAACTTAGTGTAGGTCGTCCCGCCGATCGTGATCTGCGCGGACAGCGGCGCCGCCGCGACGAGCCCGATCAAGAGGATCGCCCCGATGAGCAGAGGCCTTCGCATTCGCATGGATTCCTCCTTCGATGAAAAGAAAGAAAACTCGGAATCGGCTACTTGCGTACCATCTTGAGCGTCGCCATCTTCTTGGACGTGCCGTCGGAATTGCACTCGTAGGCGAGCATCTGCTTCTGGTCGTCGATCTCGGTCTTGGCGCCCGTGCCGTGCCCCGCCAGGATGTCCATCACGTGCGGGTCGCATTCGCCGTCGTTTCCGCCGCCGAAGCGGTGCTGCCCTTCGTACTCGTTGACTTTGCGCGTCAGCAGGTCCTTCTTGTCGGGAAAGCCCTCGTTGGACTGCATGATGACCTGGTAGCCCCACTTGGCCGGGTCGCCGGAGCCGATGTCCTTCATGTCCACGGTCGCCGAGATCGTCCGGCCCGAGCCGCGGACCTGGTTGGGGATGACGATCATCTTCTGGAGATCGGCCGCCTTGATCTCGACCTCCCCGCGGACGCGGGCGGAGGGCTGCGGCGAAAGGATGATGCAGCGGTTCCAGCCGTCGTCCGGGCCGAACTGGACGTTCAGGCCCGGAAGACCCTTGGTCGTCCTGCCCGCCGCGTCATCGGTCTGGATGAAAATGAAGACCATCTGGACGGCGAACCCGACCTTCATCCCCCAGGGATCCTCCAGGGCCGAGTTGACCGTCACCGCGACGTCGGCCTTGCTCCCCTTGACCGTGAACTTGAAGTCGGTCAGGTCGAAGGAGCCGGGCTTGTAGACGGGGTCGGTCGGATAGGTGTAATTGCCCGGCCCCTTGTCGTCGCCCGTGGGATCCTTGAACGCGACCTCCTGCGCGGTGGCCGCCGCCGCGGTGACGCCGAAGACGGCGGCCGCGAGCAGCGCGATACGGAATCCGGTTCGATTCATGGGGTTCCTCCTTTCGTTTGCGACTCAGCCTTTGACGCCTCCGGCTGTGAGGCCGGAGACCAGATACTTCTGGAGATAGAAGAAGAGCGCGACGACGGGGATCGAGACGATAATCGCGCCAGCGGCGAAGTAGCCCCACTGCTGCGAGAACCCGCCGACGAAAAAGCGCAGCCCGACGGGCGCGGTGTACATGTTCTCCTTGTCCATCAGCGTGGCGGCCAGGATGAACTCGTTCCACCCGGTCAGGAAGCAGAAGAGGGCCGTGACGGCGATGGCCGGCTTGGCGAGCGGCAGGACGATTCTCAGGAAGATCGTCGGTGCCGAGGCGCCGTCGATGAGCGCCGCCTCCTCGAGGTCTTTCGGGATCGTGTCGAAGTATCCCTTGAGCATCCAGACGCAGAAGGGAATCGCCGTCGTCGTGTAGACGAGCACGAGGCCGGTCCGCGTGGAACCGAGCCCCAGCCACTTGACGAGAATGATGTAGAGCGGGATGAGCGTGAGCACGCCGGGGAACATCTGCGAGACGAGGAAGGACATCAGGCCTGCGCGCCGCCCGGGGAATCGGAAGCGTGAGAAGGCATACCCCGCGGTGCAGGCGAGAAAGATCCCCAACACCGTCGTCGCGAGCGCCACGATGGCGCCGTTGACGAGCCAGCGCGCGAAAGGCTGATCCTTCATGACCGACACGAAATTGGTGGCGTTCGGGTGATCGGGCCACGGCACGACAGCTCGAAGCCGGTCGGCGGCGGTCGGGACGGCGGGCAGGTCCACGAGCGCGAGGCTCTGTTTGCCCGAGAAGGCGATCGTCAGGACCCAGAGAATCGGGTAGACCGCGATCAGCGTCACGACAATCAGGACAGCGTGCAGGAGCCAGTGCGGGACGGTCTCTTCGCGCCTGGATCTGGCCATCAGATCGCCTCCGTCGCCCTCGTCGCGCGGTTCTGGACCGTGCCGTAGACGAGCAGGATCAGGAAGATCACCACTGAATATGCCGCGGCATAGCCGTAGCGGTACTTCTGGAAGGCGAATTTGTAGGCCTGAGTGATCAGAATCTCCGTGGACGACGCCGGCTCGCCCTCCGTCACGAGAAAGATGATGTTGAACATGTTGAAGGTCCAGACAACCGAGATGATGATGGCCGGGATCAGCGCGGGTTTGAGCGACGGCAGGGTGATCGCCTTGAACTGCTGCCAGCGGGTTGCCCCCTCGACGCGCGCCGCCTCGTAGATCTCCGCCGGAATGGACTGGAGCGCCCCGAGCGAGATGACCATCATGAAGGGGAAGGAGAGCCACCCGTTGGTCGCGAGCGCCGTCACGAACGAGCTGAAGGGCTTCTCGAACCAGGAGACCGGTTGCCCGCCGAAGATCTGGATCATCTGGTTGATGACGCCGAACTGCTGGTGGAACATCCCTTTCCAGATGAGCGCGGTGATGTAGTTGGGCACGGCCCAGGGCAGGATCAGGAGCACCCGGTAGACCGGCCGCAGCGCAAGCCCCGGCGTGTTCAGGATCAGGGCCAACAGGAGCCCCACCGAGACGCCGATGGTGACGTTCGAGACGGTCCAGACGACGGTGAAGAAGAAGGTCCAGTAGAAGTTCAAGTAGTTGAAGACGAGTGCGCCGTCCGCGGCCCGCCGGGCCATGTGGAAGTCGCCGAGGATCTGAGCGTAGTTCGTGAGGCCCGTCCAGATCTCCGTCAGAGGCTTGGACGTCGTGTAGATCGTCTGGTCGGTGAAGGAGATCGCGACCCCGTAGAGGAACGGGAAGAAAACGAGGACGATCATGCCAAGCATGGCCGGCGTGATATAGACGTACGCCTCGCGGTGCTTGCGCAGCGTGGCCCAGAGGTGCGCGGCGCCGCCGAAGCCGAGGAAGGAAAGAACCGCCAGCGCGAGGATGCCTACCCCCGCGATCGCCTTCTCGACCGGAACCGCCGAGGAGTCGATCACGCCGCGGAGGCTCTCCTCGCTGACGCTCCCGTCGGCGCTCACGATGCCGCGCGGGCGGCGGAATAGGTCACTGTCCCACGTTTCCGGATGAATTCCGGGCGGCGCCGACACCGCGGCGAGGATGCCGGGAAGGGCAGCGGCCTGGACCCGGATCTCTCCCGCGACGGCGGTCACGAGGCCGCGCTGGTCCGACTCGAGAACCGTTCGGGAGTGCTGGGTGTAGCGCGCAAGCGCTCCGACGAGCAGAACGGCGGCGAGCAGCGCCAGCAGCCATTTCCGTTCCCCCGCGACCCCCGACAGCAGAACGAAGAGGGCGACCGGCGCGGCGAAGTAGAGAAGCGCGACGGCCCGGTTCGGGTGCGCCGCGTGGGCGACCGACACGGTCTCCATCTGCACCATCCCGACCACGGCGCCTTCCTTCTCGATGGGCGCGGCGAGCCCGAGGCCGCCCGAAGGAGTCCTCGCGACCTCGATCTCCTCCACGCGCTGGGCGCCTTCGGACCGGTTGGTCTCGACCGCCGCGCGCAGGCGGGCCGCCTGATCGAAGAGCGGCTTCTCTTCCCGCGCCAGCCTCCGTGGCGCCGCCTTCTCGCCCACGTCCTGCGGGAAAGTCGAGGCCTCCAGACGAATCCCCTGAGTGACGATGACGCGGGCCGGAGGAGAATCCTTCAAGCGAGCCTTCCACTCGATCAGGAGAGGCTGGAGGCCCGTCTCCCCCGGCGCCGTGGATATCTCGACGGCTTCCGTCAGGGCGCGCAGCCGGACGACAGCCAGGCGTTGGTCCCTTGCGCTCTCGGTCTGCCGGCGCTCGCCTGCAAGCAGCGCGTAGGCGAGGCCGATCGCGAGGGCCGACGCGACCGCGAGGCCGACGAAGAAGCGGAACCCCTGCGGGCGGGTCTTCCTCACGAACGCTTCCGCAGGCCGGCGATGTCCGCCTCGACCTTTTTCTGGGCGGCGTCCAGGGCCGCCTGCGGCGTGGCCGCCTTCTTCGTGAGGGTGTTCATCGCCGTCGTAGCGGGCGACCAGACCATCGTCATCTCCGCCAGGTTGGGCATCGGCACGGCAACATCCACCTGCTTGCGAAAGGCCTGCAGCACGGAGTCCTTGGCGACCTGGGGGTCGTTATAGACGCCCTTGTTCGAGGGGGTCTGGCGCCCCTCGATCGCCAGGACCTTCGCCGCCGGCAGATCGGTCAGGTACCTGGCAAACTCGTAGGCCGCGTCCTTGTTCTTCGACGGAGTGGCGATGAAGACCCCCTCGACCGTCATCCAGGGGCGCATCGGCTTGCCGCCGGCCTCGTCGAGCGTTGGCAGCAGCGCCAGCCCGTAGTCGACGCCCTTCGCGATCTCTCCGAGGAACCACGGGCCGGAGAACACGATCGCCGCCTTTCCCTCGTTGAAGAGCGACGTGATCAGGGCCGTCGACGGCTCGGCCGGGAGGATCCTGTCCTTCTCGAACCACTTCATCAGCAACTGCATGGACTGGACGTTCTGCGGGCTGTTCAGGGTCGGCCGCCCCTTGGCGTCGAAGACGCCTCCCCCGAAGCCGTTCATCAGGCAGGCGTGGTAGTAGAAGTCGGCGTAGGAATAGGCGAGCCCGAACCGCCCCGCCTTCTGGTTGGTGAGCTTTCCGGCGACCGCGACGAGCTCGCCCGACGTCTTCGGCGGCGTCGTCACGAGTTTCTTGTTGTAGATCATCGTGATGACCTTGTAGTTCAGGGGCAGGCCATAGACCGTGCCCTTGTAGGTCACCGCTTCCAGGGTCGTCGGGATGAAGCGGTCGCGCGTGGCCTTGTCGAGGAAGAAGTCGATCGGATCGACGGTGTTGCCGGCCTCGATCCAGCCGCCCAGGCGGTCCTGGGCGTAGATGAAGATGTCGGGTCCCTTGCCGCGGGGAACTGCTGCGGTGATCTTGTCGGCGAAGGCGTCGTAGGGGACGGCCAGGGTCGTGACCCGATTGCCCTTGGCGGCCGGCGAGGCGTTGTACTGCGCGACGACCTTCTCGAAGGCCTCCTTTTCCTCGGCGCGGTACGCGTGCCACACGACGATCTCCGCGGCCCCCGCGGCGAGCGCGCCGGCGAGAGCGAGGCCCAACGTGACGGCTGCGACTCGGAACGGTTTCATCGTCAACCTCCGTTTCTCGATCAGGTTCCCAGGCGTTTTTCCGTTTCAGTGTCGAAGAGATGCAGGCGGTCGAGCTCGACCGCGATCTCGAGCTTCTGGCCGACTTCCGGCGTGAGCTGGGGCTCGACCCTGTAGACGAGCAGGTCGTCCCCGACGCGCGCGTGCACGATGACTTGATCCCCGAGAGGCTCGATGACCTCGACTTCGGCGGGAAGCATCGCCTTCTCGCCGCGCGTCGGAATCGCGGGATCGAGGATGTGCTCCGGCCGAACCCCCACCGTGACCTTCCGGCCGTCGAAGGCCGCGGTCGCCGGCTTGAGCGACGCGGGCACCGCCAGCGAGAACTTCGACGCCGCCAGCGTCGCTCCCCCGTCGCGGATCGTCGCGTCGATGAAGTTCATCGGCGGCGTGCCGATGAAGTTGGCGACGAAAAGGTTCTGGGGGCGGTCGTAGATCTCGAGCGGCGTGCCGACCTGCTGGATCCTCCCGTCCTTCATGACGGCGATCCGGCTCCCCATGGTCATCGCCTCGGTCTGGTCGTGGGTGACGTAGACGGTGGTCGTCTCCAGGCGCCGCTGCAGCTTCTTGATCTCCGCGCGCATCTGGACGCGCAGCTTCGCGTCCAGGTTCGAGAGGGGCTCGTCGAAGAGGTAAACCGCGGGTTTGCGCACGATCGCGCGGCCGAGGGCCACGCGCTGGCGCTGGCCGCCGGAAAGCTGCTTGGGCTTGCGGTCGAGCAGGTGGGAGATCTCCAGGATCTCCGCCGCCTCGGAGACGAGCCTCTCGATCTCGGCTTTCGGGAGCTTGCGGATCTTCAGGCCGAACTCCAGGTTCTCGCGGACGGTCATGTGCGGGTAGAGGGCGTAGTTCTGGAAGACCATGGCGATATCGCGGCTCTTGGGGGGCAGCTCGTTGACGACCCGGCCGCCGATCTCGATCACGCCGCCGGAAATCTCCTCGAGTCCGGCGATCATCCGCAGGGCGGTGGACTTGCCGCAGCCGGAAGGCCCGACGAGGACCATGAACTCGTGATCCCGGACGTCGAGGTTCAGGTCCTCGATGACCGAGACCTTGTCGAACCGCTTTGCCACGTGCTCGAACCGGACGTCTGCCATCAGCTCCTCCGCTGCCCTGTCCCGGCGGCGCCGGACTTGCTTCGGGGGCGCGTCAGGATGCGCGCCGACAGCGGCGCGACCGTCGCCTCGATCGCGTCGCCGCTCCTGCCGACCGTGCCGCCGTTCCACGCGTCCTCGGGATCGCCGGCGCCCCACTCTTCCGGGACGGCCAGCTTGAGCGTGGCCTCCGCCGTGCCGCGGTTGACGGCCACGACGACGGCGTCCCTCGAGGCCACATCGCGTCGAAGGAACGCGTAGAGATCTCCGTCCGTCGCAACCGCCGTGTGGGTTCCCCGCGAGAGAGCCCTGTGCGCGCGCCGGATGCCGATCAACTTCTTGTAGTCGGCGCGGAGCGCCTCGTCGCGGGGCGCGCCGGCTCCGGGGAGGATGTTGCGGCCGCCCCATGGCATGTCGCTGCGGTTGTCGGGCCAGTCGCCGCCGGGCCGCGCCACCTCCTCGCCGTAATAGATCATCGGGATCCCGGAGGTCGTCAGCTGCAGTAGCGCGGCGAGGCGGAAGAGTCCGACATTCCCGTTGAGCTGCTTGAGCGCGCCCGTCACATCGTGCGAGGAGAGGAAATGCGAGACCAGGTGCCCCACGCGCACTTTCTCGCGCGACTGGAGGTAACGGTCGAAGGCGACGGTTCGCCCGCGGCCGAGGAGCCATCCGACGGCGCTTCCGGAAAATGAGAAATCGAATCCGGCGTCGAGCTCGTCCCCCTCGAACCAGGGGTCGAGCACGGTCGCGTCGCCCCCCCAGACCTCGCCCAGGAGGAAAAATCCTTTCGGCAGCTCCTGCCGGGTCCGCCTCCGGTGCTCCTTCCAGAAGGAATGATCGATGTGCTTGACCGTATCCAGCCGGAATCCGTCGATGCCCGAACGCTTCGCCCATCCGATCTGCGCCTTCATCAGGAAGTCGGCGACCTCGGGCAACTCGGTCTTGAAGTCCGGCAGGCCGGCCACGCACGACGTGAGGTCGTCGGAACCGCAGGTCCCCACCGCCTCGGTCCGGAACCACCCCTTCGTCTTCGGGTCCGTCAGGTAGTGAGAGTCGTAGCCGGCATGGTTGTAGACGACGTCGAGAAGGACGCGGATGCCGCGACGGTGGCACGCCTCGACGAGCGACTTCAACTGGGCTTCGGTCCCGAAGCGCCTGTCCATGGCAAGGAAGTTGTCGGCCCAATAACCGTGATAGGCCCAGTCCGGGAATCCCGCCCCGGTCACGAACCCGTCGATGTTCCTGACGATCGGGTTGATCCAGAGGGCCGTCACGCCCAGGTCGGAGATCTCGTCGAGATGCTCGATGAGTCCCTTGAGATCTCCTCCATGAAAAGTCCCCTTAGAGTGGATGTCCACGGCGACGTCGTTGGACGGGTCTGCGTCCGCGAATCGGTCGATCAGAACGAAGTAGAGGACAGCGTCCCGCCATTCGAAGCCGGAGGGCGATGCCGGGGAAGGTGGGACCGCGGCCGCGGCCGCGAGCGGGATCAGAAACAGGAGGAGCGCGGCGATCGGCGCCGCGTGGCGGGAGGCACGACCGGACGGCGAGCCGCCGTTGATCTGTTTGCTCAAAACGAGCTGTCTACGCTGTTCTGTTCCGTTTTCTCACAAAAGCCGGCGGCGTTCAAGCTAAAAAGATACCGAGAGTCGTGTCATGATTCGATCTCACCAAAGTCGGTGCAAAAGCTTTCGGGGAGGAGAAACGGCGTGCCTCTGCCTTCGCTTCGAAGCCGCCTTCTGCGGACTACTTCGTTCGCGGCCGCGGTTCTCGTGGCCGCCGTCCCGGTGCCCGCTGCCGACACGCCGCCCGTCCTGCTGGTCGTACCGCCCGGAAGCGACCTGGCGAAGGTGGAAGCGGCGCATGCCGCCGTTCCCCCTTCCCGCGCCTTGCTGACTATCGGCCCGACCGAGCGCGTTCCCCTGCGAGAAGGCGTCGAACTCGTCCTCGACCGCACGTTCTCGGACGCGCCGCCGTCCGATCTCGTGGTCGTCCTTCCGGGAGAGGCCGCGGGCGAAGAGGCGTTCCTGGCCCATCACCGCTCGACGGCAAGGGCCATCCTTTTTCTCGGAGACTCGCCGCTCGTCAAGCGCCTGAAGGGAGATGGCTCGCGGGGCGCGCTCATCCTCGTTGGTGGGACGGAGGCAGTCCGGGCGCTCGCGGGCGCGGAAACCGGCGCCGCCCCTGCGGTCGCCGCTCCGTCCTCCGAGAAGCCCCGCGCAGTCCCGACCGCGACCCCGCGGCCTTCGGCGGCCCAGCAGGCCGCGCCGACGACGCCGGAGGGCGCCGTCCAACGGTATTTCTCGGCAAGGACGCCGACGCCGACCCCACCTCCCCCCGCACCGCCCCGGTAGCGCTTCGCGGCCAGAGGTGGAGACTCGAGGAGGGAATCCGTGAGGCCAAGATTTTGGCTCGGACTCGCGCTGGCGCAGATCGGGTCGATGGCCGCGGCCCCGGCGCAGACCGCCGACGAATTGATCGCCAAGAACATCGAAGCGCGAGGGGGCCTCGCGAAGATCCAGGCGATCCAGTCGATGCGATTGACCGGCACGCTGTCGGTCGGCGGCGCGACGATGCCCTCCCTCCTCGAGGTCAAGCGGCCGGACAAGACACGCCTGGAGTTCACCGTCAATGGCCAGACGGCGGTCCAGGCCTACGACGGGACCACGGCCTGGGCGGTGGTGCCTTTTGCCGGGAAGACCGAGCCGGAGCCGCTGTCGGCGGAGGACTCAAGAGACATGGAGTTGCAGGCCGACATGGACGGCCCTCTCGTGAACTACCGGGCGAAGGGGAACAGGGTGGAGCTGATGGGTGTCGAGAAGATCGCCGATCACGACGCCTGGAGACTCAAAGTCACCCTGCGCAACGGAGACGTGCGTGACGTCTACCTCGACTTGAAGACGCATCTCCAGATCGTCACGGTCGCGCACCGAGTCATCCAGGGCAAACCGGCCGAGATCGAGAGCGAGCTCGGCGATTATCGGGAGGTCGGGGGCGTCCTGCTGCCTCATTCCTTCGAGACGAAGGCGCAGGGCGTCTCCCAGAAGCAGTCGGTCCGCTTCGACAAGATCGAGTTGAATGTCCCGATCGACGACTCGCGCTTCCGCATGCCCGCCGCGAAGAAGCCCGCCGAAGCACCGCGGACCACGCCGGCGCGCGGCTGAAGGACTCGCCGCTCAGCTCCTGCCTTCCCCAAGAGATCTGCCGAATTCGCGCAGGCCCGGACGGAGGATCGGGCGGACTCCTTTGGAGAAAAATGGTGTGTTCGCGTCATGCGGGAACGAGGCGTCTGGGTCTAGTCTGCCAATGTTCGTTCCGACGACTGGTTTAGTAAACGGCGGGAGGGACGAACCAGGAGGCGCGAGGCTTCGGTTGAGTCTGAAAGGACGCAGTCGGCCGCGCGCCTTCCGCTTTTTCGAGGGTCAGAGATCGCCGCGATGTCAAGGGGGCGAAACATGGACGACCAGGTGGACGTGATCGGCTTCCTGGGAAGCGACGGCGCTCTGTACTGCTCCAAGGCCTGCGCCCTCAAGCAGGGAAGCTTCGCCGGCTACGAGGTCGATCAGGATGAGTACGAGAGTCTCGTGGAAAGCGAGTCGCTTTCGGCCGGCGGACTCTGCCCGGGGTGCGGCGCCGAATTCGCCGTTTCCTGGCCCGACCGCGAGCCGAACTGACCAGCTCCATCTTTCGAAGGCGCAGGCGCGGCCGCGAATCGAGCGCCTGTCTCGAGAGATCCGCCGGCACGACTACCTCTACTACGTGCTCGACCGGCCGGAGATCTCCGACGAAGAGTACGACCGGCTCTTCACGCAGCTGCGCCGGCTCGAGGAGGCCTTCCCGGACCTGGTCCGGCCGGACTCTCCGACGCAGCGGGTTGCCGGGGCGCCGCTCCCGTCCTTTCGGGAGGTGCGCCACCTCGCTCCCCTGCTCTCCCTCGACTCGGTAACGGATCCGGAAGACGTGCGCCGGTTCGACGCGCGTGTGCGCGCCGCTCTCGGACGCGACAGGCTCGAATACGTTGTGGAACCCAAGCTCGACGGGCTTTCAGTCGAGGTCGTGTACGCGCGAGGTCTGCTCGTGCGCGCCTCCACCCGCGGCGACGGACTGCGGGGCGAAGGCGTGACCGAGAACGTCAGGACGATCCTCTCCCTGCCGCTCCGCCTTCAAGAGGAGGAGCGGCCGGCGCCCCGCCTGCTCGCCGTGCGCGGCGAGGTGCTCATGCCGGTCGCCGCCTTCCGCAGGCTCAATGCCGAGCTGGAGCGGGAGAAGGAGCCTCCGTTCGCCAATCCTCGCAACGCCGCCGCCGGCTCGTTGCGCCAGCTCGATCCCCGCGTCACCGCGGTGCGGCGGCTCGAGGTTCTCTTCTACGACATTCTCCGGCAGGAGGGCGGGCCGGTGTTCCCGACCCAGTGGGAAGCGCTCGAGGCCATGCGCGCGTGGGGCCTTCCGGTCAGCGAGCACCGACGGCGGATCGCGTCCCTCGAAGAGGTCTTCGACTACCACCGCGAACTCGAGCGGCTTCGCGATCGACTGAGGTTCGAGATCGACGGCGTCGTGATCAAGGTCGACGATCTCGCCGCCCACCGGCTTCTTCAAGCAACGGCGCGGCACCCCCGCTGGGCCCTCGCCTTCAAGTTCGCCCCGCTCGGGGAAGAGACGACGATCGAGAACATCGTGGTCCAGGTTGGACGCACGGGAGTCCTGACCCCGGTCGCGGTTCTTGCTCCCGTGCGGGTCGGCGGCGTGACCGTCACCCGCGCCACGCTGCACAACCGGGAGGAGGTGGCTCGCAAAGACCTGCGGGTCGGCGATCGCGTGCGTGTCGTGCGGGCGGGCGACGTCATCCCGGAGGTCGTCGAACGGCTGGCCTCGCCCCGCGCCCGCAGGCGGAAGCCGTTTCGAATGCCAGGCCGATGCCCCGAGTGCCGGGCAGAGACGGTGCGGGAAGGCCCGTTCGACCGCTGTCCCAACGGTCTGGCCTGCCGTGCTCAGCTCGCGCGCGCGATTCAACATTTCGGCAGCCGCGGCGCCCTCGACATCCGCGGCCTCGGCGGGAAGACGGTCGAGCAGCTCGTCGCAGGCGGTCGGGCCCGGAACGTCGCCGATCTCTTCGCGCTCTCGCGAGCGGACCTCTCGCGGCTGGAGAGATTCGCGGATCTCTCCGCCGAAAACCTCGCCCGCGCGATCGAGAGGAGCAAGCACGCCGATCTCGGACGCTTTCTCTACGCGCTCGGAATCCCGGAGGTCGGCGAACAGACCGCTCGCGATCTGGCCGCGCACTTCGGGAACCTCGAGGCGATCCGAGGCGCCGGCGAGAGGCGGCTCATGGACGTCGAGGGGATCGGTCCGAGCGTGGCGCACAGCGTGGCGCGCTTCTTCCGACGCTCCGAGAACCGCCGGATCATCGCCCTGTGTCTGCGGCGCGGCCTCAAACTGGCCGGTCCGCCGCGAGCGGGCAGCGGGCCGCTCGCGGGCAAGACGGTGGTGTTCACCGGTACCCTCGGATCCCTTTCACGAGAGGAAGCCCGTGAGCTCGTCCGTCGGTCCGGCGGCCGGCCATCGGAGAACGTGAGCCGGCGGACCGACTACATCGTCGCGGGCAGGGATCCGGGATCCAAGTCCGAGCGGGCGGGCAGGCTGGGCATTTCGACGCTCAACGAGAAGCAGTTTCTCCGGCTCGTCCGCGGTCAAAAGGAGTGAGTGGCATGGACAACGTGGATGTCGCGAAGCTTTTCGAAGAAGTCGCGGATCTTCTCGAGATCCAGAACGGGAATCCCTTCCGCGTGCGCGCCTATCGCACCGCGGCGCGAACGATCGAGACGCTCGGGGAACCCCTGGCGGAGCTCGTCCGCAACGACGGGCACCGGCTCGCGGAGCTGCCGGGCATCGGCGAGGACCTCGGCGGCAAGATCGTCGAGATCGTCCGGACCGGCCACCTCCCGCTCCTCGACGAGCTGACCCGGCAGGTCCCGGAGACTTTGGTCGAGATGATGCGGATCGAGGGGGTCGGACCCAAGCGTGCCCGACTTCTCTACGACAAGATCGGTCTGAAAACGCTCACGGACCTCGAGAAGGCCGCCCGCGAAGGGCGCCTCTCCTCGGTGCGCGGATTCGGAAAGGTCCTGCAGGCCCGGATTATCCAGGGGTGCGCGGACCACCTGGCGCGCTCCGCTCGTTGCCGCCTTTCGGAGGCGGACATCCACGTCCAGCCACTGCTGGAGCACCTTCGTCGAGCGAGGGGGGTCCAGGCGATCGAGGTCGCCGGCAGCTACCGGCGAAGGAGGGAGACCGTGGGAGACGTGGACGTCCTGGTCGCGGCGCGCCGGCCGGCGGGAATCGCCGAGCGCTTCGTCTCCTATCCGGAAGTCGAGCGGGTCCTGGCGCAGGGAGAGACGAAGTGCTCCGTCCGCCTGCGCTCCGGGCTCCAGTCGGACCTGAGAATCGTCCCCCCCGAGTCGTACGGGGCCGCGCTCCATTACCTGACGGGGTCGAAGGCGCACAACATCGCGATCCGGACTCTCGGCGTTCGGAAGGGGCTGAAGATCAACGAATACGGAGTCTTTCGCGGGCGCCGGCGCGTGGGCGGCCGGGCTGAAAAAGAGGTATTTGCCGCGGTCGGGCTCCCATGGATCCCTCCCGAGCTGCGCGAGGATCGAGGCGAGATCGACGCGGCCCGCGCCGGGATGCTTCCGAAGTTGCTCGAGCTCGCCGACATCCGGGGAGATCTTCAGATGCACACGGACGCCACGGACGGCAAGAACACGCTCTCCGAGATGATCGAGGCCTGCGAGGCGCGCGGTTATGAATACCTGGCCATCACCGACCACACCAGAGCGGTGCGCGTTGCGGGGGGACTCGACGGCTCGGAGTTTCGCAGGCAAATCCGGCAGATCGAAAAGCTCCGCAAGCGTTTCCCCAGTATCGTGGTCTTGAAAGGCGCCGAGGTGGACATCCTGGACGACGGCCGCCTCGATCTGGACGAGGAGACGCTCGGACAGCTCGACATCGTACTCGTGTCGGTTCACTCGAAGTTCCACATGACGGAATCCGCCATGACCGAGCGCGTTCTCAAGGCGCTCCGGCATCCGCGTGTGAACATCCTCTCGCACCCCACCGGACGCATCCTCGGGCGGCGCGAGCCCTTCGCGATCGACATGGCGAAGGTAGCCCGGGCGGCGAAGGATCTGGGAGTGTTGCTCGAGATCAACGCGCAGCCCGACCGCCTCGACTTGAACGACGTCCACGTCAAGATGGCGCGGGAGGCCGGGGCGCGGTTTGTCGTCTCGACCGACGCGCACCGGGTCGCCGAGCTCGACTTCATGCGCTATGGAGTGGATCAGGCGAGGCGCGGCTGGTGCACCGCCGAGGACGTCGCCAACACGCGCTCTCTCGGGGGACTGCGCCAGCTGCTGGAGAAGAGCCCCGCGCCGCCGCCGATCGTGCGCCTCGCCGAGCCCGCGGCGACCCGGCGCCGCCTTCCGCGCGGCGCGTCCGAGCGGCCTCGCGGGGTCCGCCGCCGGGCCGCCGCGGCTTCGTGAGAGGGGGCGCTCTTCCCGCCGCCGGAATTCGGTCAAGAACCCATCCGTGGTCCGATTGCATCAAGCGGGATCGACGTTCGGAGAGGTAAGGTGGGGCGGTCGGATCACGAAGGAAAGACAGCATGAGAATCGGCGCAGCTGCGATCCTCGGGGCGATCGCGGCTTAGAGGCCGGGAGAGCGATGCCGAAGATCCTCGTGGCGACGGACGGATCCCGGGGCGGCCGCGCGGCTGTCCGGTTCGCGGCGCGGCTTGCCGGGGCGATGCGATCCGCGCGAGTCCACGCGATTCTGATCGGGACCACGATGAGAGATTCGATCTTCGGGACGTCGGGGGTTCCGTTTCCCAACACCGCCCTGCCCGAAATGGTGAAAGAGGAGAAGCGCCGCGCCGAGCTAATCCTCACGGCCGCGGCCCGGGAATTCCGAAAGCACGGCTTGCGGCCACAGGTCCGTTACATTGCCCCGACGGACCTGGCGCCGGTTGCCACGGCGATCCTCCGTGAAGCGGATCGGATCGACGCGGACCTGATCGTTGTCGGCAGCGCCGGCTACGGCGGCCTGCGCCGCTGGATGCTCGGGAGCGTCGCCAACCGACTCACGCACGCGGCCTCCCGGCCCGTGGCGGTCGTCCATCCCCCGCGTACGCGAAGAGGAAAGTGACCAGACCGTAGCGTCAAAGGAGACGGCGGAGCCAACTCATCTTCAATACATGCGGACCTGACCGTCCAGGACTTCGCGCCAGACGGTCTCGAGGCGAGCGAGTTGATCCCGCAAGACCGCCTCGAGCTCGGGAGCGAGATCCCCGGCCGGGCGTCCGTCCCGGAGGCGCACCCGGATGTCGGCGATCCACGGGTCCGCCACGGGCCGGCCGATCTGGCTGACGAGGCAGCACTCCGCGGCAGCGACGCCGGGAACATTGGTGACCATGGACTCGGCGATCCGGCGGCTTGCGATCTGGTAGAGCTTCCCGACGTGGGATACGGGATTCTTGCCCGCAGCCGCCTCGAGTGTCATCGGGCGGTAGGGCGTGATGAGGCCGTTGGCGCGGTTGCCCCGCCCGGCCTCTCCATCGTCGCCGGCCTCGGCCGATGTGCCGGTCACGGTCAGGTAGAGGCTCCCCTGCGCCGGGTCGTCGGCGGTATTGACCTCGACGGAAACATCCCGGCCGGTGGCGGCTCTCGCCGCGTCGAGCGCGATGCCGCGCGCGCGCTCTTTCTTTTCCAGGTAGTCCTCCGTGTCCGCCAGGAACCGCCCCAGGAAAGCGCAGGAAACCGTCAGCCGGATACGCCCGCCGAGACGGATTCCCATGACCTTGATGTCCTCGCCCACTTCAGGACAGGCGGCCTTGACGTCGCTCGCGTTCAACCGGGCCTCAACCGCGGCCACCACCTTCTCGAGATCGCTCATCGGCGCGAAGCCGGCACCGATCGAGGTATCGTTGGCCAGCCAGACGCCCTGGCGCCGGCTCCTCAAAAAGAGCTCGACCAGATCCGCGGATCCAGGCCGAGTCAGACATTGCAGCTTGACGTGCCGCCCGGGGTCGAGCGCGTGGAAGCTCCTGCGAAACCAGGAGCGCGAGCCCTCGATTGCAAGTTCCGTGACCGGGATCTCGGTCCCCCGGAACTCGCTCGTCGCGCGCCCGGCAAGGAAGATCTCCATCGGCTCGAGGACCTCACCGCCGCCGAAGGCCGGCCTCGCGGAACCCGCGCGGAGCAGGACCTTGTCGACGTTGTGGTGGAGGATCAGCCCGAAACGCTCGAGGTAGAAGCGAGAGAGCGATACCGAGAGCTGCTCGGCCAGGCCGTCACAGATCGTGTCGGGATGGCCGATGCCCTTGCGTTCGACGACCTCGACTTCGAGATCTTCCACCGAGGGCTCCCTCAGAGCGCCGATCGTCAATTCCATCTCTTGCCTCCGATTCAACCAGGCGGCGGCCGCTTGAGCGAAAGCTCATTTTCTCCGCTCGAGACCTTCCTGTAGATCTTGAGCCGGGAGTCCCAGCCGGCGAGGCCCGCCGCGCCTTCCGGCAACCTTTCGCGCAGCCCTATGACCAGTGCACCGCCCGGGCCGAGCTCGCGCTGAATCCGTTCGAGCGTCATCCGCCGCAAGGACTCGCTGAAGTACGTGAAGACGAGATTCCGGCAGAGAATCAAGTCGAAGGGCCCTCGCGGCGCCTCATCGCGGACGTCCTGACGAAGAAACTCGACGCCTGCTCGGAACTCGGGCCGAAGCTCGAAGAGGCCATCCGATCGCGCAAACGCCTTCTCGACCCACACTCCCGGAAGCTCCCGGAGGCTCGAGGCCCTGTAGCGAGCCGCGCGTGCCCGCTCCAGGAGCTCTTCATCGATGTCCGTGGCGACGACGGCAAGGGAGAGATCAGGAAACCGGCGCGCCAGCTCGAGTGTCCACAGGGTCTTCAGACTGTAGGGCTCCTCTCCGGAGGCGCACCCCGCGCTCCAGATGCGCAACGTCCGCTCGCCACGAGCCGTCGCGGAGGCGGCGAGCTCGGGCAGGACCTGCGTGCCGAGCCGATCGAAGACGATCCGGTCACGAAGGAGCCGAGAGATCGGGATCCGGCAGAAGGAATCGAGGAGCGCCCATTCCTCGCGGTGCGCCTCCAGGTAGGCGCGGTACGCGAAGAGATCGGGCAGCTGCAGATCCTGCGCCCGCCGCCCGATGCGCCGGCAAACCTGGCGGCGCACGCGCCGAAAGCCCGGCCACGCGAGCCCGAGCCGCGGCAGCGCCCACTGGAGGAATTCGACGCAGGAGGATTCCGTCATCGCAGACCCCGCGCGGGCCGGCCAGCATGCCGCGCCGGGCGAGCGCGAGGCGCCTGGTCTGACATGCGAGGGTCAGAAGCCAGGCCTCACGCTCCCCGAATACCTCGGACTCGACATGTTCGCCCCGCCGGGCCGGAGAGGACCGGCTCGATGGTGCGGATGAAAAACGAACCGGGGCTGGACGCCCGGCTACTCCAGCTTAAACGAGATCTTCGCGTTGACTCGATAGCGGGCGATCTTGTTCCCTTCCACCGTCGCCTCGAAGTGCTCGATGTAGATCGACCGGATATTCTTCAACGTCTTTGCCGCCTGCTTGACGGCCTCCGCTGCAGCATCTTCCCAGCTCTTCTCGGACTGGGCCAGAACCTCGATGACTTTCAGAACGTCTGACATATCGACCTCCTCCAGGCTAGACGCTACCCCTCGGGACATCGCCTGCAAAGAGTCGAAAGCACCAGAACCGCTTCGGGTCAGGCGGCGACCCCTTCCAATAAAGCGCGAGGCAGACTTCAGACGATGAGAATGATCTGTTCACATCTGGCCAGGGAACGCTGCGGGCGTTAACTTCCGTCCATTGGCTGCCCGGCGCGCGTACAAACGCCGAGCGGACCTTCGATGAGGGGCGCGAGATCGCAGTTGGCGCCAATAAAGGCGCGAGCCGGTTCCAGCGCCCCCGCTCTCCCTTCGATGGACTTGATCCCCGATCTCACCGGAAAGGAGACTCGTCATGGCCGAAAATCTCTCAGAAAAAAGCGTCGGACTTCGTCGAAGAGCAGCGCGAAGAAACCATCATCGTACCTACGGCTACCGGGGCTACGGTTCGGGCTTTGACCGGGGGACGAAGGGATACGGCGGAGGCGTGCACTGGGGGCAGGGCTTTGGGGGAGTGGGGTTCCCCGGATCGCTCGGCGGAACAACGTTACCGCAAGCGGGTCTCTTTACCGCAGAAGTGTGGCAACGAGGCCCCTATGCAGGTATGGCGCCGAAGGGCTATTCCCGCTCTGACGACCGCATCCGCGAGGATATCTGCGATGAGCTCACACGGCGACCCGACATAGATCCGGCGCGGCTGACCGTGGCCGTCAAGGACGGCGAGGTGACGCTCCAGGGAACGGTCCGGGATCTTGACACTCGTCGAATCGTGGACGAGATCGCGAGCCGCAGCGCCGGGGTCAAGCAGGTTCACAATGAGCTCCGAGTCGCGAGGCTCCGGTCGAACAACCTCCTTCGGAGTTGAGAGCCCCGGTTCCGCGCCTGCGTCACGACGCAAGGGGAGCTGGTCGCAGGGCGGCCGGAGGACTCTACGCGCCCTTCTCCGGCGGCACTTCGCGGATGACCTCGACGGAACAGGGAGCCTGGACGGCGACGGCCTCCGAAACGCTGCCGAGCAGCAGCCGATTTAGCCCGTGCCGGCCGTGGCTCCCGACGACGATGAGATCCGCTTGCCAGTCCCGGCAATGCTCGATCAGCCGGCTCCTGGGGTCGCCAGTCAGCACGGCGCTGGAGAGCGCGAGCTTCGTTCGTTCGAGCAGTCCGCGCGCCGTCTCGACGGCTTCCCGAGCCGCTTCGCGGCCGGCCTTGTCCAGGCGCGCCGCCTCTCTCGAAGGAATCGACCAGGGATTGGCGAGGGGCCGGACAGGTTGAGAAACGGAAACCACTCGGATCCGGCTGCCGTTGGGCCATGGACGGCGCGCAATCGAGCGCGCCGCCTCCAAAGAGAAGGGCGAGCCGTCGGTCGCGACCAGCACCCTCGTACCCGGTCCACGCCTTCCCCAGGGCGTCCGGCGCACGATCTCGACGGAGCAGCCGGCGCGGCGCACGACCGCCGCGGCGACGCTGCCGAGCAGGAGGCGCCCCAACGGCCCGAACCCGCGGGAGCCGACGGCGACCAGGTCCGCCTTCCAACGGGCTGCCACGGCGTTCAAGGTGCTGCGCGGATGCCCGGGGATGACCTTGCTCGAAACCGGCCAGCCTCGCTCGGCGAGCTCGGACGCCATCCGCTCGATCCGGACCCGGGCGGCCTCCGTCTTCGTCTTGACGAACTCCGGAACGAGGGCCTGGCTTGCAGCGAAGTCGAGCGGCTCCACGACCGTGGCCAGGAGAAACTCCGTGCCCTTCGGCCATGGGCGGCGGGCAATCTCTTCGAGAGCGGCATCCGAAGGCCTGGAGAAGTCGATGCCGACGAGGATTCTCATGAGAGCGGCCTCCTGAATAAGGTGGATGCGGATCTTCTCTCAAGGACGCCGCCCCGCGATTGATGCGCTTCGATCACGACGCGCATCCAAAGATCGAGTATGTTCACCCTGACCGTTCCGGGCGGTCCGGTCCGCGGGCCGAAACGCCGCCCAACGGCAGGAGGCGCCCTCAGCGCCTCCTTCCTTTTTTTCGCTCCGAGGAGCTCGCCGGTCACACTTGATGTGATCGCATCAGGCGGAGCGGCATCAGCGCGATAGCCTTCGGGATGGTGGAATCCCAGGCCTCGGAGTTCATCAACCGGCTTTCCGGGCGAGGTGAGGCGGTCTTCGCGAGGGACGCGAGCGAGCGCATCATCTTCTGGAACAAGAAGTGCGAAGAACTTCTGGGCCTGTCCGCGCGGTCGGTGCTCGGGAAACATTGTCATGACGTCGTGGCCGGCCGCGATGCCTTCGGGAATGTCCACTGCCTCCACAACTGCCGCATCGCTTTCCAGGCCCGCGACAAGTCCGACCCCGTGCGCGAGTTCCCGCTGTCGGTCCGCACGGGGGACGGTTGGAAGCAGTTCGACGTGAAGACATTCTCGATCCCTTCTTACCACCCGTCGCTTTCTACGCTCGTTCACGTCCTGCGCCCGGCCGTGAACAACGGCTCCTGGAACGAAGAAGGGTCGTTCCCTGAGCCGCTCCGGCCGATTGCGGCCCAGGAAGAGCATGTCGCTTCTCTCACCAAGCGAGAGAGGGAGATCCTGGGGCTCCTCGGGCGGGGCATGACGACGGCGGATATCGCCGCAAAGCTCTTCATCTCGCCGGTGACGGTCCGCAACCACATCGCGGCGATCCTGCAGAGGCTGAGCGTTCACAGCAGAGTCGCGGCCGCCGCCCTCGCTTATCGTAATCACCTTCTCTAGCAGGCTGATCGCGGGACTGCGATCCCTAGAAAACGCTCGCGGGCTCCTCGGCCGGGAGGATCGACAGCGCCGGGCCGTCCGCTTGCTCGACGACCCGCGTGCCACGCTCCGCGCAGAGCGAAGCGAGATTGCGGCGGAACCACTCGCGCTGCGCTCCCCTCGCGAGGCTCACGCGCATGTCGTCGATCACGACGGGGATCGCCTCGACCCCGACGACCAGCGGCGGCTGGACCGTGACCCGGAAGAGAGCCGAGAGATCGTTGCGGAGATCGCCGTCCACCGCGTAATCGTCCACAAGGTCTCCCGTGTCGTAGAGGATCGCCTTTCCCCCCCAGAACTCGATTCCCTGGACTACGTGCGCGCTGTGCCCCCAGAAGAGATCCGCTCCGGCGGAGAGGACCGCCCGGGCGAAGTCGCGAAAATCGGAGCTCGGGCGGTTGCGCATGTTGGGGCCCCAGTGGATGGTGAAGACGACGAAGTCCGCGGTGTCTCGAGCGGCCGCGATCGCCTTTCCGACGCGGTCGAGGACAACGGCCTCGGTGGAGATCGGGATGTAGTTGATGCCCGGCATCCTTGGCCCCGCGGCCCACTCTTCCGGATGGTCGGCGAAGGCCGTCACGCCAACGCGGAATCCTCCCGCCGTGAGCACTGCCGGGACGCGCGCGGCCTTCTCGTCCTCGCCCGCTCCGGCGTGCGCGATGCTGGCCCCCTCGAGCACACGGACTGTCTCGAGGAGCCCCTCCATTCCGAAATCGGCCGCGTGGTTGTTGGCCAGGCAGGCAAAGTCCACTCGGGCGAGCCGGAGGGTCTCGACCACTTCGGGCCCGGCGCGAAAGTAGAACGCCTTGAACCGGCCGTCGCGCCAGCGCTCGGCCGAGCGCGTCAGCGCGCACTCGAGGTTGATCAGAAAGAGGTCCGCCTCCCGAATCAGCGGCATCACGTCGCCCCACGGAGAGCCGAATCCCCGCGCGGCGATCGCCTCGGCCACATTGCGGCCGAGCATGACGTCGCCCGCCAGAGCCAGGCGCAGCGGCCGCAGGGGCGCCGGAGGCGCGGTCACCGGCTCCATGTATCACGCTCAACGACGGACACGGCTGGAAGACTACGCGCCTGGTGAGGTTCGCGGATGATCCAGCTGGATCAGACTGACCAGCCGAGCAAGCGCCGGGCGGCACGTTGATACGAACGGATCTTGCGCGCTGCCCGGCCGGAGAGAAACACTGGACAGGACCGACAGGCCTCGCCCGGGCGGACGTCCCGGGAGTGGCGGAGGAGGAATCATGGACAGGAAATGGACGCTCGCAGGTGGCCTCGGACTCGGCGCAGCTCTGATGTATCTCCTCGATCCGGACAAAGGAAGACGGCGCCGGGCGCTGCTGCGCGACAGGGCCGTCCATGTTTACCACAAGGCGGCGGACGGACTCGGTTACGCCTCGCGCGGCGTTGCTCAACGCGCGCGGGCTCTCTCGGCCAGGACGCGGTCGCTCCTGACGCAGTCCTGGGTCAGCGACGAGGTTCTCGCCGAGCGCGTGCGCTCGAAGGTCGGCCACGTCCTCTTCCATCCCGGATCCATCGAGGTTTCGGTCAAGGATGGCCGCGTCATCCTCGCCGGCCCGATCCTCGCCGGCGAAGTCGAAGACCTGCTGGCGCGAGTCTCGCGCGTGCGCGGAGTGACCGGCATCGAGAACCGACTCGACATTCACGAAGAAGCCGACGGCGTGCCCGGCCTGCAGGGCGGAATCAAGGCCGCCGAAGTCGAGGCGATCCCGCTACCCCATTAGGAGCGGGACGAGATGGAGCCTGCGAAGAGAACGTTCTCCTTCTGGTACCTCGCGGCGGCCGCCCTGGCGCTGCTGCTCGGCCAGCTCCTCATCTCCGCGCCCCGGGCGGAGACCCTCTCCTACAACGAATTCAAGGCGCTCCTGGGACTGAGAAAGGTCAACGACCTCCTGCTCGACCGAGACGCCATCTCGGGCACGTTCTCCTCCGGCGGGCTGGAGCGCGTCCTTTCGAAGGACAGGATCGAGGAGCTGAAAAAGAGCGGGCCCGGGCCCTACCGCTTCACCACCGCACGGGTGGAGGATCCCGGGCTCGTCGGACAGCTGGAGTCCGCCGGGATCCGTTTTGCCGGCCGCGCGGACGGCAACTGGCTCTCTGTGATGACGCGCTGGCTCGTTCCGCTCGCGCTCTTCCTTCTCCTCTGGTCTCTCCTGCTGCGGCGCATGGCGCCCAAGTCCGGCCTCATGTCGATCGGCAGGAGCCGGGCGAAGGT
>DATIRW010000109.1:0-30453 GCA_035469365.1 Thermoanaerobaculia bacterium
ATCCTGTCGCCCTCACGAAGCTCATTCGGGGTCAAGCTGCTCTTGAACTTCGTGGTGTCGTCCCAATAGAGCGTCCACTGGTCCCCCTTCTCGCCCTGGACGACCATGGACCTCTCGACATTGCCGAGCTTCTCACCCCCCGGTACTTCCACCGACTTCTCGACGGTTTGGATGCTGACGATTTTTCCTTCGTGCGGCCGCTTCTCGGCGTAGCCCACGGAGGACATCAGCAGAATTGCGACCAAGGCCGCAGACACAACTACTACTTTTTTCATAGGTCTACCTCCCGGGATGAGTAGGGGCAAGAACCGGGCCAGAAACCCCTGCCTCGAATCGACCGAGAATGCCGGACCACGCGGAAACCGGGATGGGCGCATCGCTGATCTCCTGCCAGAGAACGCGCCCGTCGACGCAGAGGAAGTGCGGCTCGACTCGCGGAAACGGGGCGCGCCGCCCGTCCGATGGATTTCTCCTCCAGACCATCGTGCTGACGCGCCGCGCCCCGCACCCCGGGCAGGGCTCCTCGAGCACGAAGGGGGGAACTCCGATCGGGATGTCGTCCTGCGCCATCCTGCGCGCCCGCCACGCGTTGATGTCTTCGACCTGAGCCATCGCGTCCTCCAGGGTCTGAGGATGCGGCGGAGGGACGGACAAAAGACGTCCGACCGCGGGGTCGCGCAAGGGATGGTGTAAGATGGCTCCTCACCTCCCTCAGGGCTATCTGTTCAGATCCCTCGGAGCCAGTTCGAGGTGAGTACTGATATTTAGCGGGAGATGACAATGCAGGCACCCAAGAAGAACTGGCTCAACATATTGTTTCTGTCCCTGACCCCGGTCATCGGCGTCCTCGGCACCGCGGCGTACTCGGCTTTGTACGGCGTCCGCTGGTGGGAGCCGGTTCTCTTCCTGGTGCTCTTCGGGCTCGTGAGCTTCTCCGTGACCGCGGGATACCACCGGTGTTTCGCGCATAAGAGTTACGTGTCTCACCCCGCGCTCCAGGCCGGCTATCTCTTCCTGGGAGCGATGGCTCTTCAGAACTCGGCCTTGAAGTGGTCCTCCGATCATCGCAACCACCACCGGTACGTGGACAAGGACTGGGACCCGTACAGCATCAAGCGCGGGGGACTCTGGGCGCACATCCTGTGGCTCTTCTACGCGGAGCCGGCGGAGCGCACGTTCGAGAATGTTCCCGACCTGCAGGCGAACCGGCTCGTCCGGTGGCAGTACCGGTGGAACAACTGGATCGGCATCGTGGCCGGGCTCGGGATCCCGACTCTCATCGGGGCGTTCTTCGGTCGCCCGCTCGGGGGCCTCCTCTGGGGAGGATTTCTCCGCATCGTCGTCATCCATCACACGACGTTCATGGTCAATTCGGTTGCCCACCTCTGGGGCTCGCGTCCCTACACCGAGGAGAACTCCGCCCGGGACAACGGCCTGCTCGCGTTCGTGACCAATGGCGAGGGGTACCACAATTTCCATCACAAGTTTCCGTCGGACTTCCGCAACGGCGTGCGCTGGTATCAGTGGGATCCGACGAAGTGGCTCATCGCGCTGTTGAAGTTTGCCGGCTTGGCCGTGGATCTTCGCAAGACGCCGAAGACCCTGATCGAAACGTCGCGGCTGCGGATGAAGCTCCGGAAGGCCGAGGCGAGGCTGGTCCTCGCCCCCACCGGCCTCGCCGAGGAGATCCGCGCACAGATTGAGAAGGCAGGCCGCGCGGTCGACCGGGCCATCGAGACGTGGCATGAAGTCGACGCAAAGCGCCGGGAGCTCGTGGCGCGTGGCCGGACTGCTTCCTCCGACATCGCGAAGGCCTGGAGACGAGAGCTTCGCGAATCCAAGGCCTCGCTCGCGGCGGCCCGGCGCGAATGGCTTCTCGCCGCCCGGATGCTGTCGCGGCTGCCCGAGCCGGCCTAACCCCCGACCGCAAGTGATAGACTGACGGCCTCCGATCTCCTCCGACGGCCACCTCAGTCAATCTGTGACCGCTCCGTCGCCGGCATCGGCGAGAAAGCGAGCCGTGTCATGGATCACGCCGTGGATCGCCGCTCAAGCGAAGGGACGGTTCCCAGGACGTTCGCCATCGTGCTCTGCCGCCTTCCCGCGGTGGAGAACGTGCCCGGCCTCATCTCGTTTCTCGTGGGTTCGTCGGGAGAGGCCAGGGTCGGCAAGACGGGCACTCTGACCGACGCGGCGCTGCGGGGCCGCCTGGCGCACTTCGACGTGCATTCGGCCAACGAGATCGCGGCGGTGAGGAAGGCGCTCTCGATCGAGAGCGGGCAGGCAACCGTGTATGAAAACTGGCCGGCGCTCGACGGCTGTCTTCGTTTCTGGTACGGCTTCGTGGGGTCCGTGATCCGCCCCATCGCATGGACCTGCGAGGCGTGCCAGAAGGAGAATCGGGACAGCGTCGGGGGAAGCGTCGGGGAGGCGTTCCTGCGGCGCTGCGACTGCGGGCACGTGTCCCGCGTCACGGTGCCCAACCATCAGCCGGACGTCAGAGCCCTCAAAAAGTCGGGGGACCCGAAGGTCCCCCGCTCATCCCTGCCGTAGAACGGTTCTCAGTAGCGGGGGCGTCCGCCTCCCGAGCCTTCATTGCGCGGCCGCGCTTCGTTGACGGTCAGCGACCGTCCGCCGAAGTCCGTGCCGTTGAGCGACATCGCCTGCTTCGCCTTTTCGTCGTCGCTGAACTCGACGAATCCGAATCCCTTGGACTGCCCGGAATCGCGGTCGGTGATCACCCTCGCCGAGTCGGGGACGCCATACTTGGCGAAGATGTCGCGCAGCTGGTCGTCGGAGATGTTGTACGGAAGATTACCCACATAGAGCTTCATGAAACCCATCCTTGGTGCCGGTTGCTCCGGCGCTTGCCGGCGGAAGATCGGAGCCGAGGGACCGGCCGGCGCGGCTCCCCGTATTCTCGTTGTTTTTCGTTCGGGATTAGTCAGAACAGGTCTGGCGAAAGGCGAGCGAACCGAGAACTGGCGCACTCTATCACAGAAGCCGTCCCGGCAGAGCGCGGCACGCGGGGAGAGAGGAGGTCCGGGCACGATATCCTCGGAGGCCCAACCAGGACACCATGAACCTGGGAAGCCGGAGGCCTCTGAAGACCCGCGAGCGGCGCTGGGCTCGGGCCCTCGCGGTGTGGATGGCCGCGCGCGGTGTCCGGCCTAACTCGGTCTCGATCGCGAGCATCGTCTTCGGGGCGCTCGCGGGCGCCTGCCTCTGGCTTTCCCTCGGGAAGAGCGGAGAGACGAGCGGGCCGCTCCTCCTGGCGGCGGCTGGATTCGTCCAACTCCGGCTCCTCTGCAATCTCCTCGACGGACTGATCGCGGTCGAGGGGGGCCTCGGCAGTCCGGAAGGCGAGATCTACAACGACCTGCCCGACCGGGTCGCGGACTGCCTGATCTTCGTCGGGGCCGGACTCGCTCTGCGCGTGTTGCCGTACGGCCTGACGCTCGGATGGGTCGCCGCGATTCTCGCCCTGCTGACGGCCTACGTCCGAGTCCTTGGCGGCGCTCTCGGGCTGCCGCAGGATTTCGTCGGGCCCATGGCGAAGCAGCACCGGATGTTCGCCGTGACGGTTGGGTGCCTTGGAGCGGCCATCGAGTCTTTGTTCGGGCGCCCTCCGCGCCTGCTCTACGTCGCGCTGGCTGTGGTTGCCCTCGGCTCGGTCGTGACGGCAGCGCGCCGGACTGCGCGGATCGCCCGGGCGTTACGGGCGCGATGATCGCCGAGTTGATCGCGGGGCTGGCGCGGTTCGTGGCCGGGGCCTCGGTCTTCTGGGTGGATCATCCGCCGGACGAGCGACAACGTGTTTATTTTGCCAACCATACCAGCCATCTCGACTTCGTGGTGCTGTGGTCGGCGCTGCCTCCCGCGGTCCGCCGGTGGACGCGCCCCGTCGCGGCGCGCGACTACTGGGAAAGAGGCGCGGTCCGGCGCTTCCTGGCGAAGAGCGTCTTCCGCGCGGTGCTCGTGGACCGGCTGAATGCTCCCGGCGCCTCCGTCTCGGCCGACGCGGAAAGAGTCGCGGCCGCGCGGCGGACGATCGAGATCCTGGTGTCGGAGATGGGCGACCGCCATTCGCTCATCGTCTTCCCGGAGGGGACGCGAGGCACGGGCGAGGAGGTCGGGCCGTTCAAGAGCGGCCTCTATCACCTGTGCCGGGCCCGGCGGGATCTGGAAGCGATGCCGGTGTACCTCGACAACATGAACCGCATTCTGCCCAAGGGGGAGTCGCTGCCGGTCCCGATGCTGTCGCGAGTCCTCTTCGGCCGTCCGCTGCGGATCCTGGAAGCGGAGTCCAAGGAACAATTCCTGCAGCGGGCGCGCGCCGCCGTCTGCGAGCTCGGGGGTTCGGAGGACCGCAAGGTCCCCGGGCCGGACAGCCCATGAGCGCCTTCGGAGACCGGGACCTCGTGCGGCTGATCGGCGGCGTCGCGGCGCTGCTCGTCGTCGCGACGCTCGTGGGAGCCGTGCTCCGGCGCCGGGCGGGTTCGCCGGCGGCCCGCGACACCGTCGAGAACCTGAACGCGC
Source organism: Thermoanaerobaculia bacterium (assembly GCA_035469365.1). GTDB lineage: Bacteria > Acidobacteriota > Thermoanaerobaculia > UBA5066 > Gp7-AA6 > JAWOLE01. The sequence continues at coordinate 4,540 of DATIRW010000109.1, forward strand.
GGATCCGCGCCTGGTGGATCATGGTCGCGGTCTTCACGGCCGCGATCTGGACGGGCGTCTGGGGCGCGACCCTGCTCTTCGCCCTGATGTCCTTTCTCGCGCTGCGCGAGTTCGTGACCCTGGCGCCCACGCGCCGCGAAGACCACCGGACCCTCTTCTGGAGCTTCTTCCTGATCACGCCGCTCCAGTACGGGTTGATCGCCGCGCGCTGGTACGGCCTCTTCGCGATCATGATCCCCGTGTACGCCTTCGTCTTCGTGGCGGTGTCCAACGTCCTCTCCGGCCGCACCGAGCGCTTCCTCGAGCGCACGGCGACGATCCATTGGGGCCTGATGGTGTGCGTCTACTGCGTCAGCTACGCGCCGGCGCTCCTGCTGCTCGAGATCCGGGGCTACGGAAAGAGCAACACGAAGCTCCTGATCTTCCTCGTGCTCGTCGTCGAGCTCTCCGACGTCCTGCAGTACATCTTCGGCAAGCTCTTCGGCCGGCGGCCGATCGCTCCGGCGGTGAGCCCCAACAAGACCTGGGAGGGCTTCGCCGGCGGCATCCTCTCGGCCACCGCCGTGGGGACCGGACTCTGGTGGGCAACCCCGTTCTCGCCGGGGCAGGCGGCCGGGATGTCACTCGCGATCACGCTCGCCGGGTTCGCGGGCGGCCTGATCCTGTCGGCGATCAAGAGGGACCGCGGCGTCAAAGACTACGGGACGCTCCTGCCCGGACACGGCGGAATGCTCGACCGGATTGACTCGCTGTGTTTCGCCGCTCCGATCTTCTTCCACCTGACACGGTTTTTCTTCGGCTAAAAAAAATCGGCGGCCGAATCGGCCGCCGATGAATCAGGCGTGACTCTTATCAGTGCGGAGTGCTTCCGCCGGTCTGAGCCTCCGGGCCGGCGCCGAAGAAGAGCCGGCCTTCCTGGAGGGAGGTGTTGCGAAGCGTCACGGCCAGCGCCTGGGCGAGGTCCTCGACCGGCGAGACCTCCAGCTTGTCCCGCACCTCCGGCGCCAGGTCTTCCAGGTCCGCTTCGTTGTCCTTCGGGATCACGACGTGCGTGATGCCGGCCCGCACCGCGCCGAGGATTTTCTCCTTCAACCCCCCGATCGGCAGGATCCGGCCGGAGATCGTGATCTCGCCCGTCATGGCCACGTCGTTCCGGACCGGGCGCTTGGACAGCGCGGAGACCATTGCCGTGGCCATCGCGATGCCGGCCGAGGGGCCGTCCTTGGGAATCGCTCCGGCCGGCACGTGGATGTGCACGTCGCCCTGGAAGTCCTTCTCTTCGATCCCGAGCCAGGCCGCGTGAGACCGCGCGTAGGTCCAGGCCGCGCGCGCGGACTCCTTCATGACATCGCCCAGCTGGCCGGTCAGGATGAGCTCTCCCTTTCCGCGCATGAGCGAGGCCTCGACGAACATGATGTCGCCGCCGGCCGGCGTGTAGTACATGCCGGTCGCGATGCCGACCTGGTCCTCTCGCGCCATCTTTTCCGGATGCACCTTCGGGCGCCCGAGCAGCTTGCGGACGTCCGCCTGCTCGATCCTCTGCGTCTCGATCTCCCGGGCCGCGATGCGCCGCGCGACCTTGCGCGCCAGGCGCCCGAGCTCCCTCTCCAGCTGCCGCACGCCTGACTCCCGCGTATAGCTGGCGATGACCTCCAGGATCGCGCCGTCGGAGAGCGTGATCTGCCCCTCCGCCAGGCCGTTCTCACGGACCTGGCGCGGCACCAGGTAGTTCCTCGCGATCTGGAGCTTCTCCTGCTCCGTGTAGCCGGCGAAGGTGACGACTTCCATCCGGTCGAGCAGGGGCGCCGGAATGTTCTGGATGAAGTTGGCCGTCGCGATGAAGAGGACCTCGGACAGATCGAATGGCACGCCGAGGTAATGGTCCGTGAAACTGTCGTTCTGCGCGGGGTCGAGCACTTCGAGGAGCGCACTCGCCGGGTCTCCCTGGAAGGAGACGCCCAGCTTGTCCACCTCGTCGAGCAGGAAGACGGGGTTCTTCGTCCCTGCCTGCTTCATCCCCTGGATGATGCGGCCCGGCATGGCGCCGATGTAGGTGCGCCGGTGACCGCGGATGTCCGCTTCGTCGCGCGCGCCGCCGAGAGAGATGCGCACGTACTTGCGTCCCATCGCCCGCGCGATGGAACGGGCGATCGAAGTCTTGCCGACCCCCGGAGGGCCCGCGAAGAGCAGGATCTTCCCCTTGGCGTGCGCCGCCTCCCGGGCTTCCGTTGCGCCGCCCGTTTCCGCGGCGTTCGACTTCCCGGCGCTCTCGGCCTTCTCCGCTTTCTCGGCTTTCTCCCGCGTCTGCCAGAGCTGGCGCACGGCGAGGAACTCGAGGATCCGGTCCTTGACGTCGCTCAAGGCAAAGTGGTCTTCGTCGAGAATCCGGGAGGCCTCCTTCACGTCCAGGTGATCTTCGCTGCGGGAGTTCCAGGGAAGCTCCGCGATCGTCTCGAGGTAGGTGCGGATGACCTGCGATTCCATGGACTCCCGTCCGATCCGCGTCAGCCGCCCCCATTCACGGTCGACTTCCTTGCGGGCCTCCTCGGACAGATTGAGCGCGTCGAGCTTCGCCCGCAGCTCCTTCAGCGACTCGTCTTCCGCTCCCTCTCCCTCGCCCAGCTCCTTCTGGATGGCCTTCATCTGCTCGCGCAGGTACATCTCGCGCTGCCGGCCGCCCAGCTCCTCCTTGACCTTGGACTGGATGTCCTCCTGAGCCGAGAGGACCTCGATCTGACGCTGGACGTGGAGCAGCACGCGCCGCAGCCGGTCCTCGACCGACAGCGTCTCGAGCAACGCCTGTTTTTCTGTGGCCGGGATGTCCAGGTAACCGGCCACGAGATCGGCGAGCCGGCCGGGCTCCTGGACTCCTTCGAGAAACTGGTTGATCGCTTCGTCGGGGAGGCCGAGCTTGCGCCCCAGTTCCGCCGCGCGCTCGCGCACCTCGTGATAGAGCGCGACGAACGCGGGATCGCGCGAGTCGAGCTCCAGCATCTCCCGCGCCTCCTGCACTGTCGCTTCGAGCCGCCCGTCCTTCGAGACGAACCGGGTGGCGATTCCGCGGGACTTCCCCTCGAGCAGCAGGAGCACGCTGCCAAGGCTCCGCTGGACGGACCCGACCGTAGCGATCGTGCCGATCGTGTAGAGCGAGTCGGGAGTGACGACCTCTCCTTCGGTCACCTGGCGCTGGGCCACCGCGAAGACCCGCCGGTCCTTTTCGTTCATGGCGGCCTCGATCGCGCGCAGCGTGGCCGGCCTTCCGGCGGTGATCGGAAAAGTGACCCCCGGAAGCAGAACGGCGTTCTTCATCGGAACGACCGGAAGATTCAGAGTTTCAGACATTCATGACCTCTCTTGGCGGCCTGGTTCCGTCGCTGCGGCCGCGCCCAGCCTTCCTCGCAAAATACGGGCCTGCAACCCGAGCAGATTCCAAACGCCCGGACGGGCGCAGCCGGCCGGCGCCTTCGGAACGATCTCTTCGGTGTCTCAGGTCCTCTTCCGCTTGTGAAAACGCCCCCGCATTCCCGGTGATTCCCGTCCGCGGCCTGATGCGACTGCATCAGGCAGGCCGGGCCCGCGGGATCCATGCTGACCGCCATGGACATTCAATTCCCGGGTGGCCTCGAGGTCGCGGCTCTCGACAAGGGGTTCACGATCGTCACGGATCAGCCCGTCGAAGGAGGAGGAGCCGGATCCGCCCCGACTCCCTTCGACCTCTTCCTGGCGTCGATCGGCACCTGCGCCGGCCTCTACGCGCTCAAGTTCTGCCGGCAGCGAAACCTCGACACGGAGGGGCTCGCTCTCAAGCTGGCGCTCGAGAAGGACGAGACCGGCAAGCACGTTTCGCGCGTGCGGATCGAGGTCCTTCTCCCTCCGGCTTTTCCCGAGAAATACCGCGACGCGATTCTGCGCGCCGTGGATCAGTGCAAGGTCAAACGCCACATCGTCGAGCCCCCGCAGTTCGAGGTGACGGCGGTCCATGCGGGTATCGCGCTGCCGCATTCGGTATCTCCCCCGACGCCAAGCCTGACGGTCTAGACAGGCGTTAGTCCCTCCGGCTCCGGAACTCTCGATAAGGAACCGGCCGCATCGCGCGGGCGGCGAAGGAGTCTGCCGGGATGTCCGCCCGGCGACCGTCGATGGCCGCCGGCTTGCGGATCCGAAGGTAGAGCTCTCCTGCGACCAGCGGGACGCCGGCGTCCGGCGGCGTGCGCGATGTCGCGAGGGTCAGGGCCCTCGAGAGCGTCGGATTGCGGGTCAGAACGATCTCGGCGGTGGCGGCGACCGCACCTTCGTCGAAGGCCGCCGAAGGTGGAGGCAATTCGAGCAGGAACTCGACCGGCGCGATTAGTTCGAGTACCCCAGGCGGCGGAAGGAGCCGCAATCTCCCATCCTTGAAAGAGAAGAGAACGAACCCACCGCCGCCTTGCAGCGAAGAGTACCCTCCGGCTTGGGTCGCAAACCCGTGAGGTCCCTTCGGCGCCGTGATGGGTGTCCGCGGTCCACCGGAGTCCTGCCGCGTCATTCCCAGGAAGACCAGCGCCAGGGCCATGACCAGCCGATTACGGGAGCGGAGGCTGACCACCTTCCCCAGCATACGCCCTTCTGGCGCCGTCGTACCTGCCGGTGGCGAAGCCTGTCGCTCAGCGCGGAGCGACGTTCCGGATCGCGGCGATGGACACGTCGTCCTCAGGAGCGTCGCGACCGCAGAAGTCCATGACGTCCCTCGCGAGCGCGGCGACGAGGTCGGATGCCGGCCGAGGGGCCAGGCGCCGGATCGCCGCCTCGATGCGCGCGTCGCCGAACTCGTTTCCCGCGTGGTCCCTCGCCTCGGAAAGACCGTCGGAATGGAGCAGGAGCTCCTCGCCACGTTCGATCCGCCGCCTCTGGATCTCCCAGACGAGCGGGGTCTTCACACCCAGCGGATACGCTCCCTTACCGATCCTCTCCAGGATGTCGCCGTTGCCCGCGACGCGGAGGACCGGCGGATGGCCCGCCACGGAAGCCTCGAAGGTGCCGTCCGGGGAAATGAGCAGGTACACGCAGCCGAAGAAGGCTCTCGGGCCGCCCGTGCGGCAGAGGATGCGGTTCAACGTCGCGAACATCGCCTCGGGCGCCGGGTCCGTCTCGAGCTGAGTGCGGAAAGCCGCGTGGGCGACCGCCATGACGAGGCCGGCGGTCATTCCGTGGCCGGAGGCATCTCCGAAGAGGACGGCCAGGCGTCCGTCGGGAAGGAGGACGAAGTCGTAGATGTCGCCGCCGACCATGTTGGCGATGTGGTTGTAGGCGCCGAGCTCGAATCCCGGGGGGGCCGGAAGAGTCTTCGGGATCAGGCTCGACTGCAGCTCGCGAGCGAGGTCGAGCTCGTCGCGATAGTTGATCTTGTCCACGAGCTCCATGCCGAGCAGCAGCGTGAGCAGCGTGATCGAGGCAAGAAGGAACCCGTTGTCGAACGAAACCCCATATTCCGTGGTGCGGTGCTGGCCGTTGCGGGTCCGCTCGGTATGACTCGAGCACTTCCCCTGGAGCGAGAGGATGATGAAGAGGAGCGCCGCGCCGAAGGCGACACGGCGCGCCGGAGCCAGGCGCCTGGAGAGGCCGAAGAGAACCGCGTTGGCCGACTTGAGAAATCGCTTGAGGCGCTTGGGCTCGCGCTCGATCTCCTCGCGATCCTCGGCGGTGAGCTTCTCCCTGGCGTTCCGCCATTCGCGGGCGTAGAGCCCGGACATTTCTTCGCGCCCGACCGACCGGAACGTCGATCGAACCAGCTCGATCCAGTCCTTGCCGCGGGGCATCGTTCTCTAAGATACGAAGCGCCGGATACTCTGTTTCGGCCGTTCCGTCAGCCCCGGCCGCCCTCGGCCGCCGGTTCGACGAAGCGGGCGATCCTCTTTCGAACTTCTTCGGGCACGGGCACCGGCTGGAAATCCTTCTGGCGGACGCATACCAGGATGTAGCGGCCGCTCGCGACGACCTGGGAGGGATCCGCCTTGCGCCGGACCTCGAAGTCCAGGTGCACCGACGTCCGGCCGATCTTGCTGAAATAGGCCTCCACGGCGAGCAGCTCGTCGAGCTTGGCGGGGAGATGGAAATCGCACTCGACGTGCGCGCGCGGCAGCCAGATGCCGAGCGACTCGAAGAGGAAGCGGTAGTTCAGGCCGGCCGACCGCAGCAGCTCCGCTTCGGCGAGGCCGAAGAACCGCAGGTATGCCTGGTAGTTGATGATGCCGGCGGCATCGATGTCCTCCCAGCGGACATATTCTTCGATTCTGTAGCGAGCCACGGAAAGAGTCTATTCGCCATGGAACCGCGGATGAAGCAGCGTCGAACCGCCATTCTGCTGACCGGGCATCCCGGGGTGGGCAAGACGACGGTGATTGCCCGTGTCGTCGAGCGGCTCGCGGGCCGGGCGCTCTCCGGCTTCACGACGCGGGAAATCCGCGCCGGCGGCGAACGGCGGGGCTTTCGCCTCGAGACCTTCGACGGGAAGTCGGCGATCCTCGCCCACGTGTCCCTCCGCTCGCTCGACCGCGTGGGCAGGTACGGCGTGGACCTGGCGGCGCTGGATGCGATAGTGGAAGAAGCGCTCGATCCCGCTGCCGCGGATGTCTACATCGTGGACGAGATCGGCAGGATGGAGTGCCTGTCCGAGAAATTCGTCTCTGCCGCCGAGGCGCTTCTCGATTCCGGCAAGCCTGTCGTTGCGACGGTCGCCTTGCGCGGCGCGGGATTTATCGAGCACGTGAAGCGTCGACCCGACGTCGAGCTCTGGCAAGTCTCCCGGGGAAACCGGGACTCTCTGGCAGAAAGGATTCTCGCGCGGCTCGAGGCCCGAAACGGCTGAGTCAGAAGCCCCAGAGGGCAAGCTCATCGAGCAGCGTCGCAATCGCCGGGTGCTCCGCGAGCTCGCGGTAGAGCCAGCTGTGCCGCTCTTTCACTTCCCCCAGGTGCTCGCGGATCTTTTCGGCGTCCTTCTCGGCGGCCGCCACGCGCAGCTGTTCGACGGAGTCCCGCGCCTTGCCGTCGAGCCGCTCGCCAAGCTTCTCGTGGAAAGCGTCGAAGGCCTCCTGCACCCGCGCGGCATGTTCGTCCGAAGGAGGAGTCGCGTCGCCCTTGTCCGCCATGGCGGGATTATTTCATCGAAAACCACCGGCCGCTGCCGACCGGCTTCCTGGCCCATCGCGGCGCTCTACCCGGCCCTGGTCGTAGAGGCCCCGGTCGCGGCGCGAGGAGTCTCCCAAGTAACCGCAGGGAGGAGCCTCGCGCCGCGGGAGCGTAGCGTTTGAGCGGGATCAGGCGAGCGGTCGAGGCCGCATCCGGCCGAGCCGCTCGCCGGTGCGCCGTAGGCGCAGATCCCGCACAAACGCGGAGCGACGGTACGGTTACGCTGCCGGCCGGCAGGCCTTGCAGGGACGGTAACCTGCGGCGACGGCTTCCCGTCCGTTGTGGAAGGGCACGTGGTTCGAGTCGACCAGGGACTTCGTCCCGCCGCAAGTCGGGTAGCAGTAGTAGCGTTCCTTCTCGTTGCCGAGATACCGAATGCCCCGCGCGGCAAGCTGCTCGATGATCTCCGGCTCGACACCTTCGACCTCGAGCAGAGTACGCTTGACCCGGCTTCCCCCCAGGGAGTAGTTGCCGATCGTGCCGTCGGCGCGGACGACGCGGTGGCAGGGGATCAGGAGCGGCACCGGGTTCTTGCCCAGAGCCGTGCCGACCGCCCGCACCGCCTCGGGGTGGCCGATCTCGCGCGCGATCCAGCTGTAGGGGCGGACCTCGCCGCCGGGGATCTCGAGGGCCTTCATCAGGACGGCGCGCTCGAATTCGGAGACGCCCCGCAGGTCGAACCGGAGCTTCCCGCGGTCGCGGCCCGCGAGGTTCTTCATCAGTATCCGCACGGCCGCCGGCGGCCGCGAGGTGGCGCGGGAGATCGGGCGCCCGCGGAGGCGCTCGAAGCTCCGTTCGAAGTCTTCCCGCGACCTGGCACGCGACACCATGGAGATTCCCGCGCGGCTCGCTGCGATGAACACGGCGCCTACCGGAGAATCGAGTTGCCAGTAGAGGTCGCCGAGTCCGACGCGCCGCAGAACGGCCGGCAGGAGCGAAGCGGGAGCCTCGTGAGTCGGGGAGCTTCGCAGGTGCCGCAGGACGCTGGTCGTCGGAGGCAGAGACTTCTGCACGGTGCGGTTCATGAAATCACCTCTTTGGCCGCGGGAAATCGGCGGGATGCGGACAGGGCTTCGCGCAGGGCGTTGACCGCGCGGTGCACGTTGGACTTCACTGTTCCCAGCGGTTGCTTCAGGACGGATGCGACTTCTTCCAGGCGGAGCCCTTCCATGTAACGGAGGATCAAGGCCGAGCGATACCGCTCCGGCAGCCCTGCGACGAGTGTCGCGATGTCGGCCCTCCGGCGGCCCCGCTCGAACCGGGAGTCCGGGCGGTTCTCGGGAGAGTCCTCAGGCTCCCATGCGGCGTGACCGTCGCCGTCGCGCTCGTCGATCGAGACGACCGCGTGTCGCTTCGCGCGCATCCGGTTTCGCGCGACGTTCAAGGTAATCTGGTAGAGCCAGGCCTTGAGCGACAGCGCCCGGATCCTCTCGGCCGGATACGTCTTCAACGCGCGGTAGGCGCGCACGAACGCGTCCTGGGCGATCTCCTCCGCGTCCTGGGGGTTGCCTGCCAGGCGATGCGCGAAGGAGTACAGACGATCCTGGTATTCCCGGACCATCCGCTCGAAGCACCCCTCCAGGTCCCGGGCGAGAGCGGCCTCGAGGGCGTGTTCCTGCGGCATCGAGCTCTCCTCCAAATCGCGCCTGACTAACCGAAGCCCGCCTCCGGCGTCAATCCCGGCCGGCGGACCTCCCGGGTCTCTTGGAGCGGTCCTGGTGGTCATCAAACCATTCTCCTGGCCCCTTGAACACCCCTCGGCGCCGGAAGGTTGCAAATCCCGGTCTTGGCTGCGGGGGCGCGGGTAGGGGATGATCGCGGCGCAGCCGGGCGTCCGCGGGGCGCCGGCCTTCAAACGAAAGGAGAGACATGAATACTCGCGAGTACTACGTTGAATGCTTCAAGTCGGAAAAGCCGCGGTTCGTCCGTGTCCTTCAGGCGGTGCCTCCGGACAAGGCCGCGTACCGGCCGCATCCGAAGTCCACGTCCGCCGGCGGTCTGGTCTGGCTGCTCGCCAGCGAGCTCCATGATGCATGCGGGGTTGTTGACCGTCATGAGGTGAATTACGTCCAGACGCCCGAGCCCGCGACGCTGGGTGAATCTGTCGCGGCCTATGAGCGCAACGCGGGCGAGCTCGAAAAGCGCCTCGCCACGCTGGACGACGCGGCCTGGGAGAAGAAGGCCCGCTTCCTCATGGACGGGAAAGTCGCATGGGAGACGACGCTCGGCGACATGCTCTGGGGCTTCCTCTTCGACGCGATTCACCATCGCGGCCAGCTCTCGAGCTACCTGCGTCCGATGGGCGCGAAGGTGCCCTCCATCTACGGCCCTTCCGCGGACGACCCGGGCATGTAGCGCCGCCTCTCCGGCCCCTTCCGCAAGTGCGCCTGTTCGCCGATGGCGTAGGCCTCTCGGACGAGGTCGCCGAGCGCCTCGTCGGCGTCCTCCGGCTGTCTCAAGCGGAAGTGAAGCCCGTACCCCAGACGGCCGAGGGACTCGACACGAGTCAGGCAGGGATGCTCGACGCGCCGCTTCAGCCATAACCCGGCGTCCAGCCAGTCGCGGCGGACGACCGCTCCCGCAAATCGCACTCGCGCCTGGATGACGATTCGTGTCTTCTGCGCGTAGACGGTGACCGGGCCGCAGGCCTTCGCGAGCCCGACGAAGCGATCGAAGGCTTGACAGAGCGCTCGAGGCTTCCCTTTGAAGTGGTCGGCGAGGCGATACCGGCCGCAGGAATGCCACAGGTTCTTCGTGACGAACCGGTGCCCGCACTTGCCGCAGCGCCAGAGGGGTCTCATCGGCTCTTTCGCTACCACGGCGGCTTCCTCCTCAACTCTTCACCTCCGAGGGCTTCGTGTCCTCCGGCGTGTCGGTCAGGCACGCGCCTTGATGCTCGACGGCAGGACTGTGAAGTCGCTCGTTCTCTCGAGCGAATTCATGACAGCCAGGAGTTTCGGAGGCGGCGCGACGAGCTTGCGCTTGTCCAGGTTCAGCCATCCTCCAGCGCTGGTGACTCGGGCGCTCAGATTTCCATCTGGCCGGAAGATCTCGTGCCGAAGGAGGAAGCGGCTGCCGTCCAATGCGTGGCCCGCGAGCGCATAGGTCACCGTGATTTCTTGCTGCAGCCGGACCTCGCTGAAGTACTCGACTTCGTCCTTCATCATCACCGGCCCGATTCTGAGCCGCGAGAACTCCTCCACGGGAAAGCCATTTTCGATCAGGAACATCTGCCGTACATCGGCAGCCTTGTCGAGGTATGCCGTGTTCTTCATATGGGCGTTGAAGTCCATATCCGCCCAACCTGCATAAAGTGTCTTCGTATACATGCGTTCGCTCCGGGGTGCGAGAGGAGTGCGGCATCAGACGGGGACAGGGTGGAGGCGGCGGGCGATGGAGTCGGCGATGAGGGCGGCGTGGTGGCGGCTGTTCTCGATGAAGATGCGGCCGACTTCGATGCCGCCGAGGACGGCGCCGGCGAGGTAGAGGTTGGGAACGTTGGACTCGAGGGTCTCGAGATCGTGCGAGGGGATGCGGTTTTCCCCCTCGAGGCGGATGCCGCAGCGCTCGAAGAAGGCGAAGTCGGGCTCGTAGCCGATCAGCGGAAAGAGGGCGTGAGCCGTCAACGATTGTCTCCCGGCGGGGCCTTCGACCAGGACGGAGCCGGGCTCGATCTCCAGGATACGGGTTCGGAAGAGAGCGCGGATCGCTCCGGCGCGGATCCTGTTCTCCAGGTCCGGCTTGATCCAGTATTTGACGCGCTCGGAGATCGCGGGGGCGCGGGCGACGAGCGTGACGCGGGCGCCGTGGCGGTAGAGGTCGAGGGCCGCTTCCGCCGCCGAGTTGCGCGAGCCCACGACGACGACGTCCCGGCCGTGAAACGGGTAGCCCGAGACATAGCGGCGGTGGACGAGAGGGAGGTCTTCGCCCGGGACGCTCAGGCGCCTGGGGTTGTGGAAGAAGCCGGTCGCGATGATGGCGGCCGGAGAGCTGATCTCGCGTGCCTCCGTGTCGACGGATGAGGGCAGGTCCTTTGCTTCGCCCAGGATGACGGTAAGGCCGCCGCCTTCATGCGGACGGATGTGGATGATCTCGGTCTGGGGGATGACCTTGACGCCGAACTTCTCGGCGACGCCGCGGTAGTAGGCGAGCGATTCCAGGCGCGTCGGATGCGCGTCCGGGACGGCGAAAGGGACGCCCGCGATGTCCAGGAGATCCCGGGTCGAGAACCAGCGCATCTCCTCGGGGAAATGGTAGAGCGTATCGAGCAGGAATCCCTTGTCGTAACAGACCGCGTCGATGCCTCGTTTACCGAGCTCGATCGCGCACGCGATGCCGGTCGGGCCGGCGCCGACGATGATCACAGGAGAAATTTCGGCCACGGCCACATTCTGCCCGCGGCCGAGTCCAAAGTCCAAAGTCCAAGGTCCAAAGTAGCCGGGCACGATTGATCCGGTCCTCCCCGGACATCGTTTGTCCTGTCCGGGAATGCAGGATCGGCTGGGAGGTGCTCGAGACCGTGAGTCGCGGAGACGAGTCGTCTGATCTCCGGTCTGATGAAATACCTGCGCGAGTCGGGATTCCGCGGAAGCAAGTTTAGAAGTGCCTAGCTCTGATCCTCGTTCTTCCGCGTTCTACTTTGGACCTTGGACCTTGGACTTTGGACCTTGGACTCGGGTGCTAGAGCGCCCGAATTCTTACGGATCCGCCGCTCGTCCGCAGGCGGAGGCTCTCGCCGCCGCCGCCGAGTTTGCCGCGGAGCGACCCGCGTGACATTTCGCCCTGAACGGTCAGCGGGAGATCCGAGGAGACCGAGTTGCCGTGGGCATCAATCGAAAGGCCGACACCGGGATCGAGCGAAACGCTGATACCGCCGCCGGAGGACTCCAGGCTTCCGCCCCGGGCGTTGCCGTGGGCAAAGGTCGCTTCGATCGAGCCTCCGGAAGTGTCGGCATCCACGCGGCCGCCCGCTTCGCGGATGTGGATGCCGCCGCCGGAGCTGTGCGCGCGGATGTCGCCGGTGACCCTGTCGAGGTTCACGGAACCGCCGCTCGTCTCGGCCTTGAGAGACCCTTCGAGGTTCACCGCCTCGATGCCGCCGCCGGAGGTCTCCACATTGCTCTGCCCTTTGATGTCGCGTAAATGAATGGATCCTCCCGAAGTCTCTGCCTGGAGGTCGCCGACGAGGTCCCGCACTTCGATCCCGCCGCCCGACGTCTCGATCTTCGCCGGAGATCGCAGCGCGGCAAGAGAGATGCCGCCCCCGGACGTGTGGACGGTGACGGCGGTTTCCGCGGGGACTTCCACCTCGAAGCGGACGGAGGAGCTCCAGCTGCCGAACAGGAAGTCCAGATGATGCTTTTTCCTGGCGATGACCGAGGCGGAGCGGGCGCCCTCCTCGTACCGGAAGCTCAGAAGGTCGTTCAAGTCGTCCCGGCGCGAGGTCACGACGAGCCGGACTCCCGAAGAGGACGTGCCGGTCACGCTCACTCGCCCGATGTCGGTTTCGAGGCGGAACTCACCGCCCGGCTCGAGCTTGAGGGTCTTCTCGATCCGTGATTCGGCGAAGGCCGGTCCGGCAGCCAGAACTAACCCGACGAGATAGAACAAGGGCCGGAGCGACTTGGTTTTCATGACACCTTTCCCTCTAACCGTGTAGAACGCAGAAACCCGTCCAAGGTTCTTCGATTCTTGAATATTGGATTCGGCGGGGAGGGGGAGGAGCTACTTTAGTCCCGCCAGGAACTCGTCGAGGAACCGGTTGAAGTCCCCAGGCCGGTCCATCATGAGCCAGTGGCTGGCGTCCGGAATGACTCGGACCGGCATGTCTTTGAAGGAGCGGTCAATGGCGGCGGGCTTGTCGGCGAGATAGGAGGCGATGTGGAGGCGCGGCCCCCCGTAGGAGGCGAGAGCCGCGAGAGGGTCGAAGCTGTAGAGTCCGGTCGTCGCGGCGATGAAGACGTCGGGGCGGGTTGCCCGGAGCGATTTCATGACGGCCTCTTTCGTGGCGTCGGTTCCCCTGGCGAGGATGCCCTCGAACCAGCGCCGCGTGAAGTCCGCGTAGTTTTCGGGGAGCAGTCCGCGGCGCAGGGTCTCGGCCTGGGCCGCGGGCGGGTTGCGTATGTCGCCGGCGACGTCGGCGAAGACGAGGCCGGCGAGGCGGTCCGGGTGCTTTCCGGCGTATGCGGCCGCGACAGCGCCGCCGTAGCTGTGGCCGACGAGAACGAAGCGCTCGAGACCGAGCGCATCGGCCACCGCCGCGACGTCCTCGGCGAATCCTTCGACGGAGTAATCGGCGTTGGCGGCCGGCTCAGATTCACCCATGCCGCGCAGGTCGAAGGCCGCGGCCCGGGTCGTCGGTCTTAGCGGGGGACCTTGCGGTCCCCCAGGCCCCCGGGCGCGCAGGTGCTCGAGCTGCGCGGCCCACTGCGTCCGGTTTCCGCTGTTTCCGTGAACGAAGAGGACCGGTAGGCCCTCGGCTCCGCCGTCGTCCACGCGCAACCGGCCCTGCGGCCCGCGGACCCACGCGCCCGCCGGCGCGCTCTCGAAGGTCTCCATCTTCAGGGTGTCGGGATCGGAAGGCGTCCAGTCCTTCGTTTGCGAGGCCGACTCTTTCACGGCGGCGTCCAGGAAGGAAAGGGTCGAGCGGCAAACCGCGTCAACGCTTCTTCGCGTCCGCTCGCCGGCCTTCGTCGCCTTCGCCAGCGACGGCGCCGCCGAGATCAAAACGCCGATGCTCGTGAAGTGAATGTGGTGGATATCGGGCACTCTTACCATGAAGCGCTCTCCGGGCCCGAGCGAGCGCAGGAGGGTGAAATCCGGCGCCATGAAGGGATCGGCCTCCTCGTAGAAGTGAAGCAGGTGCGCCGTCATCTTCTTCGCGTCGAAGAGATGCGACCGCTCGAGCAGGCCGGCGCCGGTCTTCGAGCCGACTCCTCCATCCAGGCTCACGAGAGCCCCGATGTCGCGGCGGCTCGTGGCCACCAGCAGGGCAGAGCGCGCGCCGAAGCTGTGGCCGATGAGCCCGGCCGCGCCCGGACGGACCGGCGGCCAGGTCCTGAGCGCCTCGATCGCGAAGACGAGGTCCGCCGCCTGTTCCTCCGCTTTGGCCGTGATGTCCTCTTCGCTCTTCATCGGGCCCGAGATCCGCGTCGGGGAAGGCGATGTGGCGACGACATATCCGTGGCCGGCGAGGTATTCGGCGAGGAAGGCCTGGTCGTGGGCCGACTGGCCGTTCCCCTGCGCGACGACGACGAGGGGAGACCGCTTCGCCGCCGGTGCCGCGTTCCGGACCGCCCTCATCGGCGTCGCGAGCAGGCGCGCGGAATCGGATTTCGTGACCCCGGCCGACGCCAGAAAACTCTCGAATCCTTCGATGGCCTTTTTCCGGTCCGCTTCCCGCGGCGTCTTTTCCGGATCGTTCTCCAAAGCCGTGAGCAGGAAATAGTCTCTATACGTCATCCGTGCGCCCGCCGTCTTCGCGGCCGGATACCAGACCGCGATCTGCACCGGCCGTCCTCTTCCATCCCCGAGCGCCCGCGCCCCGTCCCTCTCCGCCAGCACCCTGAACCCCACAGCCCATTTCCCGGGTTCGAGCGGGCTCCGAATGTCCTCGGCCGCGGCGCCCCCGTAAGTCGCGGTCATCCCAAGGAGCAGGCAGACAGCGAAAACCCTCCTGGCTCTCTTCACGCCGACAATTCCATTCGGTCTACTTTGGACTTTGGACCCTTCACGCCTTCAACCTGTACCCCACCTTCCGCACCGTGAGGATATGCCGCGGATCCGCCGGGTCCACCTCCAGCTTGCGGCGCAGCTCCGCGACGTGCGTGTCGATCGTGCGCGTGACGGCCTCGTCGGAATAGCCCCACACCTCTCGCATGAGCTCGATGCGCGAGGCGACGGCGCCGCGGCGGCCGATCAAGGCGAGAAGAAGCTCGTATT
Source organism: Thermoanaerobaculia bacterium (assembly GCA_035469365.1). Lineage (GTDB taxonomy): Bacteria > Acidobacteriota > Thermoanaerobaculia > UBA5066 > Gp7-AA6 > JAWOLE01. The sequence goes on from DATIRW010000109.1 coordinate 19,645, forward strand.
CCTTCGGTGCCAGCTCGACGGGCCGGCCGGACCGGGTGACGACCCGGGCCGCCGGGTCCACCTCGATCTCTCCGAACTGCTCGAGGCGCGGCGCCGCGGGAAGCGGCGGTGCGGCCGGCGATCGGTTACGCCGCAGCAGCGCCTCCACGCGCGCGAGGATCTCGAGCACGCCGAAAGGCTTCGTTACGTAGTCGTCCGCGCCGAGCTTCAGGCCACGGACCTTGTCCGTCTCTTCTCCGCGCGCCGTGAGGATCAGGACCGGCATCGCTAGGTCGTCGCCGCGAAGGGCCTTGAGCACTCGGAGTCCGTCCATTTTCGGAAGCATCAGGTCCAGGATCACGAGATCGGGCCTGGAACGCCGCGCGCGCTCGAGTCCCGAGGAGCCATCGCCTGAGATCTCGACTTCGTAACCCTCGATCTCGAGGTTGTTGCGCAAGCCGAAGGCGAGATCGGCGTTGTCCTCGATCAAGAGAATCCGGCTCACGCGTTCCCCGCTGCTTTAGGGAGAAGGACGACAAACCGGCTGCCGGCGCGCCTCCCGTCCTCGACCCACGCGCGGCCCCCGTGGAGCTCGACGAGCTCGGAGACAAGCGCCAGGCCGATGCCGGCGCCGGCTTCGTGAGTCTCACGGTCGCGTTCCAGGCGCACGAACTTGCGCCAGACGCGCTCCCGTTCCTTCGCCGGGATGCCCGGGCCCTGGTCTTCGACGGAGAGCCGCACGGCGCCGGATTCCTCTTTCAGCGTGACGAGGATCTCCTGGCCCTCGGGGCCGTACTTGACGGCGTTGTCGAGGAGGTTGAGCAGGATCTGCCGGACAGCGCCCTCGTCCACTCTGGCGGTCAGCGTTTCGGGACTGTCGGTCGAGACGCGCGCTTTCCGCGCGTCGGCGAGCGGCGCGAAGCTCTCGAGCGTCTGGCGCGCCAGCCGGGCAACGTCCCGGTTCTCGAGGTCGAGCGTAATCGCCCCCCGCTCGGCGCGCGAGAACTGCAGGGTGTTCTCGACGAGCTGCGCCAGGCGGCGGGCCTCGCAGTCGATGATCTCGAGAGAGCGGCGGCGCTCCTCCGGCGACCGGATCCGATCGAGCAGCAGAGTCTCGGCGAAGAGGCGAATCTGCGCGAGCGGCGTGCGCAGCTCGTGCGAAACGCTCGAGACGAAATCGGAGCGCAGTTCGGCCAGGGCCCGCTCGCGCCGGAACAGGAGGATGGCGGCGGCGAGAAGGCCGGACGCGAGCGCGAGGGCCGCGAGGAGGAGCGGCAGCCGCGACCGGGGAAGCCCGCCGATCACGAGCCGAGGCGCTAGCGAGCGGGAAATCGAGGTGCGCAGCGTCATGCCGCGAAAGATCCCCGCGGCCGGGTCGGCGATCTTCTCCGAGATTCCGAACGCCGGATCGAACGCGCCGCCGGAGTGAAAGATCTCGCGTCCCCAGCCGTCGGAGAGCTCGAGCGAGACCAGGTCGTTCCGGTTGCCGCCTCCGGTCGAAGACGCCGGAATCAGCGGCCCGGCGGCGAAAGCCTTTTGGAAGTAAGAGGTCAGGTCTCGCGGATCCACTTCGAAGGCGAGAGCGAGGCGCGCGGCGTCGGGAGACACTCCGTAGACGACCGTCCGCGGCGTCCCGGCCGCCGTGAAGGAAACGGCGGCGATCTCGCCTCCGCCGGAGGCGCGCTGCCTGAGAAGCCCGGGCAGGTTCTCGCGGGCCCAGAGGACGAGCTCCGGAGGCGCGCCGGGCGAGGACACGACCCTGCCCGAGGCGAGATCCACGCGATAGAGGCTGCGCGCGGGCAGCCGTTCGAAGCGGGCGTTCCGCGCGGCTCCGGCCAGATCTTCCGGCTCGGGAAGCGCTGATCCGGGTGACTGGCGCTCGTGCGCCGAGAGAAGGTAGATGACGGGATAGAAGGCGTAGTAGTCGGTCTGGTTTCGCGCGCGGCGCAGAAATTCGTGGGCCGCGAGCCCCGCGTAATCGCGCAGGACGCCCTCCGCCGCGCGCCGGTGCGAGAGCGCCGCGTCCTCTGCCTGCCATGCGAGGAGCGCCGACAGAACGAGCGCGCCGGCAAGCAGGAGCGCGATCCACCGCGACGGGATGGTCCCCGGGGCAAGCGCCGCCCTTCGCATGCGGCCAATCTACCAGCCCGGCCGCGCTCGAAACGCGGCCTGCCACCTTAGACGGAAAGTCCTCACCGTTTCCTGACAATGGCGGAGAAATCCTTGCCGCGTCCTGACACCGCGGCGACGGAGATTCCGTCATCCTGCCGCAGACGACGTTGTCAGGGAGGATGAGATGAGAAGACTTGCGATCGCGCCTCTTCTGCTTCTATTGTGCACCGCCGGCCGGCCGGTACCGGCGCAGAGTCCCGCTGCGGACTGGGGACGGATCGAGCTCATCGGCGCGGAGCTCTTCGGCGTCGATGCGTCGCATTCCTACATCGGCTTCACGATCGGGTTTCTCGGACTGACGAAAGTCCGAGGAAGGTTCAAGAGCTACACGGCGGCGATCCTGTACGACGAGAAGGACCCGACGCGCTCGTCGGTGACCGTCGTGTTCGATCCCGCGAGCATCGAGACCGGCAGCGAGACGCGTGACAAGGACCTGAAGGGCCCGCGCTTCTTCGACGTCGAGAAGTTCCCGAGGATGATCTTTCAGAGCCGTTCGATCGAGCGGGCCGGCAAGGACGGCTATGTCGTCCACGGAACGCTGGAGATCCATGGCATCCGGCGGGACGTCTCGATCTCCATGACGCAGACGGTGCCGAGAATGCCCGACACGGCCTGGGGCAACGTACGGGTCGGCGGCGCCGGGGCCGCGAAGATCAAACGCACCGACTATGGGATCAGCGGCGGGGAGTTCTGGGGCCAGAAGGCGTTGTCGGACGAGGTCGAGGTCGAGATCAACATCCTGGGCAACCGATTCAACTTCGACAGGTTCAACTTCGATTCACACGGAAAGCCGTCGGTCGGCAAGGAAATGTGGGAGGCCGTGGCCGCCAGGGGAGTGGACGGCGCCCTCGCGCGATACCGGGAGCTCAAGGAAAAGAGCCCGGGCGACTACAACTTCGACGCTGACCAGGTCTCGATCGTCGGCAACCGCCTCCTCCAGCATCGCCGCCTGCGCGAAGCGCTCCAGGTCTTCCAACTCGCCGCCGCCGAATCGCCGATGGAACCCGTCCTGCAGGCCCGCATCGGCGAAACCTGCGCCGCGTTAGGGGACCGAGAGGGAGCCCTCACCGCTTACCGGAAGGCGCTCGAGGTCGCGCCGCAGAACCCGGAAGCGATCGAGATGGTGCGGAGACTGGAAACACGCCCGTCATCACGGAACTGAGTCGCCGACCCGGGCCGTGGAATCTGGAATCTGGAATCTCGAATCTACTTCAACGCGAGGAACATCGTTATCCCGCGGCCGCGCAGCTCGACACGGTCGGGCTGGATCGAGACGATCGTGAATTCCTCGACCATGGCGCCGGGCCCGAGCACCTTGCCGTTGATGAGGGCGACGGGGTTCGTCTCGGAATAGACGATCCCGCCCAGCTCGATCTTCGCGCCGTCGGGAGCGGTGACCTCGCCGACGTAGGTCTTCGTGTCCATCGCTACAGGGGCCGGCCTTGGCTCCGCCTCGGGCGCGGTTCGACCTCGCGGGGCGTCGGCCGGCGGTTTCGGAGGTGGCCGCTTTGGTTCCACATCGACTTTCGGGCTGACAGTCTTCCCGTCCCCGGCGACGACTCGGGAAGGAAACCCGCGAGGCGGCGGCGCGACAACGACCGTCTGCAACTCCTCGCTCGGAGGGCTACTTTGGACCTTGGACTTTGAACTTTGCACCGGCGTCGGCCGTGGCGACATCCACACGACGCCTCCCACCACGATACCGGCTGTAATCACCACCGCGGCAACAACTCCCCACGGACGGCGCTGCTTTGTACCGTGCTCGGGCACCCAGGGGTAGGCGCCGCCCCGCAGGCCGTCGCGGCGCGCAGCTTCGAGCTCCGCCCGCTTCAACGCCTCGTCGATCAGGCTCATGAGAATTTTCCTTCCAGTTCGCGGATCGCCCGCCGCACGTGTCCCACTTTCAACGTATCGGTCCCCGTGACGAACCCGCAAAGGAGCGTCTTGTCGCAGACGGCATTGATGAGGCGCGGCACGCCGCGCGAGTAGCCGTAGATCTTCCGCACGGCCCAGGGAGTGAAGATGGGCCGGCCGTCCGCCCCCGCCACGCGTAGCCTGTGCTGGATGTAGGCCTCGGTCTCCTCGCGCGAGAGAGGGCTCAGGTGGTAGCGCACGGTGATGCGCTGGCGAAGCTGCATCAGGTTCCTCTGCTCGAGCTTTCCTCTCAGCTCCGGCTGCCCCAGGAGGACGATCTGCAGAAGCTTCGTCTGATCGGTCTCCAGGTTCGAGAGGAGCCGCACCTGCTCGAGGAGGTCGTCGTCCAGGTCCTGCGCCTCGTCGATGAAGAGGACGACGTCGTTGCCGATGATGGCCTCGTGGAGCAGGAACTCGTTCAAGGCGTCGAGACAGGAGGCGCGGTCCAGGCGCCGCGGCTTCAAACCATACTCGGAGAGCACGGTCCTCAGGAGCTGAGTGCTCGTCATGCACGGGTTCAGGATCAGCGCCGTCCTGTAAGCCGATCCGAGCTCCTGGAGGATCGCGCGGCAGACGGTGGTCTTTCCGGCGCCGACCTCCCCGGTGATCTGGATGAAGCCCTTGCGCTCCCGGATGCCGAAAAGGATGTGGTTGAAGGCCTCGCGGTGCCGCTCGGAGAAGAAGAGGAAGCGCGGGTCCGGCGTGATGTTGAAGGGCGACTCCCGGAACCGATAGAACTCGTTGTACATTCGAATAGAAAACTCTCTCACAGGTCAACTTGTTCCGGGGGGTCTGTCCGGTCAGGAAGCAGCCCGTGTCATCCTGAGCGAAGCGAAGGATCTGCTCATCCGACGAGAGCAGATCCTTCGTCGCTCCACTCCTCAGAATGACAGCGCTTCCCCGGACGGATGTCCGCCGGAACCCGGACAGTTGTCCGTTCTCGGATCATTCCGATAACGGATTTGCTGGGGAATCCGAGGATTCTGCTCTCCGACGGCATGGCCCGGGCGTTGCTCTTATGTCCCGGCGATGATCGAGAACATCTCCGTTATGGACAAGCCCGTCGAGAAGCCCAAAGGCCTCTCGCGCGGGATGTGGATCGCCGCCGGAGCGGCGTTTGTCCTTCTCGTCGCGCTGGCCGTCGCGCTTCCCACGATCCGGCGCTGGGCCCGCGCGGACCGCTCGATCTCCGCCTCCCAGGTCCGGATCGGAGAGGTCAAGCGCGGAGAGCTCATTCGCGACACGTCCGCCGACGGCAGGGTCGTCGCGGCGCTGCACCCGACGCTCTTCACGCCGTCGGCGGGCATCGTGGCGCTCGCGGTCAAGGCGGGCGATTCGGTTCGAAAGGGGCAGGTCCTCGCGCGCGTGGACAGCCCGGAACTGAAGAGCCGGCTCGTGCAGGAGCGCTCGACGCTCGGGTCGCTCAAGTCGGCCCTTGACCGCCAGAAGATCGACGCGCGCCAGGACGCGATCAAGAACGCCCACGCCATCGACCTGCTCGAGGTCCGGCTCCAGGCCGCGCGGCGGCTGGGGGAGCGCGCGCAGACCGCGTGGGACGAAGGGATCCTGAATAAGAACGATTACGAGAAGGCGAAAGACGACGTGAAGATCGCGGAGCTGGAGCTGAAGAACGCGCGGGAGACGTCGCGGCTGGCGATCGAAACCGCCGATTTCGACATCCGCAGCCGGCAGCTCGCGCTCGAACGCCAGGCCTCCCTGTCGGAGGAACTCCAGCGGCAGGTGGAGGGGCTGGCGATTGCCGCGCCCTTCGACGGCGTCGTCGCCTCGCTCGCCGTCCAGGACCGCGACGCCGTCGCCGCCAACCAGGCGATCGCGACCGTCGTAAACCTCTCGCAGTTCGAGGTCGAGATCACGCTGCCGGAGAACTACGCGGCCGAGGTCGCGCCGGGCACGGCGGCGCAGATCCTCTACGAGGGGAAGGAATACCCGGGCCACGTGACCGCGATGTCGCCGGAGATCCGCGACAGCCAGGGGCACGGGACGGTCGCGTTCGAGGGAGCGGCGCCGGCCGGGCTGCGCCAGAGTCAGCGCGTTTCCGTGCGGATGGTCTTCGAGTCGAAGCCGAACGTGCTGAAGGTCCCCCGCGGGCCGTTCCTGGAGAGCGGCGGCGGGCGGCAGATCTACGTCGTCGAGAACGGCATCGCGGTCAAGCGGGAGATCGCGGTCGGCGCCGTGAGCGTCTCCGAGGTGGAGATCGTCAAGGGCCTGTCCCAGGGGGACAAGGTCATCCTGTCGGATACGAGCGAGCTCGCGGGCGCGAAGACCGTGCTGTTGCGCAATTAGGGTGCTGACTTGAAACGTCGCGAACCTGGGACTCCCTGTCATCCCGAGCGCCGCGAGGGATCTGCTCTCGCCTTTCTCCGTATTCGCCGAGCAGATCCCTCGTTACTTCGCTCCTCGGGATGACAGGGAAACAGAAGAAAGGCAAAAAGACGATGCTCTCTATGCAGAAGATTCGCAAGGTCTACAGGACGGACCTGATCGAGACCCACGCCCTGCACGACATCTCCGTGGATGTCGCCGCGGGCGAGTTCGTGGCCGTCATGGGCCGGTCCGGATCGGGCAAGACGACGTTCCTGAACATCGCGGGCCTCCTCGACACGTTCGATGCCGGCAATTACCACCTGGACGGCCAGGACGTTTCCCGGCTTTCCGACTCGGAGATGTCCCGCATCCGCAACGAGAAGATCGGATTCATCTTCCAGAGCTTCAACCTGATTCCGGACCTCGACGTCTTCGACAACGTGGACGTTCCGCTGCGTTACCGGCGCCTCCCGGCCCGCGAGCGCCGCGAGCGCATCGAGCGGTCGGTCGAGATGGTCGGCCTCCTCTCCCGCCTGAGGCATCTGCCCGCGCAGCTGTCGGGCGGCCAGCAGCAGCGCGTCGCGATCGCTCGCGTGCTCGCGGGAGAGCCGAGGCTCATCCTGGCCGACGAGCCGACGGGCAACCTGGACACGCTCATGTCGCGCGAGGTGATGGACCAGCTGGAGCGAATCAACGAGTCCGGCACGACGATCGTCATGGTGACGCACACGCCCGAATGCGCGTTGCGGGCGTCGCGCCAGATCCATCTCCTTGACGGCGAGATCGTGGACCTGGATTCTCTGCCGGCGGAGGGGCCTCCGGAGAAGACGGCGGCGAGCTTCGCGGCGACAGTTCCCTGACGGAACGAGGAGAGACGCCATGCTTTTTCACAATCTGCGCATCGCCTGGAAAAGCCTGAAGCGCAACCGGGCGCTTTCGATCCTGATCGTCACGGGCATCGCGCTCGGCATCGCCGTTTCGACGACCTTCGCCACGGTGCGCCACTCCTTCGCGAAGGACCCGATCCCGACGAGGAGCGGTGTCCTCTACTACGTGCGGCTCGACAGCTGGGACCCGCTGAAGCCCTATCCCGGCGCGGACTCGACGCTGCCGCCGACGCAGGTCACGTACCGGGACATGACGGAGATCATGAAGTCCGACATCCCGAGCCGGCAGGGCGGGATGTTCAAAACCGCTCTCTATGTCTTCCCGGACGCGAAGATCGGCCAGCCATTCCGGGAGACGATCCGGCTCTGCTTCTCCGACTTCTTTCCGATGTTCGACGTGCCGTTCCGCTACGGCTCGGGCTGGGACAAAAAGGCGGATGAGGGCCCGGAGCCTGTTGTCGTGCTCTCCGACGAGATGAACGACAAGCTCTTCGGCGGGAAGAACAGCGTCGGGAAGACGGTGCGGATCTCGGACCGCGACTTCCGCGTCGTCGGCGTGCTCGCGGACTGGGCTCCGAGCGTCAAGATTTACGACCTGACCCAGAACTTCATCGAGAAGCCCGAGAAGATCTACATGCCTTTCAACTTCGTCAAACCGATGCAGCTGCGCACGTTCGGCAACTCCGACGGGTGGGGCAGCTCCGGCGGCCTCTCGGGCTTCGACGGGTTCCTCCAGTCGGAGTCGTGCTGGATCCAGATGTGGGTCGAGCTGCCCGACAAGGCGGCGGTCTCGAAATACAAGGACTTCCTGGCCGCGTACGTTCTCGACCAGAAGAAGCACGGGCGCTTTCAGCGGCCGGTCAACAACCGAGTGAGCACCGTCGAGGAGTGGATGCGGGACCAGCGGGTCGTGCCTCCCGAGACGACGGCGATGCTCATCGTGTCGCTCCTCTTCCTGGGGGTCTGCGCGGTCAACCTCGTGGGGCTGCTCCTCGGCAAGTTCCTGGCCCGCTCGAGCGAGGTCGGCGTGCGCCGCGCGCTCGGCGCATCGCGGGCGGACATCTTCGTGCAGCACGTCGTCGAGTGCGAGCTGATCGGCGTCGTCGGCGGAGCGATCGGCCTCGCCCTGTCGGTCGGCGCCCTCGCGCTCCTGAACCAGTGGCTCAAGACGACGCAGCTGCGCGGAGACTACTTCCACCTCGACATACCGATGGTCCTTCTGTCCGTCGGGCTCTCGCTCGCGGCGGGGCTCGCGGCCGGTCTGTACCCGGCCTGGCGGACCTGCCGCCTCTCGCCCGCCGTGCACCTGTCGCTGCAATAGCAGGAGGGAACGCCATGGAATTCGGACCGATTCTTCGTTCGATGCGCCGCAACAAGGTCCGCTACGGTTTGATCGTAGCGGAGGTCGCTCTGACGCTCGCGATCGTGGCCAACTGCGTGAACATGATCCGCGACTCCCGGCGCCAGATGGCGATCCCTTCGGGCTTCGATGACGACAACATCATCCGCGTCGCGAGCCGCCCGTTCGCGCCGGCCTTCAAGGAGGACGGCTACCTCGACAATTCCCTGCGCCAGGACATGGAGGTCCTGCGTGCGATCCCGGGGGTCAAGGCCGTGTCCAACACGCGCTTCCTTCCGTGGCAGGGGGGCGGGAGCTCGATGGAGACGCGCGTCCTCGGTTCCAAAGGGGAGATGCTGCGCAACCAGGTGTACAACGCCGACGAGGGAACGCTCGACGCGCTCGGCGCGAGGCTGATCGAGGGGCGCAACTTCACGCGAGAGGAGACGGCCTCGGAGGCGCTGCGGATGCGGCAGATCTTCGCGAAGGCGCGCCCGGTCGGCGCCGACGGCACTCCCCTCGAGAAGACCTCGCAGGACATCATCATCAGCAAGGCCTTCGGCGCACTGCTCTTCCCCGACGGCAAGGCGCTCGGCAAGCGCCTGGAGGACAGCGACGGCGACCAGTACCGGATCGTCGGCGTGATCGACCGCTTTTACAACCCGTACGGGTGGCCGATCCACGAGTACGTAATGTTCTTCCCTAGCTATTCGCGCAACTTCGTGGGGGGGGCCGGCTACCTCGTGCGCGCGGAGCCCGGCAAGAAGGCGGCCGTCATGGCCTCGATCGAGAAAGCGCTCGTGGCCTCGAACAACGGCCGGAGCGTGCAGGTCCAGGAATTGACCCAGATCAAGGAGCGCTTCCAGGCGCGGACGGCACTCCTCGCCAACATCCTCTCGATCCTGATCGTGCTCCTTCTCTTCATCACGTCGCTCGGCATCGTCGGCCTGACGGTCTTCTCGGTCAACGAGCGGACCCGCCAGATCGGCACCCGCCGCGCCCTCGGAGCCCAGCGCGGCGACATCCTCCGCTACTTCCTGCTCGAGAACTGGATTGTCACGACGCTCGGCCTTGCGCTCGGCATCCTGCTCGCGTTCGGCCTGAACGTCGCCCTGGTGTCCAAGGTCGCCGGGCCGAGGATGGAGCCCGGGTTGGTGGCGCTAGGAGTGCTCCTCCTCTGGGTGGCCGGCCTCGCCGCGACGTTCCTGCCTGCCCTCCGGGGAGCGCGGGTCGCCCCGGCCGTCGCCACCCGGAACGTCTAGCGGGACTGTCATCCTGAGCGCAGCGAAGGATCTGCTCCCGCGCTCATCCGACGAAGGCAGATCCTTCGTCGCGCCGCTCCTCAGGATGACAACTCGGGAGGAACCTTGAGCCAGCCCCGCCGTATCTGGGACAGATGCGTGTCGAGGCGGTTCGCTCGACGATGGGAGCGGTCCGGCCGGGAAGTCGTTTTCCGGGCAGGGCGGCGGCGCGCATGTCCAGGCTCCTGATCGTCGAGGACCAGCCGGCGATCGCGGAGGCCTTGACCGTCCTCTTCGAGATCCACGACATCCCCTGCGAAGTCGCCGCCAGCCCCGGGGAGGCCCTCGCCCGGATCGGGGAGGGAGCGATAGGGGTAGTCCTCCAGGACATGAACTTCGCGCCGGCCGTGACCTCCGGGCAGGAGGGGATCGACTTCTTCCACGCGATCCGGAGAGCGGACCCGGCGATGCCGGTCCTGCTGATGACGGCCTGGACCTCCCTCGAGACGGCGGTCGCCCTCGTTCGGGAGGGGGCCAACGACTATCTCGCCAAGCCCTGGGACGACGCGAAGCTCCTGTCGTCCGTCCGCAACCTCCTCCAGATGCGCGCCCTGCAGCGGGAAAACGAGAGGTTGAAGGAGACGCGCTCGCGGTCGCGTCGGGAGCTCGCTTCGCGCTACGACCTCGCCGGCATCGTCTACGAGAGCGACGCGATGCACCGCGTCGTGGCGCTCGCGGTCCAGGTCGCCGCCTCCGACGTGCCGGTGCTCATCACCGGAGAGAGCGGCGCGGGCAAGGAGAAGATCGCCGAGATCGTGCAGGCAAACTCCCGCCGGCGCGGGAAGCCCTTCGTCCGCGTCAACGCCGGGGCCCTTCCCGACGAGCTCCTCGAGAGCGAGCTCTTCGGGGCGGAGCCGGGAGCCTTCACCGGTTCGCTTCGGCTGCGCATCGG
>DATIRW010000110.1:0-1736 GCA_035469365.1 Thermoanaerobaculia bacterium
GACCACCGCGTCTCCCGGGGCCGAACGGGGATCGTTTCTTCCGGCGCAGGGACGGACGCGGCAATCCGGCGGACGGCGACGCCCGGGCCAGGGAAGTCCGGAGCGCCACAAAAGTCTTAGAATCACTCGATAGCGGAAACAACACCAGCCGAGCGTCGCGGGTGGAATCGGCGGGCCCTGACGGCTGCCGGCGTGATCCTGTTGGCTGCCGCAGGACAGCTCGCGCTCGAACGTGCCCGAGTCCACGGTGTGCGACCGCCTCTGCTCGCCGCAGTCGCTCTGGCCGGCTCCGCGATCCTGGCGGTCCTGGCGCTGCGAGAGAGCGACGCCCTCCCGGTGCCTCCCCGGCCCTTCGAGTTGCCGCGCTTTCCCCGGGCGCTCTATCTGGCTTGTCTGCCCGGGACGGCGAGTCTCGTCCTCGCATTGCTCGTCTACCTCGCCGCGCCGCAGCGTCCGGCGCTCTCGGCCAGGCTGTGGCTTCTGGGCATCGCCCTGCTGCTCATCCCCGGCGTCGTCGACTGGCGCCGCAACGCCGTCCGACGGAGCCGGGATGCGAAGAGCGAGAGCCGGCGGCTCGCCGCGGCCGCGGCGCTCCTCTTCATCATCGCGTTCGGCGTGCGGATCTGGGCGGGAATCGACCGCATACCCGGCTGGCTCGACGGTGACGAGGCTGCGACCGGTCTGGTGGGGCGCAAGGTTTTCGCGGAAGGCTTCGGGGCCCTGTTCGGATTCTGGGAAATGGGAAACCCCAACATGACCCTCTTTGTCTCGCAACTCGCGGCCTGGCCGTTCGGTGGAGACCTGCTCGGACTCCGGCTCGGGTCGGCGCTCTTGGGCTCCCTCTCGGTCGTTTTACTGTTCGACTTCGGACGCCGGCTGGTGGGAGCCAGTACGGCCTTCGTCGCGGGTCTTCTGCTCTCGGTCAACCATGCCTTCCTTCACTACTCCCGGGCCGGGCAGATCTATGTCGACACGCCTTTTTTCGCGAGCCTGCTGCTCGCTCTCCTTCTGCGAGCCCTGACCGGCGGTTCCTTTCTGGCCCTCACCGGAGCGGGCGTTGTTCTCGGGATCGGGGCCGCAACGTACGTCGCCACCCAGATTCTGCCGGCGGCAATCGCCGCGACACTCGCGGGCTGGGCGATCATCCTGCGCTGGCCCTCGAGACGCGCCCTGCAGATGCTCGGCGCAGTCGCCGCTATTGCTCTCCTCGTCTGCGCGCCGATGTTCGCAACCATTCTGAGGATGCCACTCGAGATCGCCTACCAGAGGATTCCGACGATCTCGCTGTTGCGAGCTGACGGATTTCGCCAGCTCCGGGACGCATACGGCGGGGGGAGTGTTCCCGAAGCTCTCGCCCGGCATCTTGGCCGGACGATCTCGATCTTCAATTCCGGCTACGACTACTTCAAGGCGTATGGCGCGACTCGCGCTCTGAATGACGCCGTGACCGCGGCGCTCATTCCCGCCGCCGCTGCGCTTGTCGTCTCGAGAGCTTCCTCGCTTCTCGGCTGGGTATCGCTGATGTTCACGGGAGTCTACGTGACCGCAGGCGTCCTTCTTTCTCCGAGCCCCCCCACTTATCACCGAATCCTCGTCGTGCTGCTCTTTTCAAGTCTCGGCGTCGCCTGGACGTTGACCGGTCTCGCAAGGACTCTCGCGGCTGGCCTTCGCGTCCGGCAATGGCTGCCCGCTGCGCTCGCGTGCGCCGTGGTGGCCGCCTCCGCGTGGCTCAACCT
>DATIRW010000111.1:0-12366 GCA_035469365.1 Thermoanaerobaculia bacterium
GCACCTCGAGCTGACGATGGTCCACGAGGTCATGGTGCTCGACCACGGCGGTCCGGACTTCGCGTTCGTCCTTTACGGAAGCGCCGTCAAGCTCTTCGTGATCGGCGCGCTGCTCGTCCACGTTCTCCTGCCGATTCCAGCGGGAGGAGGATGGCCGGGCGTTCTCCTTCTCCTCGGCGGCGAGATCGCGCTCGCGGTCGCCGTCGGCGTCGTCGAGTCGGTGATGGCGCGCCTCCGGCTTCGCCGCGTGCCCGAGTTTCTCGTCGGCGCGGCCGTCCTGGCGGCCATCGGCCTCGCCGCCCTGTTCTACCGGGGCGCGCCGTGACCGAATATGCCGACTTCCTCCTCCTCCTCGTCGCGGCTCTGAGCCTCGCGATCGTCGCGACGAGCCGGCTGGCGAGCTGCGTGCGGGCCTCGGCGGCGCAGGGCGTGGCGCTGGCGCTCCTGCCGCTCGCGCTCTGGGGACGCGTGCTCGACCGGCACATGGTCCCGATCCTGCTGATGAGTCTCGGCGCGCTCGTCGTCAAGGCCGTCGTCATCCCGATTCTCCTCTCCCGCGCGATTCGGGAGGCCAACGTGCGCCGCGAGGTCGAACCCTTCATCAGCCTGCATTTCTCGGTCCTCGCCGCGGCGGCGCTCGTGGGCCTCTCTTTCTGGCTGGCGACCGTGCTCGTCCTCCCCCGGCCCGCGCCGACGTCGCTCCTCGTCCCCGTCGCGTTCGCGACGCTCCTCGTCGGCTTCCTCGTGCTCGTCAGCCGCAAGCAGGCCGTCACGCAGGTGGTGGGCTACCTGATGCTGGAGAACGGCGTCTTCATCTTCGGCCAGACCCTGGTTGACGAGATCCCCTTCGCCGTCGAGCTTGGCATTCTCCTGGACCTGCTCGTCGGCGTCTTCGTGATGGGCATCGCGATCCACCACATCAGCCGCGAGTTCGACCACATCGACACCGAGCTGCTATCCGCCTTGAAGGACTAGCGAGTCAGGACGATGGCGCTGGCTTTTCTCGTCGTCGCCCCCGCGGTCCTGGGGCTCGCGGCTCTCGCGATCAGGAGCGTACGCGTCGGCCTGGCGATCCTTCTGGGCGTGGCGGCCGCGCACCTGTTGACGGTCGCCTCCCTCTGGGCCGGGGCCGCGGAACCCGGGCCGAATGCTCTCCTGCGAATCGACGTCATGGGCCTGCTGTTCCTGTCGATCACCAGCCTTCTCTTCCTCGCGGCTTCGGTCTACACCGTTCCGTATCTCCTCCAGGGCACTCACGACCCGCAGGCGGCGCCGCGCCGGTTCGTCCCCTGCCTGCTCTGGTTTCTCGCTGCGATGACCCTGGTGACGGCGACGCAGAACCTCGCGCTGATGTGGGCGGCGGTCGAAGGAACGACGCTCGCCAGCGCGCCGCTCGTCTACTTCTACAAACGCCGGGGAGCCCTCGAGGCGACCTGGAAGTACCTGCTCCTGTGCTCGGTGGGAATCGCGCTGGCCCTCCTGGGGACCTTCTTTCTCGGCATCGCCGCATCCGGAAGCGCCGGGAGCGGCGCGGGCCTGACCCTTTCCGCGTTGATGCAGGCGGCCCCTTCGATGGCGAAGCCGTGGTTGAAAGCCGCTTTTGTGCTGGCGCTCGTCGGCTACGGCACGAAGATGGGGCTGGCGCCGCTCCACACCTGGCTCCCGGACACCCACAGCCAGGCTCCGTCCCCCGTGTCGGCTCTCCTTTCGGGAGCGCTCTTGAATTGCGCCTTCCTCGCGATCCTGCGCTTCCACCAGGTCTGCCTGGCCTCCGGAGACTTCGCATTCGCCCAGACGCTGCTCGTCCTGCTCGGCTTCGTCTCGATGGGAGTGGCCTGCGCGTTCCTGATCGGCCAGAGCGATTACAAGCGTCTCTTCGCCTACTCAAGCATCGAGAACATGGGGATCATGGCGATCGGCGTCGGCCTGGGCGGCGCCGCGAGCTACGGCGCGATGTTCCACGCCGTGAACCACTCCCTCTGCAAGGCCGGTCTCTTCTTCCTGGCCGGCAACGTGCTCCGCTCCTACGGGACGACCTCCGCGCGCGAGGTCCGAGGCATTTTCCGGAGGATCCCCTTCACCGGCATCCTGATGACCGCGCTTCTCCTCGCCATCGGAGGAGCGCCCCCCTTCGGTCCCTTCTGGAGCGAATTCCTGATCTTCCAGACTGCGATGAGAGGACCGCACGCGTGGCTCGGGATCCTCTTCTTCGCGCTTCTCGCGGTGGCGTTCCTGGGCATGGCGGCCGTGGTTTTTCCGATGCTGCAGGGAACCTCCGGCGGGCCCGGGACTCGCGGCAGGGACCCGGCGCTCTCCGTCGTCACTCCGATGGCCATGGCGTGCGGCGTCCTCGTCCTCGGCATTCTCATTCCACCCTTCCTCTCGGACGCGCTCGCCCGCGCGGCGAGCGCCCTCGGGGGATAACCAGATGCTCCGGATTCGCAACAGCGTGGCGGTCCGGCGGGAGGACCTGCCCGCGGTTACGCCCGATGACTTCAAAAAGATCTGCGTCGAGGCCTGCTCCAGTGGGAGTCGGATCTCGGCCATGTGCGCGTTGCCCCGGGCGAGTGACGATGACGGGAAGGAAATCCTCGCCGTGCTCGCGGACGATTCACGGGGAGGCCTCGGGCTGGTGCGCACGCGGCTCGCGGACGACGGGACCTATCCGGCGCTTTCGACGGAGTTGCCGCAGGCCCAGGCGTTCGAGCGCGAGCTCTACGAGGAGCACGGAATTCACCCGGACGGCCACCCGTGGCTCAAGCCGCTGCGAAGGCACCCCGATCTCGAAGAGCCGGTCGGCAGCCCGTACCCCTTCTTCCGCGTCGAGGGGCCCGGAATTCACGAGGTGGCCGTCGGCCCCGTCCACGCGGGGATCATCGAGCCCGGCCATTTTCGTTTCCAGTGTCACGGCGAGACCGTTCTCCACCTGGAGATCCAGCTCGGATATCAGCACCGGGGCGCGGAGGCGCTGCTCCTGCGGTCAACGCCCGCTCGCCGGCTCGTTGTCGCCGAATCGGTCGCGGGAGACACCGCGATCGGGCATGGCCTTGCCCACGGCATGGTCCTCGAGACGCTCGCGGAAATGGAACCGCCGCTCTCCGCCCAGGCCCTCCGCGGGATCGCGCTCGAGCTCGAGCGCGTTGCCAACCACTCCGGCGACCTGGGAGCCCTCTGCAACGACATCGGGTACCTCCCCGGCGCCTCGTTTTTCGGCCGTCTGCGCGGTGAGTTCCTGAATCTCCTGCTGGAGCTCTCCGGCAACCGCTTCGGCAGGGGCCTGCTCCGACCGGGAGGTGTCCGTTTCGGGATCAGCGGCGGACAGCGAAAGGACTTCCTCGCCCGCCTGGCCCGCGCGCAGCGCGACGCCGGGGACACTGCGGAGTTGACATTCAACACTCCCTCGGTCGGGTCGCGGTTCGAAGAGACGGGGATCGTCACGCGGGAGACGGCGGAGGAGCTGGGCCTCGTCGGGCCCGCCGGGCGCGCCAGCGGCTGCGACCGCGACGCGCGACGCGATCATCCCTTCGGCGTCTTCCGTTTCGCGCACATCCCGGTGGCGCTCGCGGAGTCCGGAGACGTGATGGCCCGCGCGCAGGTGCGGTGGCTCGAGATGCAGCGCTCGATCACGTTCCTCGAGGAGCAGATCGCGGAGCTTCCGGAAACCCGGGATCCGCTGTGGTCGGATACGCCGCCCCTCCGGCCGGACAGCCTCGCCGTGTCGCTCGTGGAGGGATGGCGCGGCGAGATCGCGCACGTGGCCGCGACCGGCTCGGATGGACGGCTCGCGGGGTACAAGATCGTGGATCCCTCCTTTCACAACTGGTTCGGGCTCGCCATGGCGGTGCGCGGAAACGAGATCTCCGACTTTCCGCTCTGCAACAAAAGCTTCAACCTTTCCTACGCGGGCCACGACCTGTGAGCAAACGACGATGCTCGACCTGTTGAAGGCCCGCCTGCGCCAGGGCAGCCAGACGTCGGGGTTTCCCAAGGAGCTGCCCCGGCTCCCGGAGCGCTTTCGCGGACTCCCGCGCCTCGACGAATCGAAGTGCCGGGACGGTTGCCGCACCTGCGTGGACGCCTGCCCCACCGGCGCGATCTCGACGAACCCTCTCCGCGTCGATCTCGGCGCCTGTCTCTTCTGTCCTCTCTGCGAAGAGGCGTGTCCCGAAGGAGCCGTCGCCTACACGCGGGACTACCGCGTGGCGGCGAGCGCGCGGGCCGATCTGGTCTTGTCCTCCGGCGAGGCAGAGCTGGCGGCCCGGCTCGACGCCCGGATGCGAAAGCTCTTCGGCCGCTCGTTGAAGCTGCGCCAGGTCTCCGCCGGCGGCTGCAGCGGCTGCGAGGCGGAACTGGCGGCGACGGGGAATGTCGTGTTCGACCTGGGTCGTTTCGGAATCCAGTTCGTCGCGTCCCCGCGCCACGCCGACGGCATCGTCATCACTGGCCCCGTCACGACGAACATGGCGCTCGCGCTGCGGACGACCTACGCCGCCGTACCGGACCCGAAGATTGTGATCGCCGTCGGAGCCTGCGCGATCACCGGCGGCCCCTTCGCCGGCGCGGACGCCTCTCACGGCGGCGTCCCCGCCGACATCCCGGTGGATCTCCACATCCCCGGCTGCCCTCCCCACCCCCTGACGATCCTGGACGGTCTCCTCCGCCTCCTCGGCCGCGAGTCTCTTCGCGCGCCATAAGAGATCCCTCGTCGCAGCGCTCCTCGGGGACGGCCAAGAGGGAGGCGGCGATAACATCGTAGGGATGAGAGAGGTCGTCGTCTCCTCCTTCGAGAGCTGGCGGGCGGCGGCGCGGAGGCTGCTCGCCGACAGCGTGAAGCCCGACGAGGTCGTCTGGCGGGAGAAGGCCGAATCCCCGGCGGAGCCGACTCTGTTCGACGCTCCCGCATCACCGGAGGCGCCGGCGGCAGCAGCTTCCCCCTCCGGCCCGCGAGTTCCCGGCGCGTTCCTCGAGCTGGCGCGCGCCGTGGCGCCTCACTCCGACCCGCAGCGCTGGAACCTCCTCTACTCCGTCCTCTTCCGCATCGCGCAGGGCGACGCGGGCCTGATGCTGCGGCAGGGAGAGCCGCAACTGCAGCGACTGAGGAAGCTCGCCGAGGAGGCTCCGCCGGCGACCGCGTCTCCCGCGGCGGGTGCCGGCTCGTTCATACCGAAGACGTCCGACCTGGAAGAGCTGCGTCGGGCTGCGGCATCCTGCCAGGGTTGCGACCTCTACCGCCATGCCACACAGACCGTCTTCGGGCTCGGCCCCGGCACTGCCCGCTCCGTGCTCGTGGGCGAGTGTCCGGGAGACCAGGAGGACCTGCAGGGCGCGCCCTTCGTCGGCCCGGCCGGCCAGGTCCTCGACCGCGCTCTCGCGGAAGCCGGCATCCCGCGACAGGACGTCTACGTCACCAATGTCGTGAAGCACTTCAAGTTCATCCGCACGCCCAAGCGCCGCATCCACCAGACGCCCGGGACTGTCGAGATCGGCGCCTGCCGCCCCTGGCTCGAAGCCGAGCTGGCCGTGATCCGCCCCGAGATCCTCGTCTGCCTGGGCGCGACCGCTTCGAAGGCCCTCCTGGGTCCCGATTACCGCCTGATGAAGGAGCGCGGCAAGATCCTGAAGACCCCCTGGGCCCCGAAGCTCCTCGCGACCCTCCACCCCTCGGCCGTCCTCCGCGCGGAAGACCGTCCCGGCCAGGAGCGCCTCTACGGCTTCCTCCTGACCGACCTGAAGCTCGTCGCCGCCGAGCTCTCCCATCGCGCCTGAGCTCGGCCGCCTTTCCCTACCGTCATCGCGAGAAGCGGAGCGCCTCCACGAGACGGTGTTTCTGGATCTTGCCGAGGGCGTTCTTTGGGAGGTCTTCGACGACGCGGACTTCGCGGGGGCGCTTGTAGTCGGCGAGGGACTTCGAGCAGAAGGTCGAGAGCTCCTCGAGGAGAGAGTCCGGGGATGGGGCGGGGACGGGAGACGGATGGAGAACGACGGCGGCGACGATGCGCTGGCCCCAGACTCGGTCGGGGGCGCCGACGATTGCCACGTCCTTGATGCGCGGGTGGCGGCGGAGGACGTCTTCGATCTCGCGGGCGGAGATCTTGAAGCCGCCGCTCTTGATGAAGTCCACGGACTTGCGGCCGGCGATTGTCACGAAGCCGTCTGGGTCCCGGCGGGCGACGTCGCCGGTGAGGAACCAGCCTTCGCGGAAGGAGGCGGCCGTCTCCTCCGGGCGGCCCCAGTAGCGGGTCATCATCCCGTTGCTCCGGGCCAGGATTTCGCCGGGCTCGCCGGGGGCGGCGTCGCGGCCGGCGTCGTCCACGATCCGGATCTCGCAGCCCGGGACCGGCAGGCCCACCGTGCCGGGACGGCGGTCTTCGTACGGGTTCGACAGCGTGAAGAGCGTCTCGCTCATGCCGTAGCGCTCGAGGATGCGGTGGCCCGTCAACTCTTCGAATCGCAGGAAATCGTCGGCAGCGAGCGCGGCGCTGCCGGAAGTAAAGAGCCGGCCCCGCGCGAGCGCCGGAGCGGCTTCCCGCCTCTGCGCCAGGAGCTCCAGGATCTTGACGTACATCGTCGGGACTCCCTGGAAAAGGGTGGCGCGGTCACGCTCGAAGGCTTCCACGATGCGGCCTGCGTCGAAGCGCTCGAAGAGGAGCATCGTCATGGCGTGGAGAAGCGCGCCGTGGACTCCCAGGCCGAGCCCGTGCACGTGAAAGAGCGGGAGTGCCAGCGCCATCCGGTCCTCCGGCGAGAACCGCCAGAGGCGCGTCACCGCCTCCGTATTCGACACGACCGCGCGGAAGGACAGTTCGACTCCCTTGCTCTTTCCCGTGGTCCCCGACGTGTAGAGGAGGATCGCCGCGTCTGCGTCGGCGGGGAGCGACGCGGTCTTCCGATCGCGTGCGCCCGTCTCGACGAGCCGATCGAAGGCGACGTCCTCAGCGAGTGGCGCGGCGTTCTCGGCACTGATCCAGATGCGGAAGGCGGGGTCCGGAGACGGCGCGAGATCCTCAAGGACGCTCGTGCAAGGAGAACCGGCTCGCAGCAGGATCGCTCTCGCGCCCGAGTCCGTGAGGACGTGCGCGAGCTCCTCCCCACGGTATCGCGTGTTGATCGGAACGTGAATCGCGCCCAGCCTGTAATGGCCGAGAAGCGCCACGATGACCTCGGGACACGTCTCGGCAAAAACCGCCACGCGATCGCCGCGCTTTACCCCCTTCGCCGAGAGTCCCCGCGCGTAGGCCGCGGAGAGGCGGTCGAGATCCGCGAAGGTCCAGGTTCTCCCCTCGAACACGATCGCCGGCTTCTCGCCGGCGGTCTCCAGCGCCGAGAGCAGGCGTTCGATTGAGGATCGGCTCATACGGAACCGGCGCCCAGAAACTCCTCCGCGAGGCGCGGGTTCCGGGAGAGGTCGTGAGACGATCCGGTCAGCGTCACGCGGCCCGTTTCCAGGACGCAGGCGCGGTCGGCCAGCTTCAGGGCGTGAAGGACGTTCTGCTCGACCAGCAGGATCGTGACCCCCTCTTCCCGGATTCGTTTCAGGGCGTTGAAGACCTCGCGCACGAGCAACGGCGCGAGGCCCAGAGTGGGCTCGTCCAGGAGAAGGAGGCGGGGGCGCGCCATCAGCCCCCGGCCGATCGCGCACATCTGCTGCTCCCCTCCCGACAGCGTCCCGGCTTTCTGCGCCGATCGTTTCTCCAGCTGCGGAAACATCGCGAAGACCCTCTCCAGAGTCCGCGCCCTCTCTCTCCGGGCGGAGCGGGAATACGCTCCCATGTCGAGGTTCTCGCGAACCGTCATGCCCGGCCAGAGCTGGCGCGATTCGGGGATCAGGACGAGGCCGCGCGCCACGAGCTCGTACGGCGGCAGACCGCAGACGTCCCGGCCCTCGAAGAGAATCTGACCCCGCCGCGGCGCCATCAACCCGCAGAGCGTCTTCAGGATCGTGGTCTTCCCCGCGCCGTTGGCGCCGATCAGCGTGACGACCTCAGATTCACCGACATCGAAGGAGACGTCCCAGACCGCCTGCACGTTGCCGTAGAAGACGTCGATGTTCTGAACCGAGAGGATCTGCGATCTGTGGTCTGTGCTTTGTGATTGACCGGAGCCCGGAGAACTGTCGTCCGCCCTAATCACAAAATCACCAATCACCAATCACAAATTGCTTTCGACGGGTTCCGTGCCCAGATACGCCGAGACCACCTCTGGATCCCTGATGACTTCCGAGGGCGTTCCTTCCGCGATCTTCTGTCCGAAGTTAAGGACCAGGATGCGGTCGGAGACGCCGACGACGGCGTGGACGTGGTGCTCGATCATGAGGACCGTCACGCCCGAGTCGCGGATGGATCGGATGAGCTTCATCGCTTCCATGATCTCCGAGGGGTTCAGGCCTCCCATGACCTCGTCGAGGCACAGGACCTCCGGTTCGGTCGCGAGAGCGCGCGCGATCTCCAGGCGCTTCAGCTCTCCGATCGTGAGCGTGCCCGCGAGCGCTTCGGCCTTTCGCGCCAGGCCCGTCTTCTCGAGGATCTCCCCGACGCGCTGTCCGGCGTCCTCCTTGCGGCGGCGGCCCGAGCCGAAGTGGGCGCCGACCGAGACGTTCTGCTCGACCGTCATGTCCCGGAACGGTCTCACGATCTGGTGCGTCCGGACGAGACCCCGCGCCACGACGGTGTGATTGGGGAGGCCGTCGATGCGGTCGCCGCGGAAGCGGATGGTCCCGGAGGTCGGAGCCGCCGCGCCAACCAGGCACGAGAAGAGCGTCGTCTTGCCCGCTCCATTGGGACCAATGACGCCGAAGATCTCGCCCGGAGCCACGTCGAAATCGATCCCCGCGAGAGCGAGGAGCCCTTCGTACCGTTTCATCAATCCCCGGACGGAGAGGATCGCTTCAGCCGGCATCAGGCACCGGTTTCGAGAAGGAGCGTGAGACCGCCCTGCGGAACCGCTGGAACAGGCCGAGCAGCCCCCTGGGCTCGAAGAGCATCACGGCGATGAGCATCCCGCCGTAAATGAACAGGTACGAATCCCGCAGCCCGGGACTCGACAGCAGCTTGATCTGAAGGTATCCGAAGAGGAGCGCCCCGAGGACCGGCCCGGCGATCGTGCCGAGACCTCCCACGATCGGCATCAGCACGATCGACAGCGAAAGTCGGAAGTCGAAGACCGAGTTGGGCGAGATGTACTGGAAGTTGATCGCAAAGAGGCCTCCCGCCACCGCGACGATCGCCGCCGACAGGGCATGCACGAGGAGTTTGTACTTCGTGGAGTTGACGCCGAGCGCCTCGGCGGCGTCGATGTCCTGGCGGATCGCCGCGAGGGCCTGTCCGAACGGGCTCACCTTGATCCACCCGGCAAGCGCCACGACCGCGACCGCGAGGATGACCATCAAGGAGTAGTCGCGCGTGAACTCGAAGGAGCCGGCGGGCATCCGGAGACCGGAGGACCCGCCCGTGAAGGAGACCCCGGCCGCGACCACGCGCACCGCCTCGGAAACTCCGATCGTGGCGATCGTGAAGTACGGGCCTCGCAGGCGGAAGGTCGGCAGGCCCACGACGAAGGAGAAGGCCGCGGCGAGGAGAGCCGCCAGCGGCAGCGTCGCATAGGGATTGACGCCTCCGAGGGAGAGCAGCACCGTCGTGTAGGCGCCAATCCCGATGAAGGCGGAGTACCCGATCGAGACCTGTCCCGCGAAGCCTCCGAGCAGGTTCCAGGCGGAGGCCAGGATGACGGCGAACGCGACGTTCCAGATGTCGTTCAAAGTCCCCCGCTCGAGAAACCGGGGCGCCGCCAGGAGAAAGACGAGGGCCGCGCCTTCGATCGCGCCCATGCGAAGCCAGCGGGCGCCGGGTTTCACGAAATTCTCCGGTGGCGGGAGGCCAGGCGCCCGAAGGCACCCAGCAATCCCTGCGGGAACGCGACGAGCGCGACGACGAGAAGCGTGAAGGACAAGGCGTCCTGAAAAGATGTGGGAAGCGAGGTGTAGCCCCCAACGACGGTCTCCAGCAAGGCGAGCAGGAACGCCCCGGCCGCCACGCCGGCGACGCTTTCCATTCCCGCGAGCACGATGATGCAGAAGGACTTCAGGAGAAAACTGCGCCCGAAATCCGGCGTGAAGGCGTACATCGTCGCGAGGAGGGTCCCCGCGGCCCCGGCGAAGGCGGTCCCGATGCCGAAGGCGACGGCGGAGATCCGGTCCGCGTTGACCCCGGAGATCAGGGCGGCGTCACGGTTCTGTGTGACGGCCCGGATCGCCCGGCCCAAATACGTGCGCCGGAGAATGACCTGGAGGATGAGCAGAGACGAGGCGCTCACCGCAAAGACCGCGACTGAGGGGATTCCGACCCGCACGCCGAGGAGAACGACGGATTTCATCGTGTAACCGGTCAGGATCGACTGCGTGTCGCCGCTCCAGATCGCGTAGGCGAGGTTCTGCAGCACGAGCCACGCACCGAAGAGGAGCAGCAGCGACTCGATCGAAGGCCCCGCCTGGGAGCGCGGGAGGCGCCTGACCACCGTCAGGTACAGAAGGACACCGAAGCCGAAGAAAACGGGGATGACGACTGCGAGCGAGAGGAACGGGTCCAGGCCAAAACGGGAATAGAGCGTGAAGGTCGCGTAGGCGCCCAGCATCAGCACACCCGCGTGCGCCAGGTTGATGATGCGCATGACGCCGTAGATCACCGCGAGGCCGTACGACATGGTCGCGTACAGCCCCGCCGCGAGAAGCGAATTGACGACGACGGCGGTGAGATCTCTCACGAGATCCGTCGTCTTGTCAGCTCTTCGGCACCGGCGCGACAGGATCTCCGGTCTTGGAGGAGACCGGCCAGACGATGTCCACCTTGTCTCCCGGCTTGTTCTGCGTCACGACGAAGGGGAGGATCGCCTGCCCCGACGCGCTGAACTTCAGCTCTCCGCCGGGGAGGATCGAGTCCTTCAGATCCACGGCGGCGAGCGCGCCCCGAATCGCCTCCGGCTTCAAGGAGCCGGCCTTCCCGAGCGCCACAGCGAGTGCGCGTACGGTCTCGTAGGCCAATGCGTGGTACCACTGGGGCTCGCTCCCCGTAGCGGCCTTCCACTTGGCGTTGAAGGCCTTGACCTGGGAGTACGGCAGGAGGTCGGACCACCAGCCGCTCGCGAAGATGTAGTCGGTCGCCGGACCGAGGGCCTTGCGGCCCGCCGCGTCTGCTCCCCGCGCGCCGTAGGTGATCATCTGGTGGTAGAGGCCCATCTGCGTGTATGTCCGGTGCATCGCGATGTAGTCCTCCAGGTGCGCGTCGGCCATGAAGAGGTCGGCCCTGGCGGCGGCGACGCGGGTCAGGAGAGGCTTGAAGTCCGGCATGTTCAACTCGAAGCTCTCTTCGATCGCGATCGAGAAATCTCCGGCGTGCGCCTTGACGTAGTCGTGGACTCCCTGCGCGTAGTCCTTCCCGTGTTCCGTGTTCTCGAGCACCAGGGCGATCTTCAACGGCTTCTTCAGCTTCCCGGCCGCGACGAGGGAGGCGAGGAAGTCCATCTGCGTCTGCGACAGGACGTCCACCGGGGAGAGAGTGCCGAAGACCCATTTGCTGCGGCCGTAGATGCCGCGCGCTCCCGCGCCGCCGGAGATGTAGGGCACGCCGTAGCGCTCGGGCACGACGCTCTGCGCCTGGACGAGATGCGAGCCGTACCCGCCGATGACGACGTCCACCTTCTGCTGCGTCATGAGCTGCTCGACGAGCTGCGCGCTCTTGGCAGCGTCCGACGTGTCGTCCAGGAGCGTCAGGTCGATCTTCATCGCCTTTCCGCCCACCTTGACACCGCCGGCGTCGTTGACTTCCTTGACTGCGAATTCCGTCGCCTGCTTGTAGGCGCCACCGATCTTCGACTCCTTGCCCGTGACGGGCAGGACGGCGCCGACCTTG
This sequence comes from Thermoanaerobaculia bacterium, assembly GCA_035469365.1. Taxonomy (GTDB): domain Bacteria; phylum Acidobacteriota; class Thermoanaerobaculia; order UBA5066; family Gp7-AA6; genus JAWOLE01. The sequence goes on from DATIRW010000111.1 coordinate 11,901, forward strand.
ATGGCGGCATCCGCTGCGCGGAGAGCGCCGGGAAGCGCCGCGGCGGCCAGCGCTCCGGCAAGGACGATCCGCAGAATGTTTGAGCCTCTGTTCGAGATCATGGTTGTCCCTCCTCCAAAAGGCAGCGCCTCCCGCGACGCCGCGACAGGACCAGCATGAATCACAGGCGTCCGCAAGGATATTACGGAGTCGGCGCGCACAGGAGCCAGTCCGCGGCGAGGCCGACGGCCAGCGCGGCGAGACAGGAGCCCGCGACGCCCGGCCAGCCCCACGCCTGCCAGGCGTAGCCGGGAAGGAACGATCCGATGCTCGCGCCGACGTAGTAGAAGGTCACGTAGAGAGCGCCCGCCGCTCCCTTGGCCCCGGCGGCATTGGCGTTGACGAAGGCCGGCGCGGTCGATTGCACGGCGAACATCCCGACACAGAGAACAACGAGCGAGACGACGATGGCCGGCAAGGAGTGCAC
>DATIRW010000112.1:0-9219 GCA_035469365.1 Thermoanaerobaculia bacterium
CCCGCATGACCGCGCGATCGTGGACCTGGCGCTCGCGCCGGCAAACGCGAAGGGAGAAGTCGAGTTCTCCGCGGACTTCTTCGTGATCCGGCCGAAGGATCCCGCGCGCGGCAGCGGCACGCTTCTGCTCGAGGTGCCCAACCGCGGCGGCAAGGGGATCCTCGCGTTGATGAACCGCGGGCGCGGCTCGACGGACCCGGCGACGGCGGAGGAGCTGGGCGACGGGTTCCTGATGCGCCGCGGCGCGACCGTGGCGTGGGTCGGCTGGCAATGGGACGTGCGGGACTTTCCCGGACGGCTGCGCCTCGAGGCTCCCGTCGCGCGGGAGAACGGAAAGCCGATCACCGGGCTCGTCCGGGCGGACTTCGTCGTGGACGCACCGGCGGCCTCCCATCCGCTCGGCCACGTCATCACAGGCAACGTCGGCGGCACGAGCTATCCGGCGGCCGAGCCGGAGAACTCCCGGAACGTCCTGACCGAACGGGACTCCGTCCTCGCGCCGCGGCGCGTCCTCCCGCGCGGAAGCTGGCGTTTCGCGCGCGAGGAGAAGGAGAGCCCGGTCCCCGATGACCGCTCGGTCTGGCTCTCGGGAGGGTTCCAGCCCGGGAAGATCTACGAAGTCGTCTATGTCGCTCGCGACCCCGTCGTCGCGGGACTCGGCCTCGCCGCGGTCCGGGACGCGGCCTCGTACTTCAAGAACGACCCGGAGGCGGTCGCGCCGGCGCGGCGCGTGTACGGCCTCGGGATCTCCCAGTCCGGAAGGTTCCTGCGGCACTTCCTCGCGCAGGGGTTTAACGCCGACGAGGAGGGGCGGCGGGTCTTCGACGGCCTCTTCATCCACGTCGCCGGCGCTGGAGTCGGGAGCTTCAATCATCGCTTCGCCCAGCCTTCGCGGGACGCGCAGCCGGTGACGGCGCTCTTCTACCCGACCGACCTCTTCCCGTTTACCGATCTGCCGGAGACGGACCCGGAGACCGGCCGCGCGGCCGGCCTCCTCGATCGCGCCCGCGCCGACCGTGTCGTGCCGAAGATCTTCACGACGAACACTTCCTACGAGTACTGGGGCCGCGCCGCGTCGCTCGTCACGACATCGCCGGACGGCAGGAGCGACGCTCCGATCCCGGAGGAAGTCCGCGTCTACTTCCTCGCCGGGCTGCAGCACTTCACCGGACCGTACCCTCCGACGCCGGAGCCGTACCGGGGGCTGCGCGCGACGCACCCGCAGAACCCCAACACGATCGCGTGGTTGTGGCGGGCCTTCTTCGACGACATGGACGCCTGGGTACGGGATGGGACCGCGCCGCCGGAGAGCCGCTATCCGCGCGTCGCGGACGGGACGCTCGTATCTGCCTCCGCCCTCGGGTTTCCGCGGATTCCCGGCCTTTCCCCGCCCGCGCGCGCGCACGACGCGTTCCGCGTGGACTACGGGCCGCGCTGGAAGGAAGGGATCGTCGCGCTCGAGCCGCCGCGCGTCGGCAAACCGTTCGTGACTCTCGTCCCGCGCGTGGACGCGGACGGCAATGACGTCTCGGGCGTGCGCATCGCCGAGATGGCGGTTCCTGTCGCGACGTACACCGGCTGGAACCTGCGCGACCCGAAGACGGGCTTCGCCGGCGAGCAGGTGAGCTTCATCGGCTCGTACGTCGCCTTTCCGAAGACCCGCGCGGACCGCGATCGGACATCTGATCCACGCCCCTCGCTGGAGGATCGGTACGGGTCCCGCGAGCGCTACCTCGGGCTCTTCACCGAAGCGACGCTGCGGCAAGTCAAGGAGCGCTTCCTCCTGCCCGAGGACCTGCCCGAGGCGCTCGCGCGCGGCGTCTCCGAATGGGACACCGCGACGAAGTGACTACTTCGAGGAGCGCCCCTCGGCGATGGTCTTCTCCACGTCGGCGATTTCCCTGGGAGCGCCGCAGGAGAGGCATTCCATTCCGGCAGGAGTGACGAGGACGGTGTCCTCGATGCGTACACCGATGTTCCACCACTTCGGGTCTGGAGTCGAGCGCTCGGGGATGTAGATGCCGGGCTCGACGGTGAGCGCCATGCCGGGCACGAGCCGGATCTCGGCCCTGGTGTACCGGTCGGCGCGCGGGACTGCGGCCGGCAATCCGTAGCTGCCGACGTCGTGGACGTTCAATCCGATCCAGTGGCTCGATCCGTGGGGATAGAACTTCGAATACCCGCGCGTCCGGATGATCTCCTCGCGGTTACCCGAGAGGATGCCGAGCCCGAGGAGGCCGTCCACCACGACCTCGACAGTGGCGCTGAAGACCTCCTTGAACGGCGTTCCCGGGCGGACCCGGGCGAAGCCCGCCTTCTGGGCGGCGAGGACGATCTCGTAGATCTTCCTCTGCTCGGGGGAGAATCGGCCGGAGACGGGATAGCTTCTCGTCACGTCCGCGGCGTACATCGAGTATTCGCAGCCGGTGTCGTTGACGATGATCTCCCCCTCCTCGAGCTTCTTGTCGTCGCGCTCGTAATGCAGGATGACGGAGTTCCTGCCGGAACCGACGATGGAGGGGTAGGCGAGGCGCGCCGCTCCGCGGGAAAGGCAGACTCCCACCATCGCGGCTTTCAGGTCGTACTCGTGCCGTCCGGGGGCGGCTTGCGCCATGGCCGCCCTGTGCGCGTCGGCCGAGGCACGGCTTGCCTCCCGGAGGAGGTCCTGCTCGACCGCGTCCTTGACGAGGCGCAGGGCATTGACGATCGGCGCGGCCTCCGCGGTTGGACGGGCGGACACGGCGTTCGCGTTGGCGGCATTCCAGGTGTCGATCAGGCGCCGCTGGAACTCCCTGTCCCCTCCGGCCCCGTAGTAGATGCTCTGCGCCGCAGCGGAGAGGTTCGGGAAGCGGTCCCAGAACTCCGCGACCGGGTGGGCCTGCGCGGCGCGGTAGTCCTTCTTCGCGCCTTCCACCCCGGCCCGCCAGCCGGTCCACTGCTCGGCCGCGAAGTCCCTGGGCCGCACGAACAGGATGTAGCGCCCCTCTTTCGCGGTGCCGGGAAGGAAGACGGCGACCGCGTCGGGCTCTTCGAAGCCCGTCAGGTACCAGAAGTCGGAGTCCTGGCGGTACGTCTCCGCGCGCGTGTCCGCCGCCGACTCGGCGGGGGCTCGGAAGACGGCGATGGCTCCCTCGGGAAGGCCGGCGAGGAGTTTCTCGCGGTGTGATTCGAAGAACGCGGGCGTTGGCACCGGCGGCTCCGTGAGCGCGGGCACGAGGAGGGCGAAGAGAATCGCCGCGAAAGCCATGAGATCTCCTTTTGAGAGTTGCGAAAAGGATTCTAAGGGAGAAAAATCGGGCCGGCGGACAAAGGAACTGCAGGAGAGAACAGCATGATCCTCCAGTGCCCTTCCTGCGGCAGGAAGAACCGGTCTCCCGCGGCCCGCCTGGCCGAGACCGGGCGCTGCGGCGCGTGCAAGACGCCGATCTCGCCCGTGGCGCGGCCGATCGAAGCCGACCCGGAGACCTTCCGGGAGATCACTCGGGACGCGACGGTCCCGGTCCTCGTCGATTTCTGGGCGGAATGGTGCGGACCCTGCAAGACGGCCGCTCCCGAAGTCGAACGCACCGCGGCCGATATGGCCGGCCGCGCGCTGGTTCTGAAGGTGGACACGGAGAAGCATCCGCAGGTCGCGGCGCAGTTCGGCGTTCAGGGAATCCCCAACTTCATCGTGATGAAGGGAGGTCTCCTCCTCTACCAGCAGGCCGGCGTGGTCCCCAGCGCCAGGATGAAGCAGTGGCTGATCCAGGCCGGCGCGCCAGCGGCATAGCCGTCGCACGGCGACAGGGGCCTGGACGACGTGGTCGAGCCTCCAGGAGGCGTGGCCGGGGGCGGCGGAGGCCGGCCCAATTGAGGCATTTGAATCTGACGACCCGGGGGGGCCACGGGTACGATTCCGACTCGGTGATCGGCCCTTTCCTCAACTTCCGGCGGAAAAAGCACCCCCACGTGGTCTGACACTGAATTCACAAATGCGTCCAGAGTGACGCGAGGAGAGCCTATGAATGTCATCGAGGTGGAACGGCCCGTGACCACATCTCCCTTCGTTCGCGATTTGATGGGGGAACTCAAGGCGAAGAATCCGGCCGAGCCGGAGTTTCATCAGGCGGTGCAGGAGGTCGTCGAATCGCTCGATCTCGTTCTCGAGCGGCGCCCGGAATATCGCGGCGCGCGGATCATCGAGCGGTTGGTCGAACCCGAGCGCGTCCTGATGTTCCGCGTGCCATGGCAGGACGACCAGGGGCGCGTCCACATCAATCGCGGCTTCCGGATCGAGATGAACAGCGCCATCGGCCCGTACAAGGGGGGGCTGCGCTTCCATCCGTCGGTGAATCTGGGGATCCTGAAATTCCTGGCATTCGAACAGGTGCTGAAGAACTCGCTGACGACCCTCCCGATGGGGGGCGGCAAGGGCGGGTCGGATTTCGATCCGAAGGGGAAGAGCGACAACGAAGTCATGCGCTTCTGCCAGAGCTTCATGACCGAGTTGTACCGCCACATCGGGCCCGACACCGACGTGCCGGCGGGAGACATCGGCGTCGGCGGACGGGAGATCGGGTTCCTGTTCGGGCAGTACAAGAGGCTCAAGAACGAGTTCACCGGTGTCCTGACGGGGAAGGGCCTGAACTGGGGCGGCTCGCTGATCCGGCCCGAAGCGACCGGTTACGGCGCCGTGTATTTCGCGGCCGAGATGCTCGCCACGAGGAACGAGACGCTGCAAGGGAAGGTCTGTCTCGTTTCGGGCAGCGGCAACGTCTCCCAGTACACCGTCGAGAAGCTCCTGCAGCTCGGCGCGAAGCCCGTGACCCTGTCGGATTCCGACGGGTACATCTACGACGAGGCCGGCATCACGGCCGAGAAGCTGCAGTTCGTGATGGAGCTGAAGAACGAGCGGCGGGGCCGCATCCGGGAGTACGCGGACAAGTTCAAGAACGTGGTCTACACGCCGATCGATCCGATGTCCGAGTACAACCCGCTCTGGAGCCACAAGGCCCAGTGCGCGTTCCCGAGCGCCACGCAGAACGAGATCAACGCCAGGGACGCGGCGAACCTGCTGAAGAACGGCGTCTATGTGATCTCGGAAGGCGCGAACATGCCCACGGTTCTCGAGGGCGTGCGGCTGTTCCTCGACGCGAAGATCCTCTACGGCCCGGCCAAGGCCGCCAACGCCGGCGGCGTCGCGACGTCGGGACTGGAGATGTCGCAGAACAGCATGCGCCTCTCCTGGACGCGCGAGGAAGTGGACGATCGCCTGCAAAGGATCATGAAGGCGATCCACAGGAGCTGCCGGGAGACGGCCGATACTTTCAGCACCCCCGGCAATTACGTCAATGGAGCCAACATCGCCGGCTTCCTCAAGGTCGCCGACGCGATGATGGATCAGGGACTGGTCTAACGGTCCGCCGACAAACAGGGCCGGGGGACCGCTCGGTTCCCCGGCCTTTTTTTTGCGCGGCCTCTCTTGGCGCCCTGGCAGTGACCCGGGTTTTCTGCTGTCGAAAGCCGACGGCGACGGGACCCGGCGGCCCGGCCTTCTTCCCGAAGGACTATCGAAGGTCCGTCGAGTCACTACTGGCACGTTCGAACCGTTGAATCTTCCCGCCGGGTAGGATTCACTTCTCCTTGATGCAGGACTCCCGCTCCGATGCGCGCTCTTCCTTCCGGGAGCCGGCCGGTCTGCCCCGCCTCTCGGACCTGGCCCGGTTCCGCGTCCGCGACATCCTGCTCGTTTCGAGCCAGTACGACTCGTTCATCCTCGCCGAGGACAGCGAGCTGCAGGAGGTCATCCTCAAGGAGTTCCTCGACTTCAACGTGCGCCACACCCCCGCCGTCACCCACGTGGCGACGGCGGAAGAGGCTCTCGCGCTCGCGCGGGAACGGGCCCGCTACGATCTCGTCATCGCCTCGGCCTACGTCGGAGACACGTCGGCGATGGCGCTCGCCCGGCGGCTCCGGGAAGCCGGAATCGAGACTCCGGTCGTCGCGCTGGCCTACGACATGCGCGAGGTCGCGGAAATCAGGGCCGCGGGCGGGCCGTCGCCTCTCGACCGCGTTTTTCTCTGGCAGGGGGACGTGCGTCTTCTTCCAGCGATCGTCAAGTCCGTCGAGGATTGCGTCAACGTCGTCCACGACACCGGCGCCCTCGGCATTCAGGCCATCCTCGTCATCGAGGACAACGTCCGGTATTACTCCTCGTTCCTGCCGACGATCTATGCCGAGATGATGCACCACGCTCACAGCCTCGTGCCGGAGGGGGTCAACCTCTCGCACAAGCTGATGCGGCTGCAGGCGCAGCCGAAGATCCTCCTCTGCACGACCTACGAGGAAGCATGGCGGTACTTCCTCGACTATCAGGAGAACATCCTCGGGGTCATCTCGGACATCCAGTTTCCGAAGGACGGCCATGTCGCCGCCGACGCCGGCCTGGAGTTCGCCCGCCGCGTGCGCGAGCGCCAGCCGGACGTGCCGGTGATGCTCCAGTCCACGCGCGCCAGTAACGAGGCGCTGGCGCGCTCGATCGGCGCGTCCTTTCTCCAGAAGGGCTCGGCTACCCTGCTCCAGCAGCTTCGGCTCTTCCTGATCGAGCACCTGGGTTTCGGCGACTTCGTGTTCCGGACCCCCGACCGCCGCGAGGTGGGCCGCGCGCGCGATCTGCGCGAGCTCGAGGAGAAGCTCGCGACCGTGCCTGCCGAGAGCCTGGCGTATCACGCCGAGAGAAACCATTTCTCGAGGTGGTTCAAGGCCCGAACGGAATTCGCCCTCGCTCATGAGCTGCGGCCACGCAAGGTCTCCGACTTCGAGAGCGTCGAGCACCTGCGGCGCGAAGTGTTGCGCGCGATCCGCGATTACCGCGAGCAGACCCGCCGCGGCGTCGTCGTGGATTTCGATCGTTCGACCTTCAGCCCGCAGACGACCTTCTCCCGTCTCGGCGGCGGTTCGCTCGGCGGAAAGGCGCGCGGCCTGGCCTTCGTGGATCTCCTGCTCGCCGAGTCGCGTGTCGCCGCCCGGTTTCCCGGAGTGCGGATCGGGGTGCCGCCGGCGGTGGTGCTGGGCACCGATGTCTTCGACGAGTTCCTGGAGCAGGACGGGTTGAGGGACTTCGCGTTAAACAGCCCTGACGAAGCCGAAATCGGCCGGCGCTTCGTCGAGGCGCAGCTGCCTCCGGCCGTCACCCGGGACCTTTCGGCCCTCCTGGATGCCGTCCGGTATCCGCTGGCGGTCCGTTCGTCGAGTCTGTTGGAGGACTCCCTGTATCAGCCATTCGCGGGGATCTACGACACGTTCATGCTGGGCAACGACCATGAGAGCGCCGAGGTCCGGCTGCGGCAGCTCCAGACCGCCATCAAGCGCGTGTACGCGTCCACCTTCAAGCATTCGGCCAAGCAGTACCTCTCGGGCGGGCCTTATCGGCTCGAGGAAGAGAAGATGGCCGTCGTGCTCCAGCGCATCGTGGGTGGGGCGCGCGGCCGGCGATTTTACCCCGACCTGGCCGGCGTCGCCCGGTCCTACAACTACTACCCGCTCCTTCCGATGCGCTCGGAAGACGGCATCGCCGCCGTGGCGCTCGGCCTCGGCGAGATCGTCGTCTCCGGCCAGCCCTGCTTCCGGTTCTGTCCCCGCTATCCGCGCAACATCGTGCAGTTCTCCTCGGTCAAGGACACGCTGATCAACGCGCAGCGCGAGTTCTATGCCCTGGAGCTCGGGCAGGACAATCCGAACGGATTTGCCCTGGCCCGTTTCGACCTGACGGCGGCCGAGGAGGACGGAACACTGGCGCGCGTCGGCTCGACCTACTCGCCGGAAAACGACGTCGTGTCCGACGGCATCTCCCGCGCGGGCGTGCGGCTGGTCACGTTCGCTCCGATCCTGAAACACGGTCTCTTTCCCCTGGCCGAGGTGCTCGACGCTTTGCTCTCCGTCGCGGTCGGAGGGACGAGCGTGCCCGTGGAGATCGAGTTCGCTGTCAATTTCCCGCCCCATTCGACGCCCGAATTCGGCGTCCTGCAGCTGCGGCCGCTCGGCCGTATCCGCGAACCCGCCGGGCAAGAGCTGGGGCCGGTCGATCGCGAAAGGGTCCTGTGCGAGAGCTCCAGCGTGCTCGGCCACGGCACGATCGACGGCGTGCGCGACGTGATCGTGATGGACGTGACGCGCTTCGATCGGTCGCGCACGCGCGAGATCGCGCGAACAGTCGGCGAGCTCAACGCCCGGCTCCAGGAGAAGCGGCGGCCATATCTGCTGATCGGAGTCGGCCGGTGGGGCTCGGCCGACCCGTTCCTGGGCATCCCCGTCGGCTGGGACCAGATCGCCGGGGCGCGGGCGATCGTGGAGGCCGGGTTCGCCGATTTCAAGGTGACGCCGTCCCAGGGGAGCCACTTCTTCCAGAACCTGGCCGCGGGCAACATCGGGTATTTCACGGTGAACCCGGATGCGGGCGAGGGTTTCGTCGACTGGGAGTGGCTGCGCGGTGAGCCGGCGGTCTCCGAAACGCAGTTCGTGCGCCATCTCTCCCTCGCTTCTCCGGTCCTCATCGCGATCAACGGCCGGTCGCACACGGGCGTCATATTGAAGCCGGCCGGGGAGAAGTAGGTTCAAGGTCCACGTTGGAACCTGAAACCTGAAACCAATAAGCTGTCGGCAGTGATCACCCTCAAGGATTTCCTCGATACGGGAGCACTCCTGACGGGCCACTTCCGCCTATCCAGCGGGCTCCACTCCGACCGCTACCTGCAGTGCGCGCGGCTGCTGATGTTTCCGCAGCGCGCGGAGGCAGCCGGGCGGGAGCTGGCGCAGAAGCTCAGCGAGTTTAAGCCGCGCGTCATCGTATCCCCGGCGCTCGGAGGGATCATCATCGGACACGAGACGGCGCGCGCTCTTGACGTTCCCTTTCTCTTCGCGGAGCGGCAGGACGGGGCTTTCGCGCTGCGGCGCGGTTTCCGGCTGGAGCCGGGGGAGGAGGCCGCCGTCGTCGAAGACGTCTTCACGACGGGCAAATCCACTCGCGAAGTCATCGAGAGAACCGTCGCGTCCGGCGCCAGGGTCGTCGTGGCCGGCTCCATCGTGGATCGCGGTCTGCCCTCCGGCGCGTTGCCGGTGCCCGCGCGCTCGCTCCTGACCCTCTCTCTGCCGTCGTGGCCGGAGGACCAGTGTCCCCTCTGCCGGGAAGGGCGGCCTCTGGAGGCGCCGGGTAGCCGCCACCGATCGGAAAACGGGAAACGG
>DATIRW010000113.1:0-2961 GCA_035469365.1 Thermoanaerobaculia bacterium
GTAAGCCGATTCCCGATCCGATCGCCAGGATAAGGAAGGCGAGCAGCGTCTGTCCCTGAGCCGGGACGATCTGCGCGGTTTGCTCGAAATTTCGAGAGAGTGTTCGCGCGGCCAGGGTGGCGGGCGCGAGGCCGAGCGCGCCGAGCCAGACGCCCTCGGGCAGTCCGAACAAGGGCTCGGCGAAGAGCAGGAGAAACGCGGCGGCGACCAGCCCGGCGAAGACGAAGCTCGACGCGCGGCGGCCGAGCCGGACGACGAGTGTGCGTTTGCCGGCCGCGCGGTCCGCGTGGAAGTCCGGAAATTCGTTGATCCAGAGGAACCCGGCGATCAGGATACCCAGAGGCACCGAGAGCGCGATAACCGGCGGCGGGACCGACCCGCGCTGCACGAGGTAGGTTCCCGAGCAGATCAGCGGCCCGTAGCAGACTGCGACGGCCGCTTCCCCCCACCCGCGGTAGGAGAGGGAGAGCGGCGGCGCCTGGTAGAAGTAGGCGCACACCATCCCGGCGACACCGAGCCAGAGCACCCTCGGCTCCCGAAGGAACACGATCGCGAAACCGCAGGCGGCGCCGGCGGCATAGAACACGGCAGCTACCGTGGCGGTCTCTCGCCGGGTCAGCAGGCCGTCCACCAGCACTCGTTTCCCGCCCGAGAAAGGGCTCCGGTCCTCGGGGGCGACCGCGAGATCCGTTCCGGAATCGAAGTCGAAGACCTCGCCCGAGGCGTTCTTGGCGACCTCGATCGCGAGGATTCCGGCGACCGTCACGGCGAGCCAGACTGGGGCGAGCGGTCCGTCGCGCGCGGCCGCGCAGGCGCCGAGGAACATCGAGGCCATGGACGCCAGGGAGACCTTCGGGTCCGCGAGCCGCCAGATCCCGGCGGCGACCGAGTGCTTGCCGTCCGCCATTGCGGCGATGCTCTCCGCTTGTCGCGCCGCGGCGGCTCGCGGGAGTTGTCGATCAGGCCTCGAGCCGGACTCCGGTCTCTTTCTTGGAGACGGAACGCCTGTAGATGGCCTTCAGGGTCTTCACCGTCTCTCCGAAGTGGTCCTCGGCGCAGAGAACCACGTCGTCCATTGAGAGGATGCCGACGAGCCGCCCGTTGGCGTCGAGGACGGGCAGGCGGCGGATCTTCCTCTGGCGCATCGTTTGAAGGGCGGCCGAGACGTCCTCTTCGGGAGAGCAGGCGTAGACCTTCTTCGACATGACCTCGGTGATGGGTATCCCCGCAGCCGGCAGCGGCCGGAATCCCAAGGCGAGGCAGATGTCCCGGTCCGTGACGATCCCCACGAGCTTGTTCGCCTTGTTCAGGATCGGAACCGTTCCGCAGTCGTACTTCTCCATGATCAGGACGACGTCGGCGACGGAGGCGTCCGTTCCGGCGGACTTGACCCGCGGATTCATGAGCGCTTCGACCTTCATGCGTTCTTCCTCCCCGATGAAGGATCGGCCGAGACCGGCGAGATCGCCAGATCAAGCTGCATCAAAACAAGTCCGTCGCGACGGGGGCCTCGCTGGCGAGGAGCGGGGGCAGGATCGCCGCGCGCCGCCCTCCCGCCGAATGATCCGTTCGTATCAACGCGCAAGCGTGGGATTGCGCGACCCTGTTCCCTCGGGGAGGTTTCCATGTCAGCCACAATCACGAGCGGCCCCGCTGCGGACGCTCCCGCTGGCTATCCGGCGCAGGAAGAGTCCGATGTCGTCCTGAAGTCCGGGTCCACGCTGCGTCTTCGCCCGATACGGCCCGAGGACGCCCCGGCTCTTCTCGCCTTCTACGGGCGGCTTTCGCCCGACAGTCTCTACTTCCGTTTCTTCTCCGTCCCAACGCTCAATGTCAAGAAAGCGGAGAGCGTCTGCCAGGTGGACTACCAGAACACGTTCGCGCTGGTCGGCGAGACCGGCGGCCGGATCGTCGCCGTGGGCCATTTCTTCCGGAACAAAGAGCGGCCCGAACGCGCGGAGGCCGCCTTCACGGTCGAGGATGCCCTCCAGGGACAGGGCATTGGAACGCGTCTCCTGGAACGGCTGGCCGAGATCGCGCGCGCCCGCGGCATCCAGATCTTCGAGGCGGAGGTCCTCGCCCAGAACCGCCGGATGATCGGCGTCTTCCGCAACTGCGGGTTCGAGTTGAAGCAGACGTTCGAGGGGGGCGTCGGCAAGATGGTCTTCTCCCTGACGCCGACTCCCCGGTTCGAGGAGAGCTACGCCGAACGCTCGGAGCGCGCGGCCGCGGCCTCGATGAAGCTGCTGTTCGAGCCGAAGGTCGTCGCCGTCCTCGGGGCGAGCCGCGAGCGAGGGAAGATCGGGGCCGAGCTCTTCTTCAACCTCGTCTCCAACGCATTCCAGGGCACGATCGTCCCGATCAATCCGAACGCCGAAGAGATCCTGGGTCTCCGCTGCTATCCGCGATTGGAGGACTACCCGGGCCCGGTGGACCTCGCCGTCATCGTGATCCCCGCGGCAAAGGCCGAGGCCGCGGTGGACGAGTGCGTTGCGAAGGGCGTCAGGGCGATCATCATGATCACGGCGGGGTTTTCGGAAACAGGGACGGAGGGACGGCGGCGGGAGGCGGCGCTCCTCGAGAAGATCCGGGCCGCCGGGATCCGGATGGTGGGGCCCAACAGCATGGGACTCATCAACACCGATCCGAAGGTCCGCCTGGACGCCCAGTTCGGCCCCGTGCACCCGCCGGAGGGCCGCGTGGCTCTCTCCTCGCAGAGCGGAGCGCTCGGGCTGGCACTGCTCGATTACGCCTCGAAGCTGAATCTCGGAATCTCGACGTTCGTCTCGGTCGGCAACAAGGCGGACGTGTCCGGCAACGACCTGATCTCAACGAACCGGGCGTGCTGGCACGCGTGATCGGTCTGTTTTCCGGCCGCGGCTACAACATCGAGTCGCTGACGGTGTCGGAGACCGAGCACGCCAAGCATCTCTCGCTCATCACCATCGTCACGACGGGAAC
>DATIRW010000114.1:0-7992 GCA_035469365.1 Thermoanaerobaculia bacterium
GGTCCGCGCCTCTGCCGGTCCCGACCTTCGCCGCTTCGATCACTCCAACCGCCGCGCCGACGAGCGGTCCCGACGAGGTCGTCATCGCCCCTCGGATCGTCGAGCAGAGGACGCCGGCCGAGACCGAAATGCGCCCGGAGACCTCTACTCGTCCGCCGCCGACCCAGGCGCCCGCCCCGGCGCCCACGCAGCCTCCGCCGGGGCCGACGAACGCGGCCGCCGTTCCCGGCGACACCGGCGACGAGCCGCTCGAGGGCGTGATCACGGCCGCGAAGTTGAAGAGGTTCCTCCAGCAGTGGTCCGGGCGGCCCCTGGAGCGCCGCGCTCGCCGGGCGTCGGACGTCGCCGATGCGGCCAACTTCTGGGCCGTGACCCATCCCGACGACTCCTACACGGCGGAGCTCAAGCGCTGGCTCCCTCAGGCGCTGAAATCCGACACGGAGACGGCCCTCGGCAACCGACAGCCTGTGCTCGCCCGGCTCTCCTATCGCGCCTACCGGCAGCTCAAGTTCTCGCCGCCCGACCCGGATCTGGCCCGGAGCGTCCGCCAGGCCGCCCCGTAGGAACGCGGGGTCAGGTCGCGCGCTTCTTGCCGGGGCCGCCGACGCGCGCCGCGTACAGGGTCTCGTCATTCGAGAGAGAGCCCAGGACCTTGTACATCGGCACCTGGGCCGAGAGGCCTTTCAGCGCGAATTGCCCCATTTGCGCCACCGAGAAGCGGTTCTTGACCCCCTCATAGGTGTCGGGGCCGATCACGATGTCGCCGGCGCCAGCGACGAACTCCTCCATGCGCGCGGCGACGTTGACGGCGTTGCCGAGCACCGTGTAGTCCACGCGCCGCTCGGAGCCGATCTCGCCGACGATCGCTTCGCCGGTGTTGAGGGCGATCCGCACTGCGACCGGAGGCTCTCCCCGGGCCACGCGCTCGAGGTTCCACGCCGCCATTTCCTCCTGGATCTTGAGGGCCGCGGAGACCGCGCGGACGGCATGGTCCGGCTGATCGATCGGGGCGCCGAAGAACGCCATGACCGCGTCCCCGATGAATTTGTCGATCGTGCCGTCCTGCGAAAAAATCGCTTCGGACGCGAGCGTGAAGAAGCGCGTCAGGAGGCTCGCGAGCTCGCCGGCCGCCATATGCTCCGACCAGCTCGTGAATCCGACCAGATCGGCGAAGAGGACCGTGACCGACTTGGTCAGGGCCACCTCCCGGGCGCCGGTCGCCTCCGCGTGCGCGATAATTTCCTCGACGACCTGCGGCGAGTGATAGCGCTCGAGCCGCCCGCGGATGCGCCGCTCCTCTTCGAAGCGCTCGCGCAAGCGCGCCCGCTCGATCGCGACCGCGGCGAAGTTGGCGAGCGCCGTCAGCAGGTCCAGGTCCTTCTCCGTAAAGGAGCCGACGTGCAACGGAGAGTCCACGTGGATGACGCCGATCACCGAATCGCGGCTCCAGAGGGGGGCGCACATCGCGGAACGGATCTGCTGCATGCGGATGGACATCCCCGCCTCGAACCGCTCGTCGGTCTGGGCATCGGAGGTCAGGACCGCGACCTTCTGCCGGACGACCATGTCCACGATCGTGCGCGAGTAGGGGGCCGACCCGTCCGTCGTCGTCCGCGACGAGGACTTCAAACGGCTGATCCGCAGCTTCAGGCCGTCTGCCTCCTCCAGGAGCAGGAAACCGCGGTCGACCGGCAGGTACTCGAAGATCAGGTCCATGACCGTTCCGAGCACCGTCTCGACGTCGTCTACCGAGATCAGCGTCTTTGCGACCTGCACGAGGATCTCGAAGACCTTGTTCTTGTAGGCGACGTCCAGGACCGCGCGCTTCTTCCCCCGGGTGGACTCGCTGGCGGCGGACTCCGCCCCCTTCTCCAGGCCGAAGTCGAGGTTGAATTCCGAGATGGGCCGGATACAGGTGGACGTCGAATCCTGTTTTCTGGGCGAGACGGCGGCCGGCGGAGCCTCGATCTCCTCGCGGAACCGCAGGACGAAGGTTCCCACCACCGCCTGGTCGCCGTCCCCGACTCTGGCGCTCTGAACGAGCTTCTCCTTGATGCGGACGCCGTTGGTGGACTGGTTGTCGTGGATGACCCAGGCGTCGTTCTCCCGGCGCAGCGTGGCATGCCGGCGCGAGACGGAAAAGTCGTTTAAGACGATGTCGTTGTCGTTCGACCGTCCGATCGTCGCCTCGTCCTTCGCGAGGTTGAAGACCTGGGGCCGGCCGTCCGTCTCGTACAGAACCTGGAGCATGGAGACAAAAATTATAGACCGGCCGATCGGGTTTCACGTTTCAGGTTCCAGGACGTCGGAGCCAGGCCCCTCGCACTTGCAATCTGAAGCTTGAAACTCGAAGCCTCATCCTCCCAGGGAGAAGGCGATCCGTATCTTCTTGTGGGAGGCAACGGGCCCCGAACGGCCGCGAGCGGGGTTGTATTTCCAGCGCCGCACCGCGGCGACCGCGGCCTCAGAGACGCCCAGCGGCAGTCCCCGCTCGACGGCGATCTGCGTGACCTGGCCCGTCTCGCTGATCGTGGCGTCGAGGATAACGGTTCCTTCGACTCCGGCGCGCCGGGCGCCCTCGGGATACTCGGGGTCCACCTTGGAAACCAGGACCGCGGGCTCCAGGGGCTCCTCGGCCGCCGGCGCTTCTGCTTCCCGACTCGACGGAGAGCTCTGGGCGGGAATTCCGGGGGGCGGCGGTTCCGGCGGCGCAGGTGAGAGGTCCGTCACGGTCACGTCCTTGATCGTCTTTCCCTTATCGGGGACGATCGCGGGGCGCCTGGGGTCGGGCGGAACCAGGTCCACGTCGCTCGAATGAATGAAGGCGACTGCGCCGTCGTCGGCGCGCACCGCGTAGTAGTCGTGGTCAACGCCGTAGACGGCAATGGTCGCGCCACGGCGCAGGCGCCCCGCGCGCGGAGCGGACGGAAACGGGGCAAGCAGGAGGTCCGTCTCTTCCGCCACGACGCCCGAGACGGGAGTGAACGACAGGATCTTCCTGGCGCGCTCTTCTCTCGATTGCCGCTCGGAGTCCGTCTCGATCGCCTCCGCCGGCACGAAGCCGGTCTCTCCCTTGCCGGTGCGGACTTCCCGCCAGCGCCCCCGATCCGAGACGACCGTCAGGCGCGCCCCTTTCGGGATGGCTCCTGCCGGAGACGCCGTCGCGGAGGGCTCCCGGCGCAGGTCCGCGATCTCCGCCGTGACGGTCGCCGAGGAGTCGGATGCGGCCGGGCGGGACACGCGTGCCCCGCGGGGGCGCGCCAGGAGAAGAAGGACACCGAGGATGAGGACGAGGGCCATGCTGGCCGCCGAAACGGCGACCCAGCGAGGGAACGCCGAGCGGGCCCGGAAGGCCGGCGTGTCCGGCGGACTGCTCAGAGCGGTGTCCCGCCCGCGTTGCGCAGGAGCGTCAGCAGCAGCGCCTTTTGCGCATGGAGCCTGTTTTCCGCCTGATCGAAGACGGCGGAGGCGGATGAGTCGATGACCGCGCCATCCACTTCCTCCCCTCGATGAGCCGGCAGGCAGTGCAGGAAGATGGCATCGGGGGCGGCCATCGCGAAGACCTCGCGAGTGACCCGGTACTTCTCGAACTTCGCGGCTCGCTCCGCCGCCTGCGCCTCCTGCCCCATGGAGGCCCAGACGTCGGTATAGACGGCACGCGCCCCGGAGAGTCCTTCCTCCAGCGAATCGGTCGCGAGAACGGAACCTCCGGTCTCACGCGCCGCATCGCGAGCCCAGGCCAGGACCTGCGCCGGCGGCTCGAAGCCGGCAGGCGTGACGACCGCCACGCGGGCACCGAGCTTGGCGCCGGTCACCAAAAGACTGTTCGCCACGTTATTGCCGTCTCCGATGTAACAGAGCGGAAACCCCCTCTCCGTACCGAAACGCTCGCGAACAGTCAGGAAATCCGCCAGCGCCTGGCAGGGGTGGAGAAGGTCAGACAGGCCGTTGATGACCGGCACGGCGCTCCACCGGGCCAGCTCCTCGACGGTCGCGTGCGCGTACGTGCGCGCCATGATCCCGTCGGCGTACCGCGACAGCACACGGGCCGTGTCCGCCACGGTCTCTCCCCGGCCCAGCTGCAGGTCCCGGGAGGAGAGGAACATCGCGAGCCCACCGAGCTGGAACATCCCGGCCTCGAAGGAGACGCGGGTGCGCGTCGAGGACTTCTCGAAGATCATCGCGAGGGACTTCCCGGCGAGCTCCGCTCGGAACCGGTCCGGATCCTTCTTGACATGCCCGGCCAGGTCGAGCACCTCTCGGATCTCTTCCGGTTTCCACTCCTTCTCGTTGATGTAGTCGCGTTTCATGGAGGAAGTCTAAGGTCCAAGTTCGGGGATGATCGCACGATCACCCGATCGTCCGATTCCCTGATGAGAGTGCCCGTTTTCCCCTCGAGAGCCTGAGAGAGAGACTCCGCGCGCGTGATGAGGACCTGTCTTCCCCCGGCCTCGACGAAACGCGCCGCGGCATCGATCTTCGGCGCCATGCTGCCGGCCGGGAACTGGCCTTGCGCCAGCAGCGCGCGCGCTGTCGCGACGTCGAGCTCTCGGAGTGACGTCTGCGTGGGCTTTCCGAAGTCCCGAGACACGCACTCGACACCCGTCAGGATGATCAAGAGATCGGCCGAAAGAGACGACGCGAGCATGGACGCGGTGTAATCCTTGTCGATGACCGCCTCGACCCCCCTCACCTCTCCCTCCTCGCTCGTGACGACGGGGATGCCGCCTCCCCCGCCGGCGATGACGATGTGGCCGCGGTTGATGAGCGCGGCGGCCACGGGCACTCCGAGGATTGCCCTCGGCCGCGGGGACGCGACCACCTTGCGCCAGCCGCGCCCGGAGTCCTCGATCATCTTCCAGCCGACAGTCTCCTCCAGCGCCATGGCCCG
The DNA here is from genome assembly GCA_035469365.1 of Thermoanaerobaculia bacterium. Lineage (GTDB taxonomy): Bacteria > Acidobacteriota > Thermoanaerobaculia > UBA5066 > Gp7-AA6 > JAWOLE01. The sequence goes on from DATIRW010000114.1 coordinate 4,892, forward strand.
CTCGCGCGAGAAGAACGGGCCGATCGGCTTGGTGGGGGCCAGGAAGGCCGGGTCCGCGGCATCCACCATGACCTGCGTGATGAACGTCGCGACCTCCTTGCGGAAACCGGCTCGCGGCAGCTCGTTGGCGAAGGCCAGCTCGAGCAGGAGCCCGAGCGCTCCCTGGGTCTGGGCCACGCAGAAGTCGAGGGTCTGCGGCGGCAGCTCGCTGGAAGCCATCTCAGCCTGGATCAGCAGGTTTCCGACCTGGGGGCCATTGCCGTGCACGACGACGAGCTCGTAGCCGCGGCCGAGGATGGGAAGCAGGTGCCGGACTGCCTCGCGCGCCCGGTCGAGTTGCTGCGCCGTCGTACCCGAGTCTCCGGGCCGCAGCAGAGCGTTGCCCCCGAAGGCCACGACCGCCAGCGGCCGCACGAACGAGAAAAAGGGAGTGCTCATCGTCGCTAGGCGTTAGACGCCAGGCGTCAGGCGAGACGCCTCACGTCCCCAGCTCCTCGCGCACGAGGGGCATCGCCATGCACCGCGGGCCGCCCCGCGCGCGGGAAAGCTCGTGCGCAGCCAGGCTGATGACGCACTTGCCCCTGCTCACGTCCAGCTCCTCGCGGCCCAGCAGCAGGTCGGCTTCCTCGACGATCCTGTAGCCGGCGCGCGCGAGCTCTTCGGTCGTCCGGACGTTGCGGTCGTAGAGGAGGACGACCCCGGGCGCGAGCGCGAAGGCGTTGGCGCCGTCGGTCCACTGCTCCCGGCGCTCCGCGATCGGGTCGTCTCCTCCGCAGCGGACCGGCGCGAGGTCGAGACCCAGCGTCTTGAGCACGGTCAGGAGGTCCTTCTCCGATCTCCAGTTGATCTCCCGCCGGGTCAGGTCGCACTGGTAGACGTCCGCTTCCTCGTCGCCACCGGCGAGGATCATCGGCCCGTAGACCAGGCACTCCTCCCGCGAGATCGCGGTGAACACAGTATCGAGGTGCATCGTCGAGCGGGCCGGCGGAATGGCGACGACGACGATCCGCTTGACCGGGGAGCGCAGGGACTTGAGTCTCTCCGCCAATCGCTCGATCGTGGTTTTTTCGGTTCGCTCAGAATAACCGATCGCCAGGAGGTCGGAACGCAGGACGAGCACGTCCCCGCCCTCGAGAGTCGGGCGCATGCGCGCGTAGGAGGCCTGGGGACCGTATTCCGCGGAAAACTCGTCAAACCAGAAGGCGCCGGCGTGACGCGCGAAGCGGGGGTGGTACTGGAAGATATAGCCGGACAGGAGCGGCTCCCGGGCCCGCGCCGGGGTCGCCATCGAGCAGCGTATGGCGCGGTCTCCGACGACCACGAGCGGGTCCCGCTGGAAGAAGTAATTGGGAACAGGCGGCAGCCAGTACAGCTCGGAGGAGGACTGCGCCTCCTCCCGCGCGGGCTTCTCGATTCCGGTGATGAGGGCCGAGGCGAGCTCCTCCGCGGAGAGGTCCCGGAGCCTGGAGTCCATGTCCGGTCCCCAGTGGAATGACGCGGTGAGATCCTTCAGGATCGCGTCGCGATGCTCCCGGACGTCGAGCACGTCCGCGAGCAACTGCTGGGCTTCCAGGACCTCGTCGGCGACGAAGCCCAGCACCTGCTGGAAGCGCCGGTGCTCCTCCCGTGCCCGCGCGCCGAAGAGAATGTCATCGAAGAGAGACTCCTCCATCATGGCGGGGATCATCCTGTCGATCTCCGGCCCCGGCAGATGCACGAGGATCGAGGAGAGCCTCCCGACCTCGGAGTTGACGCACAGTGTCATAAGCGTGCCCGAAGGGGCGGGAGATTCTACCAGCCGGTGGGAGAGCCAAGGTGTCAGGGAACAGGCGTCAGGTGTAATGCACCTGCATTTTCTCCGACACCTTCAACCTGACACCTGGGCCAGACTCACGAAGGCGGAAGGAGTGGCAACAGATCGGCACCTCGTTCCTCGACCTCCTCCAATTTCTCCTGGGCGACCTCCGTGATGCTGGAGAGCTTCGCGCCGAAGCGGTTCAGCGCCGTGGCGGCCTCGTCGTACTGCTTCTGTGCGTTGTTCATGTGGCCGCGGACCTTCAAGAACGGCTCCTCCGCGCGCTCCCAGAGTCTCTCGAGGTCGGCGATCCTCTCTTGGACCTCTCGGGCGTTCTTCTGGAGCTCCTCACCGCTGAGCGCCATCGCGACCGTCGAAAGGAAGGCGTAGAGCAGCCTCGGAGAAACCGGGTAGACCCGCATCTCGATGCAGGCGTCCGCGAGGGCCTTCTCTTCGCCGTCGGCGGCCATTTCGGAATAGACGGCTTCCGCGGGAACGTACATGAACGCGATATTGAGGGTCCCTTCCTCGGGACGGATGTACTTGCGGCGGATCGCGTCCGCGTGTTTCCGGACATCACTAGCGAAAGCCGTGCGTGCTCGCCGCCGCTCATCCTCGTCGTTGGTCTCGCGGGCGCGCCTGAAGTTCTCCAACGGGAACTTGCTATCCACAGACACCCAACGGTCCTTCAGGCGGATCACCGCATCGACCGTCACCCCGTCCGCGAAGCGGTACTGCATCTGCCAGGAGCCGGGCGGAAGAGCCTCCCGGAGAGCCTGCTCCAGAAACGCTTCCCCCAGCGTTCCTCGGAGCTTCGGGGGCTTCAGCAGGTCCTCCAGGCGCGTCACGTTTCCCGCGAGCTCCTCGATCTTCTGGGAGGCCTTGAAGACGCGTCCCATCTGTTCTCCGACGTCCTTCATCAGCCTGCCCGACTCGCCCAGGTGCTCGGCCAGCCCCTTCTGCCCGTCCGAGAGGCTCTGCTCCACTCCGCGAACCCGCTCTTCAACGGACCGGCGGAACTCGTCGAAACGGCGGTCCACGGACTCGGAAGCCTCGCGAGCCCTGGCCGCCTCCGCCAGGAGCCGGTCGAAGCGCCCCGATTCACGGGCGCGCACGAAGAGCGCGAGCGCGGCCGCGGCCGCAAGGAGAGCCACGGCGATCACGACGAACCCAACTGATGAGGACATCACCGACCAGAATAGCAGCCGCCCCGGACAAACCATGTCCGACCCAGAGCAGTCGGAGCGAGAATCCAGATTCCACATTCCGAATTCCAGGAGGCCCGGCGGAACATCCCTGACCTGGA
>DATIRW010000115.1:0-19899 GCA_035469365.1 Thermoanaerobaculia bacterium
CCCTTCCCGCCGGTCACCTCGCCTCCGGCCGCCCGGGCCATCCACTGCATTCCGTAACAGACGCCCAGGACGGGCACACCGAAGCCGGAGGGGTCCGCCACGAGCTGCGGCGCGCCCTCTTCGTATACGCTCTGCGGCCCTCCCGACAGGATGATTCCGGCGGGCTTCCATTTCCGGATCTCCTCCGGCGGCGCGGAGGGGGGAAGGACGACCGAGAAGACGCGGGCCTCGCGGATCCGCCGCGCGATCAGCTGCGTGTACTGCGACCCGAAGTCGAGGACAACGATGGAATTCGAAGGCGCGCTCATGCCACGCTCCGCTTCCTAAGGGCGGCCAGCGGAACCGCGAGGAGAGCCGCTGGCACCACGGCGATCACCGCGGCGAAGAAGGGCGCGAGAGCCGCCAGGACGGGAGCCACGAGCGCTCCCGGGGCGAGCCGGCCCGCCGCGCGTTCCCCCGCGAAGACGGAGAACGCGCTCGCGGCCAGGAAGAGCAGCGCGAAGGTCGGGCCGAACATCCTCCCGTAGCTCGACCGCCGGCCGGCGTCGCGCGGGCCGAAGAGAGCCCTCTCGGCCAGGGCGACACCGAGGATGAAGAGAAGGGCGACGACGTAGGCCGGGAGGAAGAAGAGGAGCGATTGCTCGACGAATCGCACCTCGGGCGACGCGCCCGCGAAGCGTCCCCCGGACAACTGCTCGAAAAACGGGTAGCTGCCGAAACCCGGGTCGTTGCGCGCGTGCGTCAGAAGAAACAGGAGGACGCCGAGGAGAAACGCTGAGGGGAGCAGAAGGGCCGCCTGTCGCAAGAACGTCACGTCCGGTGGGATTGTATGCGAAGGAGGCTCTCGCTCGCCGCCGCCGGCCCGATGCTATCTTCTTGCGCACCGTGCCTCTGAAAAGATCCACGAAGATCTGGCTCCTCCTCTTCGCGGTCTCCGTCGCCGTCACGGCGACCATCCATTCCCTCCGCGCCGACATGGGATGCCTCGGGGTCCTGACCGCCGTCCTGGCCTTCCTCTCGGGGATGGTTCTCCTCGCGTTCGGGATCGCCGCCGCCTTCCGCGCGATCATCCGGCGCCTGACGTTGCGGCTCGCCTTTTCCTATTTCCTGATCGGCATCGTGCCGATTCCGCTCCTGGCGATGCTCTTCTTCTGCCTGGCCTACGTGACCGCCAATCAGTTCATCGCCACGCGGGTCCGGAGGGAGGTCTCCGTCATCGTCGAGCAGGAAGCCGCCCGGCCGGGCGCCCTCCCGCGTGTTCATGTCGGGGACGGGCACATCGTCTCCTCGGACGTCCCGTGGCTTGCTCCGGGCGACAAGGCGCCCTGGGCCGCCGAGGTTGCGTCGCCCAAGCCGATCATCTCCGGCGAGGAAGTCTGGATCGCCGCGCCGGCGCCGGACGGTCTTGCTCTTCTGCATCTGAGCGACCGCTCGAAGCCGTGGCTCCAGCGGCTCGCGGACCACACCGGCTATGCCGTTCGCGTGGAGGCCGGGACCGCGCGGACGCGCGGAGAGGGGTTCAACTTCGATTCGGGGCAGTCTCGCCGCAAGGAGGGACTCGTCCGCCCCGCGGCGAGTCCCGCGGCCGGAAAGGGCGTTCTCGACAGCGAGTGGGTCGGAGCGATCTACCTCGAATCAGCCGTCGCGGGAATCGGCCGGATGGCCAGCGAGCGAAACGCCGTCCTCTATCTGGCGGCCGCGTCGCCCCGGCTGCTGTTCACCCAGCTTTTTACGCAGGGCGTTCCCCGGCTCGCCAACGTCTTCCGGGCCGTCCTGATGGGACTCTCCGTGATCCTCCTCCTCGTCTATCTCGTCGCCCTCGCGATCGCCTTCGGGCTGGTCGGGTCGATCGCGCGCAACGTCAACCGGCTCACGCGGGCGAGCCAGGCCATCGCTCGCGGCGATTTCTCCGTGCGCGTCCAATCCCGGTCGCGCGATCAGATTGGAGACCTGGCCCGCTCCTTCGACGGAATGGCCTCCTCCATCGAGGGACTCCTGATCCAGACCACGGAGAAGGAGCGATTGGAGGGGGAAATCGCGATCGCGCGCACGATCCAGCAGAAATTGCTCCCTCCGCCCGAAGCCACGCTGCCCGGGATCTCCCTCCTGGCGGAGTTTCAGTCGCTGGCCGCGCTCGGGGGCGACTACTACGACTACTTTTCGATGCCCGATGGGAGATCGGCCGTCGCCGTCGGAGACGTTTCGGGGCACGGCCTTCCGACGGGCCTGCTCGTCGCCATGGCGAAGGCGGGCCTGTCGACACTCGTCGAATCGGGTCTGGCCGGCGCGGCGCTCTTCACGCGTCTGAACGACCTCATCCACCGCTCGACCGACTCGCGCAACTACATGACGCTGGCGCTCCTCGCCTACGAGCCCGCTTCCCGGCGCGCAGAGCTGACCAACGCGGGGCAGCTCGCGCCCTACCGGCTCTCCGCCGGAGGTCTCGAGAGCCTCTCTCTCCCCTCCTTCCCGCTCGGTGTCTCGGAGAGATCCGACTTTCCCATCCGGGCCTTCCAGTTCGCCTCCGGCGACCGGCTCGTCTTCGTCACGGACGGATTCGTCGAGGCGGCCAGCCCGGAGGGAGAGCCCTTTGGCTTCGAGAAGTTGGAGGGACTCCTTCGCGCCGAGATCTCCGCCGACGCGGCGCGTCTTCGGGATGCGATCCTCGCCGCTGTCACGGCGCACACCCGGGGCGCGCCCCCCGCCGATGATCGAACCCTCGTGATCCTGACTCTCCAATGAGAAACTGACGAAAGGAGCAACGATGCGGCGCCTCGTTTTCCTCGCGGCAGGGCTATGCTGGGCGTCGCTCGTGCCGGCCCAGACCTCTCCGTTCGTGGACGAAGGGACCGAGCGGGCGCTCGTCAACGAGCTCTCCGGCGATCTCGCCTTCGAGCACATGCGGCTGACCACTCAATGGCACAAGCCGTCCGGCTCGGAGGGGTTCTTCTCCGTCGCGCGCTACGTTCTCGAGAAGGCGAAGGAGGCCGGCCTCGAGGACACGCGCTGGATCGACCAGGCCAGCGATTCCGTTTCCTGGACGTGCCGGCGCGCGGAGGCCTGGCTCATCGAAGGGGACGGTTCCGTGGCGAAGGAGACGAAGCTCGGCTCCTACGCGGAGGTCGCGACGTCGATCGCCGACTACTCCCGGTCCGCCGATGTCACGGCGGCGCTCGTGGACGTCGGCGCGGGAGAGCGCCCTTCCGACTACGAGGGAAAAGAGGTCCGCGGTAGGGTCGTGCTCGCGTACGGCAGTCCCTCCGCGGTCACGGAGCAGGCGGTCTGGAAGCGCGGAGCCGCGGGGATCCTCGCCTGGTCCTCGACCCGCCTGAATCCTCTCGCCGACGCCCCCGATCAGATCGCCTGGCAGCGAGTGCCGGAGCGGGACGGGCCCAACGGAGAAAAGACGACCTTCGCGTTCATCCTGTCGGCGCGCGCCGGCAAGGCGCTCTCGGACCGCTTGAAGCGGGACGCCGCGCTCCGGACGTCCGGCCCTCCCCCGCCGCCCGTGCGCGCTCGTATCGTCGTCGAGTCCGGCACGCTCCCGGAGAAGAAGTCCGCCATGGTCGAGGCGCGGATCCGCGGAGCGGACTCTTCCCTGCCGGAGATCGTCCTGACGAGTCATCTGCAGGAGGAGAAGTTCTCGGCCAATGACAACCAATCGGGCGTCGTGAACCTGCTCGAGATCGGCAGGGCGCTGACGCGGCTCATCGCGGAAGGGAAGATTCCGCGCCCCCGCCGCGGGATCCGCTTCTGGTGGTGCGACGAGATCCGCTCGGAGTACCGGTATTTCGCCGATCACCCGGGGGAGGAGAAGAAGTTCCTCGCGAACCTGAACCAGGACATGGTCGGCGCGAAACAGTCCGTGGGCGGACGGGTCCAGCACCTGACGCGAATGCCCTGGTCGCGCCCTTCCTACCTCGCTGACATCGAAGAGAGCATTCTCGAGATGGTCGTCCTCGGAAACAACGCGTTCCTGCCCGCCGGGCAGACCGGCTCGAACCCGGCCGGCGTCGCGTACAGCAAGCCGATCTTCTCGCACCTTGGGACGCGAGAGCCGTTCCACGCCCGCGCCGTCCCCTACTTCGATTCGACCGATCATCTCGCCTTCAACGACTCGTGGGTCGGCGTGCCCGGCACGACGCTGACCAACTGGCCCGACGAGAACATCCACTCGAGCGGCGACGACCTCTGGCAGATCGACGCGACGCAGTTGAAGAGGAACGCCTTTATCGTCGCGGCGACGGCTCTGTGGCTCGCCAACGCGGGCGAACCGCAGGTGGAGAGCGCGGCGAGCTTCGTGGAGGCTCGAAGCCTCGCTCGAATTTCGCATGACGTCGGGACGGCGACCGACTGGAGGCGAAGGGGAACCGGAAACCCTACGGAGCGTTCCCGCGCCGCACGCAACCTCGTCGATTCCTCGACAGAAAGGGAAGCGGCCACGATCGCTTCGATCGGGGCCCTCGCTCCTTTCAACGAAATGGTCCGGACGCATCTCGCCTCGAGACGAGCGGAGATCGAGAAAGCCGCACGGATGATCCGCGATTCCGTCACATTATCGAGCTCGATCGTGGACGGCTCTGTCTGGAACGCGGGCCCTTCCGAGGCCGAGCGACGGCTGGAGAAGCGCGTGCCGAGGAAGGCCGCCGCAACGCTTGCCGATTGGCTTTCTCTGCAGAGAAGGGTCGCCGACAAACGGGCGAACGATGCCCGCCGCCGCCGCGAGGAGCGGGACGCCGCGGCGGCGAGGCCGGCGAAGGGGAAGGCGCCGGCGAAACCGGTTCCCCTGGAGCCGGAGGAGAAGAGGCTCACGCCCCTGATGCAGTGGGAGGCGATGAACTGGGTGGACGGCAGGACCGACGCCGCGACGATCGCGCGGCGCGTCTGCGCGGAGGCTCTCTCGACCGGCTCCTGGTACTACGGCGATTGCACGACGGAGATGGTCGAGAAGTTCTTCGAGCGGGAGGCGGATGACGGCTTGATCGCCTGGTAACCGCTCCCGCTGTCATCCCGAGGAGCGAAGCGACGAAGGTCTTTCGACTGCTACAGCTCGCACGAGACGATGCGCCGAAGCGTTTCCCGGTCGATGTTGGCGCCCGATAGGATGATTCCGACCCTCTTGCCGGCAAGCTCGCCGCGCAATCGGATCAGACCGGCCAGGCCGGCCGCGCCGGCCCCCTCGGCCAGGTTGTGCGTCGCGCTCAGCAGCAAACGCACGGCTTGCGCCATCTCACCTTCAGACACCAGCACAAATCCTGCCAGCCCGGCCCGCATCGCCGGAAAGGTCATGTCGTAGGCGTTGCGAGTGGCGAGACCATCGGCGAAAGTGTCCGCCGAGGTCCCGGGGATCGGCCTCCCGGCCCGCCAGGAATCGTGTGTCGCGGGAGCTCGCTCGGCTTGGACCGCGTAAACGGTCAGGCCCGGCTTGACGGCGCGAGCGACCGTCAACGCTCCGACGGCCTGCGACCCGCCCCCGACGCTGACGACCATCGCTTCGAGATCCGGCCTTTCCTCGAGGATCTCCAGCGTCATCGTCGCGGCGCCCGCGATCACGTGCCGATTGTTTGTCGAGTGGATCGTGGTCAGTTCGAGTTCCTCAGCCAGGCGCTTCGCGACGGCGACAGACTCGTCGTAGTCTCTCCCTTCCTCGACGAGCGTTGCGCCGTATCCGCGCATCGCTTCGTTCTTCTCCGGGTTGTTTCCGAGGGGGACGCAGATCGTGGCCGGGATGCCGAGGAGCGTGGCCGCCCAGGCCACGCCCAGGCCGTGATTGCCGCGGGTTGCGGCAATGACGCCCCGCCGCTTCTCCTCGTCGGAGAGGACGGACATGGCGGCGAGGGCGTTTCGCGCCTTGAACGCGTTGGTCGGGTTGTGGTTCTCGTGCTTGACCCAGACCGTGATCCCGCCGCCGACGGCCTCGTCGAGCGGCGCGTAACGGCGCAACGGCGTTGTCGGGATGTGGGGCCGGATCCTGCGGCGCGCCTCCAGGACGTCCTCGAAGGAGATCGGCCAGACCGGCTTCTCGGGTTCCATGGGCCGTGACAATATAGCCGCGACGAGAGACGAAGATGCCGCCGCGCAGGAAGAAAGCCAAGGAAGCGTCGCGAGGGCTCACGGCCGCGGAAGTCGCCGCCACCTCGAGTGCCGCATCGGTCGAACAGCTGCGGGGCGAGATCGAGAGCGACGGCGGATCCGTCCTGTCCGCCTTCAGAGATCCGCTCGGCGGTCACTGGCAGGTCCTCGCCGCGCTTCCGGTGGACCGCGTGGCCCCGACGCCTTTCCAGCGCGACCTGTCCGAGGCCCACGTCAAGCGCCTGACGAATGTCATCGACGGACTCGGCCGCTACCTCGATCCGATCATCGCGGTCCGTGCCAAGGAGGGCGGCTACTGGACTCCCAACGGCAATCATCGCCTCTCCGCGATGCGAAAACTCGGCGCGCGCTCGATCGTGGCCCTCGTCCTTCCCGAGCCGGAGATCGCCTACAAGATCCTCGCGCTGAACACCGAGAAGGCACATAACCTGCGGGAGCGCTCCCTCGAAGTCATCCGCATGGCGCGCGACCTCGCCTCCGCGGCGCCGCTCCCGGAGAAGGACTACGTGCTCGACTTCGAAGAGCCGGCCCTGCTCACGCTGGGAGTCTGCTACGAGAAGAACGGACGGTTTCCGGGCGGCGCCTATCATCCCGTCTTGAAGCGCGTGGACGAGTTCTTCGAGGAGAAGCTGCCGAAGGCGCTGGAGAAGCGGGAGAAGCGCGCCGCTCTCGTGATGGAGCTGGAGGAGGCCGTGGCCGCCGCGATCAAGGGCCTCCAGGCGAAGGGGTTCCAGAGCCCCTACCTGCGGGCCTTCGTCGTCGCGCGGATCAACCCCCTGCGCTTCCAGAAGGGCGTGAAGGCTTCCTTTGATCCGACGATGGAGAAGATGCTCGCCTCGGCAAAGAAGTTCAAGCCCGAGTCGGTCAAAGCGGATCAGCTCGCGCGGACCGGCGGCCCGCCGGAGGAGTAAGGAGGAGTTCCATGATGCCCTGTCCACGTTTCGCGATCCTTGCGGCCGCATCGCTCGTCGTCCTCGCGGCTCTCGTCGCCGCGACGAACGCTCCCCCCGGCGCCCCGCGCCTCGACGTCGCGAAGGCGAAGGCGGTGGACCTGACCCACTCCTTCGACGAGAAGACGATCTACTGGCCCAACTCCCCTTCGACATTCAAGCTCTCGAAGCTGGCGGATGGAGCGACGGAAGCGGGCTACTACTACCGCATGAATTCCTTCTGCGCGCCCGAGCACGGCGGAACCCACCTGGACGCCCCGTCTCACTTCGCCAGGGACGGCTGGACGGCCGACCAGATCCCGCTGTCGAGGCTCGTCGCGCCCGGGGTCGTCCTCGACGTCTCGAAGCAGGCCTCGGCCGATCCCGACTACCGGCTGACTGCCGCGGACGTCCGCGCCTTCGAGAAGACCCACGGCGCGATTCCCGCCGGAGCGATCGTGCTCCTGCGCACCGGCTGGGGCGCGCGCTGGCCCGATCGGAAGCGCTATCTGGGCGACGACACGCCCGGCGAGACGTCGCACCTGCACTTCCCGTCGTACGGAAAGGAATCCGGGGAGCTGCTGGTCCGGGAGCGCCGGGTGGCGGCGATCGGCCTGGACACGGCGTCGATCGACTACGGGCCGTCGAAGGACTTCGTCGTCCACCAGATCGCCAACGGCGCCAACGTGCCGGGGCTGGAGAATCTGGCAAACCTCGAGCAGGTTCCCGAGACGGGCGCCTGGATCATCGCGCTCCCGATGAAGATCGCCGGCGGCTCCGGCGGTCCTCTCCGGATCGTCGCGCTCGTTCCCTGACTCCCCCGGACGCTACGGGGCCGAAGGGGCGGCGCGGACGGAGGAGGGCTGCTGGGAGACCGCAGAGGCGGGCGCCGGGCTCCACCAGGACAGGATCCTCTTCACGTAGCCCACGGTCTCGCGGTAGGGCGGGACGCCGCCGTAGGCGTCGACGGCGTTCTCCCCCGCGTTGTAGGCGGCGAGGACGAGCTCCGGGCGATTATCGAAGCGGTCGAGGAGCTCCTTCAGGTACCGCACGCCGGCACGCACGTTGGCGACAGGATCGAAGGGACGCGACAACGAGAGGCGGCGGGCGGTTGCCGGCATGAGCTGCATCAGGCCTCGCGCCCCCTTGCGGGAGATCGCGCGGGGCTCGTAGTTGGACTCGGCCCGGATGAGGGCCGAGACCAGCGAGGCGTCCACGTCATAGCGCTTCGCCTCCGCCGCGATCATCCTGTCGTAAGGGGTGTTGAACAGGGGCCCGCGATTCTCGCGGTAGGAGAGGTCGTAAGCCAGGGCGAGACCGGGAAGCGCGGGATCGGCCTGGCTGCAGGTCTCGGCGACCTCGTCGTCCACGATGCGCTCGATACGGCCAAGGTCCACGCGGTAGCTGCCCCCGCCTTGAAGGCCGATCTCCAGCTCGTCTTCCACCACCCGGTAGGAGGCCGCCTTGACGATGTGCCCATCGTCGAAGACCACCAGGTCGGCTAGAGCCGCCGGCGCGCAGGCCATCAGGAGGACGGCAGTGAAAGCGCCTCGGATCATGACGTCCGCGCAACCGGGCTCCGGAGGCCCCTATTCCCGCGCCGCATCAGAGCTTTATTTTGCCACGTTTGCGCCGAGCCCGAGGATGGAACTCGTCGTAAACGCGCCGCAGGCGTGAGCGGGTAACCTGCGTGTACACCTGCGTCGTCGAGATGTCCGCGTGTCCGAGCATCATCTGGAGGGCGCGAAGGTCCGCTCCGTGTTCGAGCAGGTGGGTCGCAAAGCTGTGTCTCAACCGATGAGGAGTCAGGCGCGTGCGGATGCCGGCCGAGCGCCCGTACCCCTGGATCAACTGCCATAAACGCTGACGCGTCATGGGGCTCCCGCGGGGCGTCAGGAAAAGAGAGGAGGATCCTCTCCGGTCGAGGCCCGGCCGTACCTGGGAGAGATAAAGTGCCAGCCACTTGCCGGCCGACCTGCCGAAGGGGACCAGGCGCTCGCGCCCGCCCTTGCCTGAGACCCTCAGAATGCCGTCCGCCAGGTCCACGCGATCGCGCGGGAGCGAGACGACCTCGGAGACGCGCAGCCCCGAAGCGTAGATCAACTCGAGCATTGCCCGGTCGCGCACGCCGAGGGGACGCCCGCAGTCCGGCGCCTCGAGCAGCGCCTCGACCTCCTCCTCGCTCAGAGTCTTGGGCAGGGACAGGCCCGCTCGGGGGTTGAGGATGTCGGCAGTCGGATCCTGCCGGAAACCCATGTACGCGCCAGCGAAGCCGTAGAAGCCTCTGACAGCCGACAGCGCGCGGGCCGAGGAACGGGCGGAGAGGCCGCGGGATTTCAGATCCTTCATGTAGCGCGAGAGGTCCTGGCGTCGCGCGCGCGCCGCGGACACCTTCGAGCGTACGAGCCAGCGGCCGTACGCCTCCAGATCACTGCGATAGGCCTTCAGGCTCGCCGGAGACAATCCTCTCTCGACCGCGAGGTGATCCAGGTATGTCGGCAGAGACCTCGCCAGGAAATCCGAATCTTCCGGCTCTGGGAACTTGGACTTTGGACGTTCGGCCTTGGACTTCGTTCTCACCGCGCCGCGGCGGTGGGCGTCAGGCTCGAGACAACGCTCCAGATCTCCTCGTCCGTGAGCACCCGGTCACTTTCCTTCGCGCGGCTGAAGATGGCCTCCTGGAGATCCTTCCGCGGCTCGACGCCGTGGTTCTCCAGCCAGCACTGCACGTTGGACAGGCCGCTCATGGGACCGACCTCGATGACCTGCGTCCGCCCGATCATGCTGGCGGGAACACCCGAGTAGACCCGGTCGGCCAGCCACGCGTCCCCCTTCTTGCGGGCCTTGATGATCGCGGCCGCGTGGACGCCGGTCCCGGTGCGGAAAGCGTCCCGCCCGACGATGGGATAGTTGTCAGGGATTCGGACTCCGGTCGCCTCCGACACCACAGCGCAATAGTCGTTCAGGCGCGTCAGGTCACGGTCGATCCATCCCAGAAGCTGCAGGTTGACGAGCAACTGGTCCATCGGCGTGTTGCCGACGCGTTCGCCGATCCCGAGGGCGCACGCGTGGACCCGGTGGGCACCCGCCTCCAGCGCCCAGATGGCGTTGGTGACTCCGAGGCCGCGGTCCTGGTGCCCGTGCCAGTCCACTTTGACATCCGGGTCGACTTCTCGGACGAGGTCCGAGACGAAACGGATGAGGTTCTGCACGCCGTTGGGCGTGGCGTGCCCGACGGTATCGCAGACGCAGACGCGGCCGGCGCCCGCCCGGATGGCGGTCGTGTACATCTGACGGATGTGGTCCGGCTGCGCTCGGATCGTATCCTCCGTCACGTACATCACCGGAAGCCCTTCGCGGACGGCCAGAGTCACGGCTTCCTCCGTCATCCTCAGCAGCCGGCCGATCTCCCAGCCCTCGGCGTATTGCCGGATCGGCGAAGACCCGATGAAGCACGCCACCTCGATCGCGATCCCGACCTTCTGCGAGATCTCGATGATCGGGATGATGTCCGCCGCGACGGTGCGCGCCGCGCAGTTGGGGCGCAGCTTCATCCCGGTGTCCACGATCTCGCGCGCCAGCCGCGCGACCGTTCGCTGGACGTGCGGCCCCGCTCCAGGCAGGCCGATGTCGGCGGAGTCGATGCCGAGGGCCTCCATCAGGTGGAGGATCTTGAGCTTCTGCTCGACCGGAGGGCTCTTGACGGAGGGGGACTGCAAACCGTCGCGGAGGGTCTCGTCATCCAACTCGACTTTCCCGCGGGCGGGAGAGACGGACCCGCCGGCTCGGTTCCAATCGTAGATCAGGTCGGATTCGGGCGGGTGCACGGCGATTTCTTTTCCGGGAGCAGTCTAATCCCACGGAGAGAGGTAATCAACGGGCCATGAGGGTTCGGCGGACCCTTTGGAGTCCCGGGATAGAGGAGAAGCGGGACCCGGCAGCGCCGCACGGAAAGAAGGCACCTGGTTTAGCGGCCGGTGAAGTTCGCGGCCCGCTTCTCCAGGAACGCCTTCATCCCCTCTTTCATGTCTTCGGTCGAGGCGCAGAGGCCGAAGAGAGTCGCCTCGTAGGCCAGCCCCTCGGCCAGCGGCATCTCGACGCCGCGGCGGATCGCCTCGAGGGCGTAGCGACAAGCGATGGGACCGTTCTTCGCGATTGTCTGCGCGAGCCCGAGGGCGGACGCCAGGGCCTGGCCGGCCGGCACCACGCGGTTGACGAGCCCCAACCGGAGAGCCTCGGCGGCGGTGATCCCCTTCTCGGCCGTCAGGACGAGCTCCGCCGCCTTCGCCTTGCCGAGCAGGCGCGCCAGGCGCTGCGTCCCGCCGTACCCCGGAAGGATCCCGAGGGATGTTTCCGGAAGACCCATCTTCGCGTTCTCGGATGCGACCCGCAGCGTGCAGGCCAGCGCCAGCTCCAGCCCTCCCCCGTAGGCAAAACCGTTGATCGCGGCGATCGATGGAAAGGGAAGGTTCTCGATCCGGTCCAGGAGCGCCTGGCCGCGCCGCGCGTGCTCCCGGCCGTCGAGCGGCGTCAGGCGGGACAGCTCGCCGATGTCGGCTCCGGCGATGAACGCCTTGTCTCCCGCGCCCGTGACGATCACGCATCGGAGGTCCGTCTCGTTCTGCGCCTCCGCGAGGCGGACATCGAGCATTTCGAGGACCGCGGCGTTCAACGCGTTCAGCTTCTCGGGCCGGTCCACAGTCAGGGTGCGGATCCCCTCATGAGTCTCGACTCGAATCGGCTCGCCCGTCATTTCGACTCTCCGTACTCGTAGAACCCGCGGCCCGACTTCTTTCCGAACCGGCCGGCCAGAACCATGCGCTTCAAGAGAGGCGGCGGCGCGAATCGCTTCTCACGGTACTCATTGAACATGATCTCGGCGATGAAGTACGTCGTGTCGAGGCCGACGAAATCCAGCAGGCGCAGGGGACCCATCGGGTGCCCGCATCCGAGCTCCATTCCCCGATCGATGTCTTCCTTCGTCCCCACCCCTTCTTCGAGCGCCCGCACGGCATCGAGAAGGTATGGCACGAGCAGCCGGTTGACGACGAAACCCGAGTTGTCGTGCGCGCGGATCGGCTCCTTGCCGAGCGACTTTGCGAATTCGAAGACCGTCTTTTCCGTCTCCTCCGACGTCGCGATCGTCCGCACGACTTCGACCAGCTTCATCACCGGCACGGGGTTGAAGAAATGGAGTCCGGCGAAGCGGTCCGGACGGGAGGTCGCGGCCGACATTTCCGTGATCGTCAGCGAGGAGGTGTTGGAGCAGAAAATCGTCTCCCGCTTGCACGAGCGGTCGAGCGCCTCGAATGTCTCCTTCTTGGTCTCCGGGTTCTCGACGATCGCCTCGATGACGATGTCGCAGTCCGCGAGGTCCTCCAGACGCGTCGTCGCGCGGAGGCGCCCCCGGGCCGCGTCGCGCGCGCTCGCCTCGAGTCTCCCCTTCTCGACCGCCTTGCCGAGCGAGCCCTCGATGCGGGAAAGCCCCTTTCGGACGAGCTCGTCGGAGACTTCACGAACGATCGTCTCGTAGCCCGCCCTGGCCGACACCTCCGCGATCCCCGATCCCATGAGACCCGCTCCGACAACCCCAACCCTGGAGATCTTCATCTCTTCTCCACTCTTGACGGAAAGCCGAAAATCGGACAGGGACAAACTATCCGAGGGACTCGACGACGACGGCGATGCCCTGACCCCCGCCGATGCAGGCGCCCGCGACTCCGTAACGCAATCCCCGGCGCCGCAGTTCCTTCAGGAGCGTCAGCGTGCACCGCGTTCCGGTCGCCGCGAGCGGGTGCCCGAGAGCGATCGCGCCCCCGTTGACGTTCAGTTTCTCCGTGTCCAGCCCGAGCTCGCGGATGACGCCCAGGATCTGGCCCGCGAAGGCTTCGTTGATCTCCCAGAGAGCGATGTCTTCCATCTTGAGGCCGGCCCGGGCCAGGGCGGCGCGGGCAGCGGGAGCGGGTCCCAGCCCCATCAGCTCCGGCTCGCACCCCACGACGGCCGACGCCACCAGGCGTCCCAGGGGCTTCTTCCCCTTCGCGCGCGCGTTGCCGGCGGAAGTCACGATGACGGCGGCCGCCGCGTCCACGATGCCCGAAGCGTTTCCGGCCGTGACCTGGCCTCCTTCGCCGAAGGAGGCGGACAGGGCGGCGAGCGCGTTCAGGGTCGTGTCCGGCCGCACATGATCGTCCTTCTCGACGCGCAGGGTCTTGCGGCCGGATTTGATCTCGACGGGAACGACCTCCTCCGAGAGGCGGCACGAGGCCCAGGCCTCCCCCGCGCGCCGCTGCGAAGACAGGGCGTAGGCGTCCTGCTCCTGGCGGGTGACTCCATACCTGGCCGCGACGCGATCGGAGGTCTGGGCCATGTAGAGGCCGCAGTAGGTGTCCAGCAGGGCCACCATCAGCGAGTCCTCGAGCTGCGCTCCGCCCAGCCGCAGGCCCTTGCGCGCGCCGCGGATGACGTGCGGAGCCTGTGACATGTTCTCCATGCCTCCGGCCAGGACGGTCTGCGCTTCTCCGAGGAGAATCCGGTGAGAAGCCTGGACGATCGACTCGAAACCCGAGCCGCAGAGACGGTTGACCGTCAGTGCCGGCACTTCCTTGGGAATGCCCGACTTCAACGCCACATGGCGCGCGCCGTAGATGGCGTCCCCGGAGGTCTGCAGGGCGTTGCCGAAGATGACGTGCCCGATCTCTTCCGGATCCGTTCCCGACCGTTCCATCACGGCGCGCGAGGCATGAACCGCCAGGTCGATCGCGCTCGTGTCGGAGAAGACCCCGTTGTACTCCGCCATCGGGGTCCGAATGCCGTCCAGAATGACGATGTCTTCCATGAGTTCCCCCAACCCCCAAATCTATATCAACTGCCTCTTGCCCCTCCCTCTTCCCCGGAGACGGGTGATGGCTCTCAATGACCCTCACTCCAGGCGATCCCATGAAATCGCCGCCGCACTTCGTTGAAATCGGCCGCTTTGACCGTCGGATGCACCCGATTGGTCAGCAGGATCGCGATCCGGCCGGCCTCCGGATCGATCCAGAGGGAGGTTCCGGTAAAACCTGTATGGCCGAAGGAGCGCGGCGACATTCCGGGAACGGAGGAGCCGGCGCCCCGCTTTCCCTGCCAGGAGAGACCGCGCGCTTCCGGCAGCGTCGGCGTCCTGTCGGAGCAGAACTCCTCGGAGAAGTCCTCGAGCCACATCCGGGCGAGCGCCCAGACATCTCGCGCCGAGCCGAAGAGTCCGGCGTTGCCGGCGACTCCTCCGCGGCGGCGGGCATTTCCGTCAT
This sequence comes from Thermoanaerobaculia bacterium, assembly GCA_035469365.1. Classification (GTDB taxonomy): domain Bacteria; phylum Acidobacteriota; class Thermoanaerobaculia; order UBA5066; family Gp7-AA6; genus JAWOLE01. The sequence goes on from DATIRW010000115.1 coordinate 14,312, forward strand.
GGACTTCTCCCCACACGACGTCGGTCCGGAATCGGGCGTAAGAAAGCCCGAGCGCCGCGGCCATTCCCCTCTCGGTCACATCTCCCTTTTCCGTCGCGGCCGTGGCCCGCCGATCGGCCGGCAGGAAACGTGCTTCCGAGCCCGCGGGTCTGGCGACCAGTTCGGAAAAGACCGCGTCGATCGGCGCCGAGAAGTGCGCTTCGAGGATGTCTCCGACGAGGAGGAAGTTCAGATCGCTGTAGATGACGGAGGAGCCGGGCGCCGCCTGGGGTTCCATCTCGGAGAGGGTCTTTCTGTAGGCGTCGGCCCCTTCGCCGCGCGTGTAGAGCGGGTACCAGGCCGCAAGCCCGGAGGTGTGCGTCAGAAGTGTCCTGAGGGTAATCCCGTCGTATCGCGTCCTTTTCCACGCGGGGAAGAAGAAGCCCGGCGGCAGGTCGAGAGACAGACCCTCGCGGGCGGCAACGCGGACGAGCGCTCCGCAGCAGAGCGGCTTGGTCAGGCTCGCCAGGTCCCAGAGGGTCCCCTCAGATACGGGAACGGGCTCGGGCTCGACGGCGGCGCTCCCCGCAAGCGCGAGATCCATCACCTCTTCAGAGGTGCCCATGAGCGCGACCGCTCCGGGGAAAGATCCCCTGGCGATTTCGGAATCGAGGAAGCCGGCGGCGTCCGTCACGGCCGCGCGGCCTCGATCTCGGCCCGCCGGGAAGCCACGCGCCGCGCGTTGGCGGCCACGGCCGCGGGAGGCTTGTCGCCCGTCTTCAGGCTCCCCCGCTCCCGTTCGAGGCCGGCGATCTGCTCCTCCATCCGGCGAAGCGTCTCCCGGTCCTTGACGCTCCTGGCCGACTCCCGAAGCGAGGCGATCGTGCGCGCGTAAGTGGCCTCCGCCGAGCTCCGAAGCTGCGCGGTGTCCAGCGCGACGAGCGCCTCGACGATGCGAGCCCGCACCCATCCGAGCTCTTCCGGATCCACGCCCACGGCGCGCGCGGCCTCCTCGTCGGAGCGGCCCCGGGCGGCTCGCCGCACGCGGACGAAACGGTCGATCTGCGCGTCCGTCAGGAGCCCGTCGGCCGGAGGCTGGAACCGGATGATGACCGGAACGCGCGCAACTCCGGCCTCGGAGGTTTCTTTGCCCGGCGTGGCCCGCTTGCAGGCGCCGGCCGACAGGACGACAGCGGCCCAGACGGCGATCCACGCGAGGCGGTTCATGGCTGCAAGTTTAGCGGGCTTGCGAGTCCCCCCCTTGCCGCGGCGGCCTGTTAGAATCCGCGCAAGGATTGACTGCGTGGGCGTACCGGAAAAAATCGGCAAATACGAGATCTCCGAGCAGATCGGCACCGGCGGCTTCGGCGCTGTCTTCAAGGGGAGAGATCCGTTCATCAAGAGGACCGTCGCGGTCAAGACGTGCCAGCTAAACGACCCCGAGATCAAGAGCCGGTTCTTCCGAGAGGCGGAGCTGGCCGGAAATCTCCACCACCGCAACATCACCACGATCTACGATTTCGGGGTCGAGAACGACATCCCGTACATTGTCCAGGAGTTCCTGACCGGGGAAGACCTGGACAAGATCGTCAAGCGCGGAGAACCGCTCCCGCTCCAACGCAAGGTCGAGATCCTGATCGCCATCGCCGAGGGCCTCCACTTCGCCCATGAAGCGCACGTCATCCACCGCGACATCAAGCCCGCGAACATCCGGATCCTCGAGAACGGCACGGTCAAGATCATGGACTTCGGCATCGCCAAGTCGCTCCAGTCGGAATCGAGTCTGACGCAGACGGGAATCACGCTGGGGACCTCGGCATACCTCGCGCCCGAGCAGATCCGGGGAGAGACTCTGGACCGGCGGACGGATGTCTTTGCCGTCGGCGTGCTCGCCTACGAGCTGCTCGCCTATCAGAAGCCGTTCCGCGGAGAGCACCTCTCGACGATCCTCTACAGGATCCTGAACGAGGCTCCCGAGCCCGTCCAATCCGTTGCGCCCAATGTCCCCCCGGGATTGGCGGCGATCGTCAACCGGGCGATGGAGAAGAACATCGAGAACCGCTATCCCTCGATGGAAGCGATGCGCCAGGACCTGATCTCCGTCTACCGCCAGATCGTCGGAGGCAGCGGCGGCTTCTCCACGGCCCAGGCCGCAGCGCAGGGAGCCGGAGCTCCCCCGGTGCCCTTCGACCCCGACGAAACGATCAAGACCCCGAGCAAGGGGATGGCGACGTCGACCCACGTCAAGCTGCCGTCGGGCGCGGTCGTGCAGGCTCCGGCCCACGACGACGAGACCATCAGCGCGGTGACGCCGCTTCCGGCCCGCGCGCCGGAGGGCCTCGAGCTCGTCAACTTCCGGGATCCCTCCCAGAGCACGGGGGAGCTCAAGGGACCCGAGGCCGTTCCCGCCGCGACGGCCGGTCCGGGAAAGGGAGTCTGGATCGGCGCCGGCCTCGCGGCCGCCGTCGTCATCGGCGCCGGTGTCTTCGTCCTGACACGGAGTCATCCGGCCGCCGCCCCGGAGCGGCCAAGGGTAGCTCCGGCTCCGGTTGTCACGGCGCCGATCGTTTTCCCGGCTCCCCAGGCGGGCAAGGACACGGTCAAGGAATCCCGGGGCGCCAGGCCAGCGCCGAAGGAAGCCATACCGGCGCCTCCCGCTCCGGCTCCGCCGGAGGTGGAGCGGCCCGCGAAGAAGGCGGAGCCCGCCAAGCCCCGCTCCTTCAAGGTCCAGTTCAGCTCGATCCCGCTCGCGACTCTGTTCGTGGACGGCAAGCGGATCGGCCCCTCCATTCCCGCTCAGATCGTCGAGCTTCCCGAGGGGAAGCACAAACTGCGATTCGAGAGCCAGGACCTTCCGGCTTACGAGAGTCAGTTCACCGTCGGTACCGACGGCTCTCCTCCGATCGCATACCGCTTCCCCGTGGGAGTCGTGGTCATCAAGTCGCAGGCGTGGGCGGGAGCCAACGTGTTGATCGACTCGAAGTTCAAGGGGATCCTGATCGGAGAGAAGAGCTTCCCAATTCCGGCTGGCTCGCATCGCGTCACCCTTTCCCGTGAAGGGGTCAACCCGTACACCGAGGACGTGACAGTGGCGGACGGCGAAAGGAAGACGTTATCGCCTCCCCCGCCCACGACCAGTCAGGAACACTCTTGACCAAACGCGCGGCCACCGCCGTCCTCTTCCTCCTCGCCGCGGCTCTCTGCCTCGCGCAGGAGCCGGGCAAGCTCGAAGGCGAGGCCAAGAGGGCCTTCGATTCGGGACGCTTCCAGGAGGCCGGCGAGAAATACGCGAAGGCTGCTGAGGAGCCGAATCTTGCGGCGGATCGAAAGTCCGATCTCTACTTCCAGAGCGCCTGGGCCTATTTCATCGGGGGAAACTCCAGGACCGCCCGCGAGAACTTGAAGGCTGCCTTCAGCGCCCGTCCGAACATGGAGATCGCCGCCGATTTTTACAGCCCGGACTTCGTGCGTCTGGCTCAAGCCGTCCGGGCCGAAGTGGCCGGCCCCTCGGCCCCGCCGCCCGACATCGCGGAGTTGAAACGCACGGCTCGGGAGAAGCTGGCCGACGGCAAGGCCGAAGAGGCCCTCTATGACGTCAAGAGGGTCGAGAAATCGAACGACCCGCAGATCCACCTCCTGCTGGCGGAGATCTATGACCGGCTCGGAAAGGGCGCCGAAGCGGACGCGGAGCGGCGCAAGGCCTCCGACCTGGAGCGCAACGTCGTGACCGCGATCCCGCTTCCGGGAACCGCCCCGGCCGCGCCTCCGGGAGCCTCCGCGGGAGCCGGAGTCAGCGTGGCGCCGTTGCTCGAATCCTCCGAGGCGGCGTTGAAGCGCGGCGACTTTCGCAACGCCCAGGTGATCGCCAGCCGCGCTCTCGACGTGGATCCAAAGAATGCCGAGGCCCATCGCCTCATCGCGGACGCGTGCTTCGCGCTTGGCAAGGAATCCGACGCGGAGCGCGAGTACACGGCGGCCATCGTGCTCGACACGAGCAACGCGCGGTCGGAGCTGGGCCTTGCCCGGCTGGCCGAGATGCAGAGGAAGTGGAACACAGCCGCCAGCCACTACCGCCGCGCCCTGGAGCTGAACGGCAAGAGCGTGGCGGCGGCGCTCGGGCTGGGCCGGACCATGGAGGACCTGAAGGAGAAGACCGCGGCGCGGATCGCCTTCGGGCGCGCCGTCGAGACCGATCCAACCGATCCGGTCGCCCGAAACGACTTCGGCGTGTTTCTCGTCCGCTCCGACGAGATCGACCAGGCGATCGAGCAGCTCTCCGAGGCGGTCCGAGTGGCCCCCCAGGTCGCGGTCTTCCACGACAACCTCGGGCAGGCCTACCGGAAAAAGGGGATGGCCAAAGAAGCGGAGCGGGAGTTCGTCGAGGCTTCGCGCCTGTCGCCAAACGACGCTGCCGCCTGGATCGCGATCGGGCACTTGCGCCTCGAGCAGAAACGCTACGAGGAGGCGGCATCCGCCTACCGGGCAGCCTGGGACCTCGACGCAGCCAGCGAGGAGGCCGCCAGCGGGCTCGGCGCGTCGTTGATCGAGGCCGGGAATCCCGCGGAATCAGAAACGGTCCTGGTCAAGGCCCTCGAGGTCAGCCCCAAGGGGGCCTCCCTCTGGAACAATCTGGGCGTCGCTCGCACGCGCCGGGGCAACTTCACCGGCGCTGTTGACGCCTTCGAAAAAGCGCTCGGTCTGGACGGCAACTTCGAAGCCGCACGGACGAATCTCACCCGGGCGGAGCAGCTCGCGGCGATCGAGAGAGCCGCGTCGTAGTTTGTCGAACCGGATCGGCTCTCTCGAGAGCACCAAATCGAGGACCACTGAGCACCTAAGCTGCTGACGATGCCCCGAATCCGCGGATCCGCCCTGGTCCTCCTCGCGGTCTTCACGGCTGCGAATCTCCCGGACGCCGTTTCGCACCGCGCGGAGATCGAAGCGTGGCGGGCGAAGAGGATCGCGAGCCTGAAAAAGGAGGACGGCTGGCTGACGCTCGTCGGCCTCTTCTGGCTGCGGGAGGGACGGAACAGTTTCGGCAGCGAGCCGAAGACCAATCGCATCGTTTTCTCCGAAGCGGCGTCCGGCGTGCCCATGGGCTCCCTCGACCTCTCGCGCGGGGTCGTCACCCTCCGAGCCGAGCCGGAGGCCGGTCTCGAGGCCGGCGGACGCCCAGTCACGACGATGACGCTCCGGTCGGACGCGGAGGGTGAACCGACGGTCGTGAAGCACGGGAGTGTCAGCTTCTTTCTGATCAAGAGGGGGGAACGCCTGGGCGTCCGGGTCAAGGACAGCCGCAACCCGGCGCTCCTCGCCTTTCACGGCATCGACAGCTACCCGATCGATCTGAAGTGGCGCTTCGACGCGCGCTTTGTTGCCTCTCCGGCGGGCAAGACGATCTCCGTCCCCAACATCCTCGGCTCCGTCGAGCAGGAGAAGACTCCGGGCGCTGTCGTCTTCGAGCTCGAAGGCAAGGAGCTTCGCATCGACGCGGTCACCGAATCGGGGACCGAGGATCTCTTTCTCATCTTCGGCGACCTGACCAACGGTGTCGAGACCTATGGCGGAGGGCGTTTCCTCTACGCCGCGCCGCCGGACAAGAACGGCCG
>DATIRW010000116.1:0-13020 GCA_035469365.1 Thermoanaerobaculia bacterium
CATTGACAAAAAAGGAGATCAGCCCCATGGAGCGGGTAACGGATCTCGGAAGAGTGCCTCAAGAAGAGATTGGCTAAAAGGTCGGGCCGCCGGGTCCTGTCGCCGTCCACCTCGCGCGCGGACTGCGGCTGCCGGATGGAGTCGGACCAAGGGAGAGCTCCTCCGCCCGCGCGCGAGGTCTCCGTCCGGCGCCACCCGTCGGCCCTCACACCTCGGCATAAGCTGAACTGCGAGCCCCGGCGGCGGGATGCGTCCCGGAGGAGGCGATGAGCGAAGGAGCACGCCACGGAGAATCTGTCGCCTCGCTCTACCTGCGACTGAGCGACCAGCGACGGCCCGGAGCTGTCTGTCGAACCCTGGAGTAAGCTCCAGCGGAAAGCGAAGGCCGTGTCCATCGGATCGCAGTTCGAGATGCTGGGAGAGGTCGCGCTGGCGATGGCGCTCGGCGCGTTGCTGGGGCTCGAGCGCGAGCTTGCGCACAAGTCGGCGGGCCTGCGCACCCACATGCTGGTCGCCGGTTCGGCGGCGATGCTGGTGGGCCTGGTGGACGCGCTCCTCCACCGGTTCCTGCTTCCCGCGATCTCACCGCTCGTGCGCGCCGACCCCGTCCCGGTCATCACGGCGGTCGTCATGGCCGTGGGATTCCTGGGAGCCGGCACGATCATCCGGCGCTCCGACGTCGGGCACATCGAGGGCCTGACAACCGCCGCCGCGATGCTCTTCTCGGCGGCCGTGGGCTCGGCCGTCGGCCTGCGTCAGTTCGTGCTCGCCGTCGGCGCCACCGTCCTTGCCCTGGTCACGCTGCGCGGCCTCATGTACGTCGAGCAAAGGCTCCTGCGCCGGGCTCCCGATCCTCCTGCCGGCCGAGATCAGACCTGACATCACAGACGCATCTGCTGCGGGGTATCGGAGTCGTGGACGCGACGACTCTCGTCGTCGGCTCGATGATCGGGTCGGGCATCTTCATCGTCTCCGCGGAGAGCGGGCGCGTCGTCGGGTCGCCGGGGTGGCTGCTGGCGGCCTGGGCCATCGCCGGCACCCTGACGATGATGGCGTCGCTCTCCTGCGCGGAGCTGGCGGCCATGCTGCCGAAGGCCGGCGGGCAGTACGTCTTCTTTCGGGAGGCCTACGGGCCGGTCTTCGGGTTTCTCTTCGGATGGACGATGTTCCTCGTGGTCCAGACGGGCACGATCGCGGCGGTGGCGGTCGCCTTCGCGAAGTTCCTGGGCGTTCTCTGGCCGGCGATCTCGGGAGGCAACAAGATTCTTTCCATCGGGCGGTTCTCAGTTTCCGCGGTCCAGGCAGTCGGACTTCTCGTCATCGCGATCCTGACCGCGTCCAACGCGACGGGGTTGAAGACCGGGACCCGAACGCAGAACATCTTCACCTTCGCCAAGTTCGCGGCGCTCTTCGCGCTGACGGGGCTCGGACTCGCTCTGGGCCGCGCGGGATCACTGGCATTGACCTCGGGGGACTTCTGGAAGGCGCTGTCTCCCGCGGGAGAGCAACGAGTCGGCCTGACGCTCGTCGCGGCTTTGGCAACGGCGATGGTGGGACCGCTTTTTTCCCAGTCGGCCTGGAACAACGTGACCTTCGCCGGAGAGGAGGTCCGGGACCCGGGCAGGACCCTTCCGCGGGCGCTCCTCGTGGGCTGTCTCCTCGTGACGGTGATCTACGTTCTTGCCAACGTCTCGTATCTCAAGGTTCTGCCGTTTGGGGAGCTCCAGCATGCCCCCGAGGACCGCGTCGCGACGGCGGCGGCGACATCGCTCTTCGGGTCCGGCGCGGCGGCGGTGATGGCGGCCGCGATCATGGTCTCGACCTTCGGCTGCGTCAACGGCCTGATCCTCTCGGGCGCGCGCGTCTCGTTCGCGATGGCGCGGGACGGCATGTTCTTCCGGGGTCTCGAGCGGTTGAACGCCGCGGCGGTCCCCGGCAACGCCCTCTGGGCGCAGGCCTTCTGGTCCGCGGTCCTGGTGCTCTCGGGAAGCTACAGCGATCTGCTGAAATACGTGATCTCGGCGGACCTCCTCTTCTTCGTTCTGCTCGTCGTGGCCGTCATCGTTCTCCGCTTGCGCAGACCCGATCTGCCGCGGCCCTTCCGCGCTCCCGGATATCCATACCTGCCGCTCCTCTACGCCGCCGCCGGGCTCACTCTCATTGCCCTCCTTCTCGCAGGTAATCCCCGCACGACGTGGCCGGGATACTTGATCGTGCTGAGCGGCGTGCCGGTTTATTTCCTCTGGAGGCGTCAGAAGCAGTCTGCCGTTCGGGGATGATCCTCCGCGATGTGGCGGAGGGAGCGGTTCTCGTCGAATATCCCGAGGCGTCGGAGGAGGAGGCGAATCAGAGAGCGGTCGCGGTTGCCCGATCTCTCACGACACGCGCGCCGGCGGGGTTCTTCGACGCGGTGCCGGGGGCGCGCAGTCTGCTGGTGCTCTTCGACCCGGGGAAGCTCGCCCGACGGCGGCTCGCGCAAGAGATACGCAGCGGCGCCGGCGAAGGACGAGGAGCAATGGACGTCCAGCGCGCTCTTGAGATTCCCGTCCTCTACGATGCGGAACCGGGAACGGGTCCGGACTTAGAAGAGCTCTCCCGGGGCGCCGGCCTCACTCGCGAGGAATTCGCGGGGCGGCATGCGCAGGCGCGTTACCGCGTGGCATTTCTGGGATTCGCCCCCGGCTTCCCGTATATGACGGGACTCCCGGAGGAGCTTCACGCGCCGCGGCTGGCGACGCCGCGGACCCGGGTGCCGGCCGGCAGCGTCGGAATCGGTGGGACCTACACCGGCATCTATCCGGAAGAGACGCCTGGCGGATGGAGACTCATCGGCCGGGCGCCGGTCCGGCTCTTCAACGCGGGACGCAATCCTCCCGCGCTTCTCCTGCCTGGCGACAGCGTCCGCTTTCAGCCCATCGGACGGGAGGAATTCGAGCGCCGGCGGCTGGTCCTCGAGCGGGCTGATCCAGCCGAGGGCCCCGGCGCCTCGGCTCTCTCTCTTTTTCGCGTTACCGCCCCGGGTGTCTTCACGAGCGTTCAGGGGGGCCCGCGCCGCGGATGGGCGGTCTATGGCGCGCCGCCGGGCGGCGCGATGGATCTCGAGGCTCTGGCAGGCGGCAACGCGGCGGTCGGCAACCCTCCGTCGGCTCCGGCTCTGGAGATGACTCTGGTCGGGCCGGAGCTCGAGGTCCTCGCGGAGGCGTCGGTCGCTCTTTCTGGAACTTGGCTCGAGCCGGAGGTCAACGGCAGACCCGTCGCTGCCGGGGCCCTGCGCCGAGTCCGGATCGGCGACCGGCTGCGCCTGGGCCCCCTGGGCGGGGGAATGCGTGCCTATCTGTGCGTGGCCGGCGGCCTGGCTCGAACCGGTCAGCCGCACTCTTCCCGTCGGCTCGTTTCCGGGGAGCTTGTTTTTGCCGCTCCGCCGCGCGCCCAGAGCATGGGAACTGCCGTACCAGCGCTGCGCCCGGCGCAAGCGGGTAAGGAAGTCGTGATCCGTGTTCTTCCCGGTCCTCAGAGGGATTATTTCGAGAACGAGGGACTCGCGGCGTTTCTCGACAATCGTTTTCGGGTGTCGGCGGCGAGCGACCGGCGCGGGGTCAGGCTGGAAGGGCCGGCAATCGCCGCCCGGCGGAGCCCCGACATCCCGCCCGAGGGGACGGCGCTCGGCGGTATCCAGGTCCCCGGGGACGGCCAACCCATCATCCTGGGGCCCGACCGGCCGATCACGGGCGGGTACGCCAAGATCGCGACGGTCATCGAAGCCGATTTCCCGCTGGTCGCGCAGGCCCTGCCCGGGACTCTCCTGCGCTTTGCGGAGGTCACCCTCGCCGATGCCCTCGCGGCTCGGGTTAGGATCACCTGATCATGTCGGTGGACCTGAACGCCGATGTCGGAGAAGGGATGGACGATCGAGCCCTCCTGCCGTATCTGACCTCCGCCAACGTGGCCTGCGGGCTCCACGCGGGAGACCCGGCCGTGATGGACACGACCGTCGCGGAGGCGCTCGCACGCGGAGTCTCGGTAGGTGCGCATCCCGGTTACGCCGATCGCGAGAATTTCGGGCGGGTCCGGATGGAGATGCCTTCCGAGGCGGTCGAGAGTCTCGTGCTCTACCAGATCGCGGCCCTGGAGGGCTTCGTCCGCTCGCGCGGCGCGGCCTTGAAGCACGTCAAGCCCCACGGCGCGCTCTATCACGCCGCAGGTGAGTCCGCCGAGGTCGCGCGCGCCATCGCCAGAGGCGTGCACAGGGCGGGGCCGGGCCTCGTCGTGGTCGGCCAGCCGGGATCGCGGATGCTCGAGGCGGCTCGCGAGGAAGGTCTTCCCGTCGCGGCCGAAGCCTTTGCCGACCGGCGGTATTGCTCTGACGGCACGCTCGTGCCGCGCTCGGAGAAGGGAGCGCTCCTGACAGATCCGGAGGAAGCGGCTGAGCAGGCCGTGCACCTTGCGCGGGACGGATTTGTCCTGGCGCGGGACGGCTCGCGAATCGATGTCCGGGCGGACACGATCTGCCTGCATGGAGACACGCCCGGGGCTCCCGGGATCGCCCGGCGGATCCGAGAACGGTTTCAGCAGGAAGGAATCGCCGTCGGACCGCTCGAGACGGCTTCTGGCAAGCGTGCGAAGGGAACGCGATGAGAAACGGCGAAGGCGAGTCGGACGAAACACAACGGGAAACGTGGTCCCGCAGGCTTCAGGCGTTTCTGGAAGCCGGGCGGCGGCTGCTCTCTACGCGCGCGGCGATCTTTCGCGAAGAGCTCGGCGCCAAAGGCGCCTTTCTGGCGCGCGGAGTCATCGGCCTGGTCGTGGCCCTGGCGTTCGCTGGCATGGCCCTCCTCCTCTTCACGGCATGGATCGCGGTTCTTCTCTCCGCACTCCTCGGCAGCCCCGTCTGGGGGGTCCTGGCGGCGTTCGCGCTGTTCGCCGGGGTCGCCGTGGCGGCTGGCCTCTTCGGGACGAAGGCGCTTTCGCGCGTCAAGCCGTTTGATTTTCCGGTCACGTCGGAGGAGATTCGCAAGGACTGGACCGCTCTGCAGTCGAGCGTGAAACCGGAGCCGCCGGGTCCCCCCGCTCCGCAGAGGGAAACGGAGTTTGCCCAATCGCAAGCCCTCCGCGACGATCTCGAGGCGCGATTCCGGGCGGGATCGGAATGACCGGCTCGGAGGATCGGATCGCCGCTCTCGTTACCCGCGGGAGACAGGAGCGCGAGGAGCTGGCGGCCGCGACAATCGAGATCCGCGCGGAGGTCGCGCGCCGGAAAGCGCAGTGGAGGACGGCGAGTCTCCTCGCGACGGGCATCGCCGTGACCGGCACCGTCCTTTACAGGCTCTTCGGCAAGAATTCGCTTTCGGCTCAGCTCGGAAGGGCGGCCTCGGTCGTCTCGCTGGTCATGGGCCTGGTTCGATTCCTCCGGCGCATCCGCAGCTGAGACTTCTCGCGCCGCGACCGGGGCCAGCACGACGATCACCAGACACGCTGCTGGTTGTTCTGCGTGGGGTAATCGGTGTCTCCCTGAAAGGACACTGTTATTAGCTAAGTCCTTTTTTTTCTGTGGGCTGGGCCTGGCACCGGCTTTGCGATCAGGTATTGTGGCCGCGGCGTAACCGCGGAGGAGGTGATCATGAAAAAGAGTCTGATGCTCGTCGCTTCCGCGATCGCGATCGTTCTGCTCCTGGCGCCGGCCACCGCGAAGGCGCAGGTCGCGTTCGGAGGCACGTTTCACGGTCCTCACGGTTCCTTCTCGATCGGCGTTGGCGCCCCGTTCGCGCCGGTCGTGGGCGCGTATGTTCCGGCGCCTTACGTCGGACGGGTCTACCTGAGCGCGGATTATGGCTACGGGTTCGTGTACGACTCGCGCTGGATTCCCTGTAGACGGTACGGTTCCCGCTGGATCATCGCCGGCAATCCGATCGTGTATGGGACGCCGATCGTCCGCAACTACGGATATCGATACGTCCGTCCCTACCGATACTACGGGCGCGCCTTTGCCCGGCACGATTGGGATCACCGGCATTCCTCGCACGGCCACCGCTGGTAACGAGAGAACTCCGGATTCTCCGACCGCCTCGCGAAAACGGGGCGGTTTTTTTATGTTGGCGGCGGGAGCAATTGGATGATGCGCTGCGCGATCGCCTCGTGGCCCCTGGCGTTGGGATGAAAGTGATCGGCCCCCAGACGGTCGGCGCGTCCGTAGAAGAGATCGAAGGTCGGAACGACAAAGACCTGCGGAAAGGAGAGAGCGGTTTCCTCGATGAGGTTGTTCCAGCCGAGGATGACCGAGGAGCCAACGCGGGTCAGGGAGGCCTCTTGCGTGAAAGGATCGTAGAGCCCGAGGACGTAGATGGGGGAGAGGGGATTGACCTCCCGCAGCCGCGAGAGGATGCGGCGGAGATTGCCCGCGTATCGGGAACGCGCCGCGGAGATCGCGTCCAGAGCGGAGGCGGCCGTTCCCGTCTCGCGCGAAACGGCGTGCGAAAGGTCGTTGCCGCCCACCGACAGCAGGATCCAGTCCGCCGAGGCGGCGAGTCTCCCGACGTTTTCGCTCTCGAGGACGCGCGCGACGTCGTTCGACTCGGCTCCGTCCACCGCGAGGTTCGCCATGTCGGCGGCTCCCCCCTTCCTGACCGACTCGAGAACGTTTGACGCGTAGCCCCTCCCGGTCTCGTCTCCTGTTCCGCGAGCCAGAGAATCCCCGAGCACGAGCAGGATGCGGCGGCCCGGCGGCTTCACGCGGACCGGCTTCGACGCCGGCGGCGCGGGAGACTCTCCGATGGGCTCGCCGAGGGAGCCGCGCAGCGCGAGAACAAAACCGCCCGCGAAGAGAAGAGCCGCCAGAACCGCGATCGCGGCGGGAAGGCGCCAGAGCCAGAGCCGGGACAGCGACCTCGCCATTTGCCCGGATAATACGTAATTGGCGAGGAGGGGATCCTGTCCGGCAACGACAGACGGGGAGACGGGGAGACGGGGAGACTGGGAGAAGCCCAGTTCGACATTCCCCCAGTCCCCCAGTCGCCCAGTCCCCCAGTCACCCCTTCCCGGCACGTCGTCTTATCGGCGCAAGGCCTCACGAAGAGCTTCGGGCGGCGGCAGGCCGTCGTCGATGTCTCCTTCGATCTCTATGCGGGAGAGGTCTTCGGGTTCCTGGGGCCCAACGGCGCGGGCAAGACGACCACGATCCGGATGCTCGTCGGTCTGGCGCGGCCGGACCGCGGACGCGTACGCATACGGGGCTTCGATCTGTCGCGCGAATTTGCCCGGGCCATGGCGCACGTCGGCTCGATCGTCGAATCGCCGGACCTCTACGGCTACCTGACCGGGCGCGAGAACCTGCTGCATTTCGCGCGGATGCTCCCCGGCGCGGCGCAGGAGCGAATTCCGGAGCTCGCGAGGCTCGTGGCGCTGGAGGAGCGGCTGGAGGAGAAAGTCGAAACCTATTCCCTCGGGATGCGCCAGCGTCTCGGCATCGCGCAGGCGCTCCTGGGCGCCCCGGACCTGCTCATCCTGGACGAGCCGGCCAACGGGCTGGATCCCGCGGGCATCCGCGAGATCCGGCGCCTGGTCCGCTTGCTCGCCGCGGAGCGGGGCATCGCCGTCTTTGTCTCGAGCCATCTCCTGTCCGAAGTCGAGCAGATGTGTGACCGGGTCACGATCATCCACCGCGGCCGGGCGCTGGCCACGGGCCCGGTCCGGGAGCTGCTCGACCGCTCCTCTTCCGGCGCGACTCGATGGCGCGTGCGCCCCGCCGCCCGGGCCGCGGAAGTTCTTCTCCCCTTTGCCGGCGGGGAGGTTCCCCTCGTCGAGAACGAGGAGACCGTGGACGCCCGGATTCCAAGAGAGACGCTTCCTCTGGCCGTCGCGGCGCTCGCGCGGGAAGGAATCGAGATCTACAGCGTCGAGCCAAGAGCCTCTTCTCTCGAAGAGGTCTTTCTCGAGATAACGGGAGGAGAAACAGTCTGAAGGATTGAAAGATTGAAGGATTGAAAGATTGACGGTTAAGCACCGACAGCCCGATCAATCGATCAATCGATCAATTATTCAATCGTCACTCACCCGTCGAAGCAAAGGATGAACGAATGAGATTTCTTCCCCTTGTCGAGAACGAGGTGCTGAAGCTTCTGAAGCGCCGCCGCTTTCGCGTGGTGCTCCTGATTCTGGTCGCGCTGATCGGGTTGATCGTGTTCGCGCAGATCAAGGGGCGCGAACGCTTCCTCGGCAAGGAGAACTGGCGCGTGCGCGTCCAGGAGCGGATCGCCCGCATGCAGAACCAGGTGCGCTCGGGAAGGATGCCCAGGACCGCCGAACGTTGGACGCGTTTCGAGATGGCCCGGCTCCAGTATCACGTGGACCGCGACGTGGACCCCGACGCGATCAGCGGGCCGCTCTTCGTCCGGCTCTTCGCCAACGCTTCGAGCTACCTGCTCCTGCCGCTGCTGGCCCTGGTCTTCGGCTCCGACATCGTGTCCTCGGAGTTCTCGCAGGGGACGATCAAGCTCCTCTTGACGCGGCCGGTCTCCCGCTCCGCCGTGCTGGCGTCCAAGCTCGCCGCTCTCGTTCTCGCGATCACCCTCATGGTGCTTGCCGGAGGAGTCGTCGCCTACGCCTTCGGAGGCGCGGCGTTCGGCTACCGCGGATGGGGCGCTCCGGTCCTGACGGGTTTTCGCTTGACCGGCGGCGACGCGTTCGACGTCACGACGGTTCGTTCTCTCGTCCTCTGGAAGGACGCGCTCCTCGTGTTCGGCCTGGCCTGGTTCGCGGCTCTTTCGGTCGGGGCCCTGGCGCTCCTGACGTCGGTTCTGCTGCGCTCGACAGCCGCCGCCATGGGGACGATGTTCGCGGCGCTCATCGCCGGAACGATCCTGCCGCGGGTGGCCCCGTCGTGGGAGGCGCAGAAGTACCTTTTCGTGACGAATCTCCCGCTTCCCGACTACTACTCCGGCTCGCCCCCGCCCATTCCCGGCATCACGATCGGTTTCGCGGTGGCGGTCCTCACGGTCTGGGCCGCCGCCGGTGTCCTGGCTGCGTTCGTGGTGTTCCTGCGGCGAGACGTGCTCGCGTAGTTTCTACGGATTCTTCTCTTCCTGGCAGTCCTTCAGGGCTTTCAAGAGAAGAGGGATGTCCACGGGTTTCTGCAGCAGAGCGCAGACGCCGGACTGTTCGATCCGCCGCCGGTCCTCGTCGGCCGTGACGCCGGTCAACGCGATGACGGGGAATCCGAGACGGCCCTTCTTTCGCGCGAGCCTCACCCATTCGGCGCCGTCGCCGTCGGGGAGCGTGACGTCCAGGATGGCGATGTCCGGCCGGTCCGGCCGGCCGTCGCGGAGCGCGTCCTCGGCCTGGGAGAGCGAAGCGGCTTCGAGGACTTCGTACCCTTCCGTTTCGAGCAGGCTCTTCAATCCGTAGCGCGAGGCGTCATCGTCCTCGACGACGAGGATCCGCCGCGGCTTGCTCGACACCTCGGCTCCCGCCGGCGCGCCCGCGGGGCCCGTCTCGCGCGCCGCGGGAGGTTCGGTGTCCGTCGGTTCCTCGAGGCTCGGCAGTATGAAGGAGACCCTCGTGCCCTTCCCCACGCGGCTGTCGAACAGGAGGTCGCCTCCCATGACCTCCACGAGTTGCTTGGAGATCGGGAGCCCGAGCCCGGTGCCGCGTCCGGAATCGTCCGAACCGGTGCGGATCTGGCGGAAAGGCTCGAACGCCGCCGCGACGAGGTGGGGCGGTATCCCGCTGCCGGTGTCCTCCACCTCGAACGCGATGGACTCCTGCCACGGCGACGCGTGCAGGACGACGCGTCCCTTATTCGTGTTCTTGACCGCGTTGGAGAGGAGGTTCAAGAGCACGCGCGAGAGCTTCTCCCGGTCGAGCACGGCCGTCTCGGGCAGCCCGGGGGAGACATCGAGGAGGAGGTCGATCGACTTCAACCGCGCCTGGGGCTCGAGCATGTCGGCCATCTCTCGCAGAAAGGGGGAGAGCTCCACCTTCTGGGGATAGAGGTCCCGCTGGCCCGCTTCGATCTTGGCGAGGTCGAGGATGTTGTTGATCATGCGGAGCAGGGTCTCCGCGCTCTCGCGGATGACGGCGATGTCGTGCAGGCGCCGCTCCTCGTCCGCCGGCGTCGTGCCCTCCCGTTCGATGACGTGGGAGAGCAGGATGATCGTGTTCAGCGGCGTGCGCAGCTCGTGCGAGACCGTAGAGAGAAAATCGGACTTCAGCCGGTCGAGCTCGGCAAGCTTCTCGTACGCCTCCGCGCGCTCCTTGATCGCGCGTCCCTGCTCGCGGATCGCGCGGCCGATGCGAATCAGGGAACGGGCACGGGCTCGCAGCTCCGCGCTCTCGATCGGTTTGCCGATGAAGTCGTCGGCGCCCGCGGCGTAGCCCCGTTCCCTGTCGATCGTACCCGCGGTCACGAGCAGAACCGGAAGGTATTCGCCCGAGCGCGCGATGAGCTCGCCCGTGAGCTCGTAGCCGGAGTCCCTTCCCAGCATGACGTCGACGACGGCGAGATCGAATTGACTGTTCTGGGTGAAGAGGGACGAGACCTCCGCCAGGCTTCCGACCGCGACGACCTCGTTCCCGTCCACTTCGAGATCGGCCCGGATCAGGTCGGCGACTTCCGGATTGTCGTCCACCACCAGAACACGGCCGTGTTTCTCGGAAGCGTCCTCGGGAGGCACCGCCGTCGAGGAGGAGGCGGCGGCCTGGCCGGTTCTCTCCTTCCTGCCCCGGCGAAGCCAGGAATCCACCTCGCTCGCGAACGTCTCTTCGTCGATCGGCTTGGCAAGGAACCCATCGCAGCCGGCCGCCAGCGCGCGGTCCCGGTCCCCCTGCATCGCGTGCGCGGTGAGCGCGACGACCGTGATGTGGGACGTCGCCGTGTCGCTCTTGATCTGGCGCGTGGCCTCCCAGCCCGAGAGGACGGGAAGAGAAAGATCCATCAGCACGAGATCGGGCCGCTCGCGGCGCGCAGCCTCGACCGCCTCGCGGCCGTCCGCGGCCGTCCGCACCTCGTGTCCGGCCGGCTCGAGGAGCATCCGGATGAGCGCGCGGATGTCGGGAGAATCCTCCACGACGAGAATCCTGGCCATCAACCGGCCCTCAACGTCTCGAGGACTTCTTCGATGAGCTGAGCGCTGTCGGAGCTTTTCCGGATGATGCGCCGGGCCGAGTGGTTGAGCATCCTTTCGTCGGCCGCAGTCAGCTCCCGGGCGGTGACGATGATGACCGGGAGATCCCGCAGGAGAGGGTCCTGCCGGATCCGGTAAAGGACTTCGAACCCGTCGGGAGGCGGCATCATCAGATCGAGCAGGACCGCGCTCGGGCGTTCGCGCCGGGCGAGCTCCAGGGCCTCCATGCCTCCCGCCGCCGTCCTCGCGCGGTAGCCCGCCGCGACGAGCTCCTGTTCGAGAAGCGCCCTCACGTCCGCGTCGTCGTCCACGACGAGGACATGTCCCTTTGTCGCGAGCACTCCGGCCCTGGTCAGCGCCAGAAGCAGCGCCGGCCGCTCCACGGGCTTGACGAGGTGCTCGACGGCGCCCAGCGATATGCCGAAGGCGCGGTTCTCGACGATCGAGAGGATGACGACCGGGATCGAGCGCGTCTCCTTGAGTTGTTTCAAGGCCCGCAACGTCTCCCACCCGTCGAGCTCCGGCATGAGGACATCGAGGAGGATGGCGTCGGGTCTCTCCTTCTTCGCCATCTCGAGGCCCTTCCGGCCGTCGGTCGCCTGGAGGATCTTCAAACCGTAGGTCTTCAACTCAAGCGCCAGGAACTCGCGCACTCCCTCATCGTCGTCCACGATGAGGACGGTCTTCTGGCCGTCCGGGGAGGCGGAAAGCGCGGGGAAATCCGGGGAGGGCGCCGCCGACTCGGCCGGCAGGTCCCTGGGCAGCAGCACGGTGAACCGCGCTCCCTTTCCGCGGGCGCTTTCCACGGAGATCGTGCCGCCCAGAGCGAGGATCAGCTTGCGCACGATTGCCAGGCCCAGGCCCGTTCCGCCGCGGCCGTGGTGTTCCTCCGGCTCGCCCTGGCGGAACTCTTCGAAGATCGTTTCGTGCTCCTCTTCCGGAATGCCGATGCCGGTGTCCTCCACGATCAGGGCCCAGCGGTCGTGCTCGCGCGGTTCCGCGCGGACGAGGATTGATCCCCGGTCGGTGAACTTCAGGGCATTTCCGACGAGGTTGGCGAGGATCTGTGTCAGCCGCGAGGCGTCGCTCGTGACGCGGCCGAGACTCGGCGCCGCTTCGGTCGTCAGCTTGAGCCCCTTCTTCGCGGCGGCTTGCGCGAAGTCGCTCCGGATCTGGTTCAAGAGGACGCCGACCTCGATCGTCTCGCGGCTGATCTCCATTTTCCCCGCTTCGATCTTGGAGATGTCGAGCACGTCGTTGATGAGACCCAGCAGCATCTTCGCGTTGCGCTGGACGCGCTCGAGGCTCTGCTTCTGCTCCGGGTTCAACTCCCCCTGGGCGCCGCGCAGGAGTGCCCCCGTGAAACCCAGGATGACGGTCATCGGGGTGCGCAGCTCGTGCGAGACCGAGGCCAGGAAGCGGTCCTTCAAGGCGGAGGCGCGCTGGAGCTCCTCCGCCGTCCGGGCGATGCGGCTGCGCTGCTCTTCGAGCAGCTCGTTCTGTTCGGCCAGGCGGCGCGATTGTTCGGCGACCCGCTCGTTGGCCGAGGCGTTGGCGAGGGCGACGGCGAGGGACGGCGCGATGGCGGAGAGAGCGTTCCGTGCCGGCGCCGTGAACGTTTGCGCGGCTCCCAGCGACAGCACGCCGACGACGTGGTCGAAGTAAACGAGCGGAATGGTGACCGTCTCCCGCGGAAGAATCCTCCCGTCGTACAGATTGATGGCCGGTGTCCGGGGATCAACCGAGAGGAAGATCGGCCGGCGTTCCTGCGCCGCGCGGCGGGCTTCCTCCCGCCCGATCCTCTCCTCCCCCTCGGTGCCTCCCAGGGACACGGCCGGCAGGAATTGCCCGTCCGGCTCGGGCAGGTAGAGGACGGCGCAGGAGGCGCCGGAGACCTGGATGATCT
>DATIRW010000117.1:0-3328 GCA_035469365.1 Thermoanaerobaculia bacterium
CCCGACGACGAGCGTCTGGTTGAGCGTCACCGTGATGGCCGCCCGGTAGAGCGGAACCGTGTAGGGCCGGCCCTGTTCGTCCTTCTTGAGGCGCGAGAGCGCGAACGGAGAGAGGAGGAGCTCCTCACCCGAACCGGCGGCGCCGATGGAGAACGTCAGGACGTACTCGTCCCCAAGGCGGTAGGAGAGCGGCCGCCCTTCCACCCCCTGGATCACCGCCGAATCGAGCAGCGCATAGTCGTTGAACTGGAACATGGACTTCAGTTTCGCCCCCAGGCCTCCGATCTCCTGCGAGATCGTGCCGGCCGGCGCGTCCGTCCGCGCCCGCACGAGCTTGACGGCGAAGCTGAAGCCGCGCGGAGGAGCATCGAAGTCGGCGATCACCTTCGCGACCGTCTTCAAGCTCTCCTCCCGGTCCGTGATCGTCATGGCGTTCAGTCTCGGCGTCAGCGTGACCGAGGCGGACTCGGACAGGTGCGGCCGGATGAGCAGCGCCGCCTCCTCCACTCGCCGGTACTTCAACACGAAGACGCGCACGGAAACGTCGGCCGCCGCCGCGCTCCCGGGAACGGGCTCGGCCGCCGGGACCGCCAGCGCGGTCAGCGAAATGGCCGTGATGGCCGCGAAGAGAATTCCTTTTCTCACTCGAATGAAAACCCCAAATGATTGAAAGATTGATGGATTGACGGTTGTCGGATTGAGCACGGCGCTCAATCCTTCAGTCCTTCAATCTCTCAATCTTTCAATCTCTAAATGTCGATCGAGCGATCCACGATCCAGACGACACGGGGTTGTCCGGCCCCCGGGTTCAATTCGTAGATGGTGGCGTCCGCCGGATACTTCTCCGTCCCGTCCCTCTTCTCGAGGATGTCCGGCAGTGGCGCGGGATTGGTGGCCGGTGCGAAGCTCGACTTCACCGTCTCGCGTTCAGCCAGCGGGGCGGAGGACGGCGAAGGCGCACGATACGCCGCCTTCCCGGGCGCGAGCAGGGTCAGGGCCAGGGCGGCCGCGGCCGACGCGAGAGCGCCGACGCGCCGCCGGACGGCCGGCGCATCCAGCCGCTCCTGCACCTCTCGGAGCGCGATGCCCGCGCGCACCGCCGCGAGGACCCGGCCGGTCTCTTCGGGAGAGACGGGTGCCGTACGAGCCGTGGAGAAGGCGAGCAGCGGATCGCGAGCGGCCGCCGCTTCACGGCAGGCGGCGCAGGTCCCCAGGTGCTCGCGCATCCCGCGGCGCTCCCAGGCAGCGAGGCTCTCGTCCAGGTAGCCCCCGAATCGCTCCCGGGCCTGATCGCAGGAGAGAGTCACGACTTCTCCTCATCCGGCCTGGGAGCCGCACGGTGGAGGCCCGGCGAGATCCTCTCGATCTCGCGGCGAAGGACCTTCCGCGCGTTGAAAAGGTGGTTGCGCACGGTGGACTCGCCGCAGTTCAGGATCGCCGCGATCTCGCTCGTCTCCAGGTCTTCCATCTCGCGGAGGACGAAGGCCGCCTTCTGCTTTCCGGTCAGCCGTCGCGAGACTCGCTGGAAAAGACGCGAGGCCGAGTCGTCCTCCGCGGCTCTGGACGTCTCGTTGCCTGTCTCGCTCTCGCGCAGGCGCACCAGGTGGAGCGTCGCCGTGTGGGCCCTCTCGCGGCTGCGCGAGCTCCTCAGGAAGTCGATCGACAGGTTGGTGGCGATCCGGTAGAGCCAGGTGTTGAAGGAGTACGTCTCGTCGTACCGGGAGAGCTGCTCCCAGACGCGCAGAAAGGCCATCTGCGCCACGTCCCTGGCATCCTCGACGTTGCCCACGATGCGGCGGGCGACGGAGATGACGGCCGGCGTCTTGCGCAGGACGAGGGCCTCGAACGCCACCATGTCTCCCCCGCGGGCCTGGAGGGCGAGGTCCCGGTCCGGAAGTTCCCTGGTCTCCTGGCGGCGGCGGTCCTCGCTGTAAACGAGCTCCATTCGTTCCTTATACGGAGGCGGCCCGGCGTCCGTTGGAGGTTTCTTGCGGAACATAAACCCTTGAATTGTAAGTCCAAAGCCCGAAATTCAGAGCCCTGCGCATCAACCGCCTCGGCGATAATTGGGCCGGAATGTTCCTCTACCGCGTTCTATCGGTTCTGGCACTCATCGCCTACTCCCCCTACGCGCTCGTCCGGTCAGCCCTGGGCCGGCGGCGGCTCGGCGACATCCGAGGCCGGCTGGGACTCGCGCCCTATCCCGATCTGGATGGCGGCATTTGGGTCCACGCGGTGTCGGTGGGAGAGGTGGGCGCCGCCTGCAACCTGTTGGCTGCCCTCTCCCGGAAGTTGCCCGGCGCCCGGCTGGGTCTTTCGGTGACGACAGCGGCCGGTCTGGAGGCCGCGCGCCGCGTCGCCGGACAGTCCATTGCGGTTTTCTCCTTCCCGCTCGACCTCGCCGGACCCGTCGAGAAGGCGCTCTCGGCCGTCCGGCCGGGGCTGATCGTCCTGACCGAGACGGAGCTCTGGCCGCTCGTGCTCGAACGGGCGCGGGCCCGGGGCGTGCCCGTCGCCCTTGTCAACGGCCGCATCTCCGACCGCTCTTTCCGGCGCTACCTTCTTCTGCGCGGATGGTTTCGCCGCGTCCTCGGCAACGTCTCTCTCTTCGCCATGCAAACCGAAGAGGACGCGAGGAGAATCGAGCGGCTGGGTGCCCGGCCCGAACGGATTCTCGTGACGGGCAATATCAAGTACGACCTGGCGCCGGCGCCGCCCTTCGCCGACGCGGCACGTCTCTCTTCCGCCGCCGCGGGCCGGCCCATTCTCGTCGCCGCCTCGACGGGCGAAGGGGAAGAGCAGATGGTCCTCGAGGCCTGGAAAGGGCTCGATCCCCGCCCGCTTCTCGTCCTCGCTCCCCGCCGCCCGGAACGTTTCGACGGCGTCGCGCGCTTGATCGAATCCTCCGGATTCACCGTCGTCCGCCGCTCCTCCCCCGATCCCGCCGCGACAAATCACAAATCCCTCGTCTATCTTCTCGACTCGATCGGCGAGCTGGCATCGCTCTACGGCGAGGCGTTCCTCGCGTTCCTCGGCGGCAGTCTCGTCGCGACCGGCGGCCACAATCCGATCGAGGCGTGGGCCCAGGGCGTCGCGGTCCTCGTCGGCCCCAATACAGGAAACTTCCGGGAGATCACGCGGGCCGGGCAACGCCTCGGTATCCTCGAGTGCGTCGCGGACACGCGGGAACTGGGGCGCGCGTTCGACCGCGCGGTCAAGGACCCGGCTGCCGCGTCGGCGCGGGGCGATCGCGCCCGGCGCTTCGTGGCCGAGAGCCGCGGCGCCGCGGCCTCGACCGCCGACTCGGTGGCGGGACTGCTCCGCTCGG
>DATIRW010000118.1:0-13306 GCA_035469365.1 Thermoanaerobaculia bacterium
GCAGGGATCTCCGGGAACTCGTCGTGGGCTATCTTCAGGATTCCCAGGTTATGGACCTCGACCGCGTCGGCGCCCGCCGCCGCCGAGGCTTCCAGCATCTTGCGCATCTTGGGCAGGAAGTCGTTGCGCGGTCCCGCGTACGTCGTCACGTACGCGCGCTTGCCCTGATCCCGGAGAATGCGAAGGCCTTCCGTCAGGTCCTCGACGTGTTCCAGGAAGTTTGCCTCGTAGACCCGGCAGTAGATGTCGCCCAGGTAAACCCCGTCGTAGTCGGAGAGATCCGACTCCCGAAGGTCTCTGAGGTTTGCGATCGTCGTGTTCAACTCGAACAGGCTCATGACTCTCTCATCGCCCGACCACGGCCCATGTCGCCGGCAGGGCGGCCGGCCGCATCAAATCCGCGGGCAAAGCCGTCCGGGCGTCGATCGCTCGGCGGTAGCGCCGCACGAGGGGCGCGAGAAGCTCCACGGGTAGGCTTCGCCCCTGGAGCTTCAAGACATCCACGCCCGCCTCGGCGTAGGCTCCGACCTCTGTAATGCGGCTGATCTGGCGGCTGGGAAAGAGGCGCGAGTCCACCCGCCGCCCGCCGGCATAGAGCTCCCAAGGTTGCTGGCAGATCCTGAAGCAGGCTCCCACACCTCCCCGCTTCATGCTGCCCGTCTGCCGCAGTCCCGAGAACGCTCCCTCCGGCGCGTCGCCCGCGTCGGCCTTCGGGGAGAACAAGGCGGGAAGGGGGGACGGCTTGAGATGCACGAAGCTCGGCATCCAGCACTTCCCGAGCAGGACGAACTCCTCGACCATGTGGACCATGACCTCTACGGCGACTCCCCGGACTGTCCTAACCTGGCGCATCTCGGCGGGACTCACGGTTCCCGGCAGAACGACGGCGTGGGCGCCGAGGTCCCGGAAGAAAGCGGCATCCGCGACGGTCTGCGCGCCGCAGCCGATGCCAGCTGTCAGCCGGAGGTCCGGGAAACCCCGTCGCAGGGCTTCCAGGATCCCGATGTCGTTGACGATGACCTCGTCTATCCCGAGGTCCAGGAGGGCGGGAATGCGCCCGAAGAGCTCGGCGCGCTCCTGCGGCTTCGGGATGGTATTGATCGCGACCTGCAGCCTCCGTCCCGCCGATTCGGCCTCTCGCTGCGCGTCGACGAGCTCGTCCCAGCCGAGCTCCCGGCGCGCCCCGCCCCGGCTCCAGCCCTTCAGGCCCACGTACACGGCGTCTGCTCCCGCGTCGAGCGCGGCCGCGACGGCCTCGCGGCTTCCGGCGGGCGCCAGCAGGGCGGGCACGGCCGTCGCCTTCATGCCGGGCCCTCGGAGCCAGATACTACGTGTCGTCGACTATTCATCGTGTGGAGTGATTCTAGGCCCCGCCTCCAGCCCGGAGTCAAGCGGTTTCTGGGCCTTCCTATAATGTCGGGGATGGTCACGCGCCAGAGCCTCTCGGAGTCCTACCGCACGATGGCCCATCTGCGGCGCTTTTTCGAGTCGGTCCGGAAGACCATCACGGCCGAGCCGACGGAGGGCGGCCTGACGCCCGCGCAGCAATTCGCCCTCCTCACGCTCGCGGGCAACCCCTTCGGCGAGCCCCTGACCATCGGCGATCTGGCGCGCCAGACATACGCAACGATGAACACGACTTCCGCACTCGTCCGGCGGATGGAGCGGGCGGGGCTCGTCCGCACCCGGCGCTCATCGAGGGACCGCCGCCTCGTCTACGTGAAGCTGACCCCGCTCGGCGAACGCCGCCTTCGCCCCTCCACGGCGGCGGTCGTGGAGGCCCTGCGCAAGGCAGCCGACGAGCAGGGGCGGGCCCAGTTGCGCGCCGCCTTCGAAACCTGGTTCGACAACTGGGGCGCCGTCATCCAGGCGCTCTCCTCCGGCGCCCGCCGCTAGGAGAACGGTGTCAGGTTGAAGGCCTGACACCCGCTCCGGCCCGCTTACTTCTTCTTGTCGCTGACCTGGACGAGCAAGGAGTCGGAGACGTGCGTGACCAGGCTGTGGAAGGTGTGCTTGGCCTTCCGGAAGCCCGGATCCGAGAGGATGTCCTCGAGGGCCGCGAGGCTCTCCAGGTCCACCTGGACCAGCCGCTGCGGGGACGACCCTCCCAGCATGCTCTTGTAGATGCGGACCGCCTGGACACCTTTGAACTTCAACCAGATGTCCTTGCCCGGGCCCGCGGTGTACTTCTCATATTCGTCGAGCTTCCCGGGGAGGACGTCGAACCGGTACTCGAAGGTCACCATCTCATTGCCTCCTAATGCCCGCAGTGTTGCGGGTAGTACTCCTCGTCTCCGATCTGCCGGGGGAAGGCAGCGCGAAACTCGGACAGAGTGCGGAAATCGGCATCGAATTCGAGGGCGACCACGCGCTGGTCCTGCCCGTCGTAGTAACGGAAGGCATAGCGGCTTTCAGGCAGCTCCAGAGCGTCGATGGCGCGGCTGTCGTCGAAGTTCAGCGCCATGCGGATCAACAGATCGGAAACCGAATAGACGACGCCCTTGATCGTCAGGCTCTGTCCGCCGCTACCGAGCGGGCCATAGCGGCTCTCCATCAGCGCCGCGCTCTCGGCCCCGGTCATGGTTCGCTCACATCTCCTGCGCCGTCGTCACAGGCCGCTTGAAGATCAGGTGTATGCCGATCGTCCCGTAGGCGACGCCGTCCTTGTTCGGAGCGATGAGAGGGGCCGAGGAAACGAGCTCCCAGCCTTCGGCCCCGGCGCCGTTGATCCAGGCGTCCAGCCCGCTCACCATTCCCTCTTCCCCGTCGTTGAAGACGACCATTCGATCGAAGTATTCCCACTGCATTTTTCGCTCCGTTTCAAAAAGGCTAGCACACCGTCGCTTCGCGTCTGTGATGCATCTGCGCCACGGGCGCACCACCGAGCGGTCGTTAAGACTTTGCCAGGTGATCGGCCAGCCACGAGCTGGCTGCTTCGAGGGCCGAGAGATTGAAGCGCAGCTCCATGTGGTTGAACCATCGCGGAAGGTAGCGGACGAGGCCGCTTTCGTGCTGCACGTCCTTACGGATGTTCGCGGAGATGAGACGCTTTTCGGCCGAGGGGAGACGGGCCTGCAAGTCCGCGGCGCCCTCGAGGAGCGCCATGATGTCGCGCTCGGAGTAGATGAGGAGGCACGGGCGGCCGTGCGACGGCACCGGTCCCAGCTTCTCGAGCAGCTCGATGACGTACCCCATGTAGGGTTCGCGGATGCCCGGGCTCGGGAGGTTCTCGAACATCCATTTGCCCTGCGGGGACATCTGCATCATGACGGAGGGCGCCATCGCCACCATGACGTCCGCCGACGACATGAGCGCCAGTCTTCCTCCCAGGCTGTGGCCGACGACGGCCGTCTTGCCGAACCGCCGGACGAAAGCGATCGCGGCTTCCAGCTCCTCGCGCATCCCGGGGCCGATCGGCGCCATGTTCTCGCCGTGACCGCACAGGTCGATGACGAGCGCAGCCGTCCCCCTCTGCGCGACGGCCGCCGCCACCCCCAGCATCTCTTCCTTCGACGCGCCGTACCCGTGGCACACGACTGCGCCGCCGCGAGGCGAGGCCGGCGAGAAGAGGAAGGCTGGAATTGCGTGGCCGTCCGGAGCGGTCAGGTCACTTACACGCCGAAAGTCCATCTCCCTCCCGTGAGAATGGCCGGGGTCCCGGACGGAGCGCTCGGCCTTTCGCCGTTATTCTAGATCAGCAGCGCCTGGCTCCTCCGAATACCAGCGCGCCGACCGGGTGATGGCTCTGCCGTTCTTGAACAACAGCTATGTTGGCTGGAGACATCGGATGAGCGAGGAAGCGGAGAAGCGCAGAACCTCAATCCGCCGTGATCGAATTCTAGGCACTCCCGGCCGTCCACCGACCCGGGGCGAGGAGCCTCCGGAGACGTGAGGGGTTCGCGACGCGCTGGCTCCTCATCCACGTTTCCGCTTCCGCGACGAGCCTCTCTCCTTCTGTTCCACCCATGAGCTCCCCTCGTTGGGCGCGCGCAGCCGCACAGTAGAGGCCCGCGTCCGTGGTCTCGAATCCGCTCTCGGCGGAGGCGAGGAAGCCGACCGCCGTCCGCGTATCCCCCCGAAACGCCGCGACGGATGCGCGGATGAGCTGAGCAAGAGGGTCGCTCCAGGCCATCCTGGCCCGCTCGATGCGGCGGGCGTCGCGCTCGGCGAGCTTCAGGTGGCTCTCGGAAAGCTTTCCGGCGGCGACGGCTGCCAGCACGGCTCGCGCGTGCAAATTTTCCGAGTCGAGAAGCACCAGCTGAATTCGCCGCAACAGGGAGCGCCGAAACGCCGGCCACTCGGTAACGATCCGCCGCCAGGCCTCCTCCGCGTTGCCCTCGTAGAGATCCACCTCGGTCTGTCCGAAGAGGTCGTAGTAGTGCTGCAGGTAGTAGGCTCGGTGCGACCAGCGCGCCACCGTCTCGCGGCTCTCCTGGCGGGCCTTTTCGGGCTTGTCCATCACCAGGAGCACCGCGGGAGAGACTCGCGACCGCAGACCGACCTCCTCGTAGAGGTCGCCGCGAGAGTGGGCGTCTTCCAGGCACGAGGGGAGCCGACGGGAAAGCTCTTCGAAACGGCCCATGAACACGAGCGAGCGCAGCGCGTAGAAACGGGCGCTTGCGAGCTCCCAGGCGACTCCGGTGCAGCGTTCGCGGAGAATGCCCTCGGCCCGATCGCAGAGCTCCTGGGCGGTTTTCCAGCGTCCCTCGAGGTAGGCGGCCAGCCCTGCCACGAACATGGCGAGCCCCGTCGTGTGGGGGTGGCCGATCCGCGTGGCGAGCGATGACGTCGCTTTCCAGAGCCTCTCGGTTCGCCGCCGGTTCCGTCCGCCGCCGGTCGCATTGAAAGCCACCTCGAGGGCGAGCGCCCGGGCCACGCGATACGGTTCACCCGCCCGCAGCGCGAGAAGGAGCTGGCGGGCCTGGAAATCGTAGCCTCGAATCGTGTCGACGAGGCCGAGGCCGGCCGCCACGGACCAGCAGATGTCGATCTTCATGAGGCGCTCGGCGGCGACCTGGGAGACGTCGCGTTCTTGAAACCGGATTCCGCGAACTCTGATCCAGGCCCGCCGCAGCAGCAGGGAAAGGAGCGCCCTCCTGGGGCTTTCCGGCAGCTTCATCCCGACTGCGCCGAGGACGTCTCGAATCGCGGCGATCCCGCGATCGACGTGACCGCTCCGAAGGAGCTGCTCGGCGGCGCGCCGGCGAAGCTCGAGGTTGTCCGCGGCGCTCGCACCCTGAGCGGCCAGGCCGTAGGCCTCGGCCGACTCGGCCCCTCGTCCGGCGTTAGCGAGGGCGTCTCCGAGACCGACGCGGAGGGCCCGCGTCTCTGCTTCTCCCGCTCCCAGGTTTATAGCAAGGATGTAGAGTCGGGCCGCACGGTCGAAGGCGAGCGCCTCGGAGGCCTGCCTGGCTGCCGCAATGACGTACTCGGCCGCCGTTTCGAGCTCCTCGGCCGCGTAGAAGTGGACCGCCAGCGCTTCGGGATCGGCCTGCCCCCACGCCTCCAAAGCCTCAGCCAGCCGCCGGTGGTGGGTCTTCGCCGTCTCCTCCGGAAGCGCGCGCACGACGGTCTCGCGGACGTGATCGTGGGTCGTCTCCAGGGCGTCCTGTCCCTTCTCTCGGTGGGAGCGGACGAGCCGATTCGACTGGAGAAGTGAAACTGCATGGGTCTCCGCGGGTTCGAGGTCGGCGGCGCGCAGGGCTATGGATCGTTCGACCGGCTCGCCCGCGATGGCCACGACCTCCAGCAGCCGGCGCGCCTCGTCGGGGAGGCGCGAGACGCGTTCCGCAATGAGCTCGTGGAGAGTCAAAGAGCCGGCCGGGCGCCCCGAGCCCTCGCTCAACGAGGCGTGGACCAGCTCGTTCAAGAAGAGGGGATTCCCGCGTGACTCGATGGCGATCGCGCGCGCCGCCGCCTCGGGGGCGCTCCCGCCTTTGCCGAGGAGTCCCCGCGCGAGGTCCTCGGCCTCCTCGGGCGTGAGCTGGTCCAGGAAGAGCTCCTCCGAAATCGAGAGAGGATCGTCTTCCAGCGGATCGGAGTGGGCTGGAAGAAACGAGCCGGACCCATCTGCGCCCCCGCTCTCGTTGCGCGTGCAGCCGATCAGGAGCAGCGGCGGAGGATCGGGAGGGCGCAGGATCGCCGAGAGCAGCGCGGCGCTGTCCGCGTCCCCCCACTGGAGGTCGTCGATGAAGAGGACGAGCGAGACTCTGTCAGCCAGCCGGGTGAACAGCTCCCGGAGGGCGGCAACCGCGCGGCGCCGGAGCTCCTGGGAATCAGGGATCTCCGGACCTCTTCGCCGGGCCCTGGAGATCACTTCCACGCGCTTGAGCACCGGGAAGAGGCGAGCCAGGGTGAGGACGTCGTGGGGGAGCAAAGCCTCCGCTTCGTGCGCCGGGAGCGCCCTCAGGTACTGACTCAGGGCGTCGATCAGGCTGTCGAAGGCCTTGTAGGGCATCGACTCCCGCTCGTAGCAGCGCCCGGAAAGCATGATGCAAGCAGGATCCCGCTCGGCGAGCTCCTTGAGGAAGTGCCGGACCAGAGTGGTCTTCCCCATCCCGGAGCGCCCCCGCACGAGGAGCGTGGCCACCCGCCCCTCCTTGGTCCTGGCGAAAGCCTCGTGGAGCGCAGCGAGGTGCTCCTTGCGTCCGATGAAAGGTGCCTGTCGCGAAACCGTGGACGTGATTGAAGGCCGGCTCGCCCGCCCGCCGCCGCGGAGCCGCTCGAGGATCTCCGCCCCGGACGGCCGCTTCTCTTCCTCGCGCTGGAGCAGCTGGCGACAGAGGAGGTCCAGGTCCTCGGGGACGCCCGGTACGCGCTCCCGGGGCGCAATCGCCTCGTCCCGCAACTTGCTCGTCAGCAGCTCGAAAGTCTCCCCCTCGAACGGGAGCACACCCGTGAGCGCCTCGTAGAGGATGACGCCGACGCTGTACCAGTCACTGGCCTCGCTGACCGTACAGCCTTTCGCCTGTTCGGGAGACATATAGGCGGGCGTGCCGACCGCATGAAGTCCTGAACTGCGGTCCAGTCGCGGCGGCGCCAGCTCGGCGACGAGGCCGAAGTCGAGGATGACGACGCGCCCGTCCCGCGTCACCATCACGTTGCTGGGTTTGATATCGCGGTGGACGCAGCCGGCCGCGTGCAGGGCGGAGACTCCTTCGGCGAGCTGCAAGAGCAGCGAGCGAAGCCGGTCCCAGTCGGGCGAGGGTGCGGGGCGCCGCATCGCGATTGGAATCTCGACTGTGTCGGCTTCCCTCCTCGCCTCCAGCGGATAGGCGACCGTGCTCCCCTTGACCGACGGCGGGCAGCGTCCCCTGACATGGGAAAGGAAGGGGACTCCGTCGATCAGCTCCATCGTGAAGAACCATCGCGTCCCGTCGCTCATCAACTCGTAGAGCTCGACGAGGTTCGGGTGAGTCACGTCCGCCAGGGCGCGAAACTCTTTCTTAAAGCGATAGATCGCCGCCGGATCGGCCTGCTTGAGCACCTTGAGCGCGACGGAAGTCCCCCGTTCGCGATCGAAGACCTCGTAGACGGTGCCGAAAGAGCCAGCGCCAAGGCGGCGTTGGATCCTGAACCGATCGGTCCCCTCGAAGGCGTCAGCCTCGGCGCTCGGTTTCACAACCGCTCAACGCGTCCTCTCTCTCCCTGACGCGCGGTGGAGGCCCGCCAAGCCCGCAGGCGGAGACGGGCGTTTCAGCCGGCCCTGCTGCCCTCCGCCGCCGCCTTTGCCTCGAGGGCCGCGAGGCGCGCCCTCAACTCCTTCTGCTGCTGGAATCGGGCGGTCACGTCCTGGATCATCGCCGCCGCCCCCGCGATTTCGCCGCTCGAGCCGCGGAGCAGGATGATGTAGAACTCGATCGAGATCCGCGAGCCGTCCTTCTTCAGGGCCGGCACCGCCAGCACGTCGCTGCCGTACTTGGTGACTCCCGTCGCCATGACCTTGTGCCAGCCTTCCCAGTGCCGGGGTCTCTGCTTCTCGGGAACGATGAGATCCAGCGACTGTCCGAGCGCCTCCTCCGGACCGTAGCCGAACATGGCCTCGGCTCCCTTGTTCCAGAAGCGGATCATCCCTTCGCGGTCCGCGTACAGCATCGCGATCGGGCTGTCCTCGACGATTCTCTGATACAGCCAGCCGTTGTCGGCGGTTTCGGTCATGGGGCACTCCCTCCGGAAGATCGTACTCTACCGCCTTCCGTGGCGCCCGCGGGCGCCGCCGTCGTGTAACGCGCGGCCTGTCCCTTGCGGGGAAGCGCCACGCGGATGCGGGCGTCGGCGATGCGGCAGCCCTCGCCGGGAGGTCCCACGAAGATGGGGCTCGCCTCGAGCTCGGCGATCTCGGGAACCTCTTCGACCAGTCTGGAGAGACGCAGGAGAACGTCATGGATGGCCTCGACGTCGGCGGGGCGGTGCCCGCGATATCCCTCGAGGAGGGGAAAGCCGCGGATCTCGCGCACCATGGCGGCTGCGGCGCGGTCGGTCAGGGGCGTCACGCGCACGCTCACGTCCGCGGCCACCTCCACGTGGATCCCGCCAAGCCCGAACGCGATGAGCGGCCCGAAGGAGGGGTCCTCGAGCATGCTCACCCTGACCTCGGCGCCGCTTCCCACCATCGGAGTGACGAGCACGCCTTCCATCGCCTCGAGACCGCCGTCGGCTTCGAAGGAACGCCGAATCGCCTCGAAGGCGCCGCGGACCGCTGCCTCGTCCTCCAGGTTCAGGTGGACTCCTCCCTTCTCCGTCTTGTGGAGGATCCGCCGCGAGGCCAGCTTGACCGCCACGGGAAATCCGGCGTCCCGGGCCAGTTGCGCGGCCTCGTCGGCCGTGGCCGCGACTCCTCCCGGAGCGACGGGGAGTTTCATGGCGCCGAGGACCGCTCTGGCCTCCTGCGCCGTGAGCCATCCGGCTCCGCGCTCCTCGATCGCTTTCCGGCTGATCGCGCGGGCGGAGTCGGGGTCGATGTCGTCGAAGTCGGGAACGATCCCATGCGGTCCCGCGCGCCATTCCGCGTAGGCGGCCGTCTTCCCGAGCACCCGCGCGGCGGACTCCGGGAAGGCGTACGTTGGGATGATCTCGCCGGCGAGCGCGATCGGCGCGGCGGAGTCCTCCTTGGCCAGCAGACAGGCGAGGACCGGCTTGCCGGCGGCTCCGGCAGCGCGCCCCGCCGCGGTGCCCCGCCGGATCGCCTCCAGCATCAGGGCGGAACCGTTCGCGTCGAGCGGCGTGTGGATCGCGATTAAAGCATCCACTTCGGAAGCGAGGAGCAACGTCTCGATGGCCTGCGCGTACGGGCCCTCCAGGGAGGCGAAGAACAGCTCCAGGGGATTGCCGATCGTCGTCGAGGGAGGGAGAAAGGCGGCCAGGCGCTCCCTCGTCGCGTCCGAGAGCGGTGGCACAGACAGCCGCGCCGCTCGACAGGCGGAAGCGCAGAGGACGCCGGGGCCGCCGCCGTCCGAGAGGATCGCGACCCGGCGTCCCGGGGGAAGGGGCTGCCTCTCGAGCGCGGCGGCGAGGTCGAACATCTCGTCGAGTGTCTCCGCCCGGATGACGCCTGTCTGGCGGAAGAGCGCATCCACCGGAGCATCGCCCGAAATCGGAGGGACCCCTTGCGGCCCCTCGAATCCCCCCGGCACCCGGCCCCCCGCCTTCACGGCCACGATCGGCTTGGAACGGCTCACGCTCTTGGCGATCCGCGCGAACCGGCGCGGATTCCCGAAAGACTCGAGGTACAGGAGGATCACGCGCGTCGCTTCGTCGCCCTGCCAGTACTGCAGGAGGTCGTTGCCCGAAATGTCGGCCTTGTTCCCCACGCTGACGAAGGTCGAGACGCCCACGTGGCGCTGACGCGCCAGGGCGAGCATGGCCAGGCCGAGCGCTCCGCTCTGGGACGACATCGCCACGCTCCCGTGCGGCGGCAGTCCGGTCGAGAGGGAGGCATTCAACCGGATGTCCGGATCGGCGTTGACGAGCCCCATCGAGTTAGGGCCGATCATGCGCATCCCGTGGCCTCGAACTCTCTCCAGGAGCTTCTCCTGCAAGGCGTGTCCCTGCTCGTCCGCCTCCGCGAAACCCGCCGTGATGACCAGGAGCGCCCGCACACCGGCGGCGGCACAGTCGTCCACGACCGGCAGGACGGCGTCCCGGGGGACGGCCACGACGGCCAGATCGGCCCCCGACGGGATCTGGCGCGCCGAGGGATAGGCCGGCAACGACCGGATGTGCGTCGCGTTCGGGTTCACCGCGTAGATCGGGCCGAGAAAGCCTCCGGACACGAGCGCGTCGAGAATTCGGTAGCCGAGACTGGAAGCGTCGCGCGAGGCGCCGATGAAAGCGACGGACCGCGGCTTGAAGAAGGGGTGGAGCGAGGCCGTGGTGAAGACGCGGTCCCGCATCTCCGAGCGGCTGACGCTGTCCTCGCTCGAGGCGACGGAGAAGTCGATCTCGACGCACTCATCCTCGACCTTCGAGTGGAGCGGAAAGCCCGATTGGCGGAAGGTCTCGAGCATGAGCCGATTCTCGATGCGTGTCAGGGCCCAGAAACGGGTAAACCCGTGCCGGGCCGCGAGCAGCGCCAGCCGCTCCAGAAGGAGGCCGCCCAGGCCCTTCCCCTGGAACTCGTCATCGACGGCGAAGGCGACCTCAGCGGAGGTCTCGTCGCGCGCGGCATAGGAGCCGGTCGCGATGATCCGAGAGGCCCCCTCGACGAGGCGGCTGACGATGAGAGTCAGCTGCGACCGGGGATTGGATGAGTCGCATTGCCGCGCGAGAAGCGCCTCCGAAGGCTTGGCGCTCGAGAAGAAGCGGCGCTTCCGCGACTCCGGAGAGAGCTGATAGAAAAAATCCTTCAGCGCGTCGAAATCCGCCGGCTCCGAGAGGCGGATGAACGCGGTGGACCCATCGCGCAGGATGAGACGGCCGGATTCCGCGGAGTCCTGGTAGGTCGGCGGCAGGAAGAGGGCTCGCATCCGGACGTCAGGTTTATCATGCGGCGCGTGTCCGCGGCCTTCCCTGTCTTCGACGCCCACATCCACGTCGGCCCCTACGATCAGATGAAGGAGCGAGCCCGCCTCGTCATGATGGGGGGACGCGACGATGTGGACCTTCTGACGAGGGTCGGCGGCTCGGCCGATGAGCTCCTGAAGATCATGGACTCCCAGGAGATCGCGCGGGCCGCCCTGATCACCTCAGTCGCTCCCGACGTCATCGGTATTACCGACGCCGTGAACCCCTGGATCTCCCGTTACGTCGAGGGCCACCGCGACCGGCTCGTCCCGGTCGGGGGGATCCACCCTCGGCACTCTCGCGATGTGACAGGGGACGTGCGCAGGATGCTGGAGGTCCACCGCCTTGGGGCGATCAAGCTGCACCCGCCGCACATGGAGATGGCTGCCAACGCCTACAGAACCGATTGCCCCTCTCTCGCCGAGGTCTACCGTCTGGCCGGCGAGGCGAAGCGGCCTGTCTACATCCACACGGGGACGTCCATCTTCCCCGGCGCCCGCAACGTCTACGCCGATCCGATGGCCTGCGACGACGTGGCCGTGGACTTCCCGCAGACGACCCTCGTCCTCTGCCACGCCGGCCGTCCGATCTGGTACGACACCGCGTTCTTCCTCTTGCGCCGGCATCCCAACGTCCTGCTCGACGTCTCGAGCATCCCGCCGAAAAAGCTCCTCGACGTCCTCCCGAGGATTTCCGAAGCGGCCGATCGCATCCTCTGGGGAACCGACTGGCCGTCGAAAGGGGTCGTGACGATGCGCCGGAACGTCGAAGCCTTCCTCTCTCTCCCGCTCTCGGACTCGGTCAGGCGAAAGATCCTCTTCGACAACGCGGCGGCGCTCTTTCCCCTGTAGCGGGGAAGGGTCTACGATCACGCGACGAGGATGCAGACTCTCAAAAGGGTCGAGATCCGGGACAAGTACTCGGGCGAGGTGATCGGCGAGGTGACGCAGGACACCCGCCGGGACCTGCGCGCGAAGATCCATCGGGCGTTCGAGGCCAGGGACGCCGTCCGCGGGACGAGCTTCGAGGAGCGCGCCGAGCTCGGCCGGCGGATAGCGCGCCGGCTCGAGGAGCGCCGCGCCGAATTCGAGGAGCTGATGGTCCGCGAGGCGGGCCAGCCTCGCAAGTTCGCGCGGTGGGAGTTGGAGCGGTCGATCGCGACTGCCGTGAATCTCGAGCGCAGGCTGGAGCTCCTGAAACCTCGCGAGCTCCCCGCCGCATCGGGGAGGAACATCCTCTATCGCGAGCCCTACGGCGTCGTCGGCGTCCTCCCGCCGCGCAACACGCCTCTGGTCGTGCCGCTCTATACGATGCTTGCCGCGCTCGGGGCCGGAAACGCCGTTGTCGAGAAGCCCTCGAGCCTCGCCCCCCTCATCTGCCAGCGGATCGTGCGGATCGCCGTCGAGGCGGGCTGCCCGGCCGACGGCGCCCAATTCTCGACCTGCCCCGGGGAAGACGCCGCCTGGGAGTTCATCGAGAATCCCGAGGTGGACGTCCTGGTCCACTACGCCTCCAGCCCCGTCGGGAAGGACAACCTGATCAAGATGGGCTCGTACCTCGAGCGGACGAAGAAGACGCTCGGCGAATGCATGCTCCACATCGGAGGCCGGATGAAGAAGTACGTCCCTGAGCTCGCCGGCAACGACCCGTTCGTCGTGCTCGAGAGCGCGGACCTGACGAAGGCCGCGGCCGCCGGCCTGCTCGGCGGGTTCGCGCACGGGGGGCAGCTTTGCATCGCCGCGAAGAGGTACCTCGTCCAGCGCCCCGTCGCTTCGGAGTTTCGGGAGCGCCTGGTCGAGGGGATCGGAAGGCTCAAGGTGGGCGACCCGAGCTCCGAGGAGACGGACATCGGTCCCATCGGGAAGCACGAGAGCCTGGACATCGCGACTTATCAGGTCCGGGAGGCGCTGGAGCGCGGCGGCCGCCTCCTCATCGGAGGCCGGGCCGATAACGCGTTCTTCTCCCCGACACTCGTCGAGTTCGAGAAGACGCAGATCCTCGAGGCGCGCGAGGAGGAGAAGCCTTTCCTCTGGACGGAGGAAGCGTTCGCTCCGGTCCGCTCCTTCGTCGTCTTCGACACCGTCCAAGAGGCGGTGGCCCTGGCCAACGACAGCGCGTACGGGCTGGGAGCCAGCATCTTCGGGGAGCCGGAGCAGGCGGCGGCCATCGCTCGGCGCCTGGCGGCCGGCCGGGTCATGATCAACGAGGGGCCTCTCTACAGCGACATCTCCCTGCCGATCGGCGGAATCCGCGACAGCGGCCTGTACGGCTCGACCGACAAGATCGAGGAGATGGCCTACTCCAA
>DATIRW010000119.1:0-5817 GCA_035469365.1 Thermoanaerobaculia bacterium
GCCAGCAGTCCTGTCACGATCGCCCGAATCCGCTTGACAGAGATCACGAGCATGAATGCCTCCTTACCGCATTTTGGTTCGCCCACTCTGCCGGGCTGACATTGTGATCAAGAACGCCGGCCCTATGCTCCCTCACTTCAAGCCCTCCGCGACGTTGAGCTCGGAGAGCACTCGCCGGAGCCGGTACACGTAGTGCTGCCCGTCGCGGGCGAGAATCACGTTCCCGTAGAGAAGGCCAACCGGGTCGGCGGCGAGCTCTTTCCAGACCGTTCTCTTCCCGGTCTCGAGCTCGAGGCGCACGATCCGCGCCGGCCAGGTCCGGTCCCAGAGGAAGAGCGTCTTGCCGGAGGCCTCCCACTCAAGAGGGATCTCGGCGGGAAGGGTTCCGCGAATCTCCTTCGGCGCGCCGCCAGCGACGGAAAAGAGGAGGACCTTTCCGTCGGGATCCACCGTTACGACGGAAGCTCCGTCGGGGGAAAGGACCGCCAGTATGCACCCTTCGGGCGTGACAGGTCGGGGTGCGCCCGCGCCGGGCAGATCCAGCAGCCAGCCGCGGGCGGGTCGCCCCGGCTCGGATCCGGAAAACACGAGGAAGCGGCCGTCCTGAGACCACCGCGCCGGTTCCTGCGTGACCGCGCGGGGGCGGATCTTTCCGATCGGAAGCGGGCGGGGATCTCCGGGTCCGGTCGGTAGGAGCGTCAAGCGGGGCTCGCCCTGGCCTGATCCGGTCGCGCTGACGACCCAGCGGCCGTCCGGGGAGAGGCCGACGGCCGTGCCGTTTCCGAGCCGCACGGGAAAGGCTTCCTCCGCCCTCCGATAGTAGATGAACGGTTCCAGCCCGGCGCCAGGGGCGCTCTGCTCGATTCCGGCATAGGCCGAGCCGTCCCGGGCGATCCCGCCAACCGCCTCGTCGCTCCAGGTCGAGAGATCTCTCTCCTTGGCGTCGCCCTTGAGCAGACCGCCGATCTCGCCTCGCGAGTTTTCGCCCGAGAGGAGGACCGCTCCGGACGAGGAGATGTCGATCAACCGGATGTCCATTGGAGGGCCGTAAACCAACCGCGGCTTGCCGCCGGGGAGGACCGCCCAGAGCTGGTACCGGGCACCGTTGGCGCCGCTCTCGTTTCCTCCCGTGAACCAGATCTCTTTGCCATCCTTCGACCAGGCGAGGCCCTGGGCGCCCTGCCATTCGCTGCTCAACCGCGTGGCCTTCCCTCCGGGCGACACGATCGCGACGAATCCGTCGTCGTTGCCGTATCCCGGGTGCTCGAGAAAAGCGACGCGCGAGCCGTCGGGAGAGATCCGCGGATGGCTGACCCAGCCGTCGGTTTCGAAGACGACCTTGCCGAGCGGAAACTCCAGCCGTTGCCGCTTGCCGACTTCGCGCACGACCGCCAGATCCTTTCCGTCGGGAGAGATGTCGGCGTCCGCGACGTGCTCGAGGATCTCCCGTGGAGCGCCGCCTCCGAGCGCGACGCGCGCGAGGGTTCCCGTTCGGATCCAGGATCCGTGGTGCGCGCAGTGGAGCAGCAGTGCCATCTCGCCGGTGCGGGAAATCCCGAGGACGGTGCCCCCGGGCGGCAGGTCGAGCACCCGCGACTCGATCGAGTCGAGCCGGGTCGAGTAGATGCGGAGGGGCTCATCCCGACGGGTCGAGCCGAAGATCACGGTCTGGCCGTCGGGAGAGAAGCGGGCAGACTCGACGTAGCCGCGGTGATATGTGATCCGCCGGAATTCCGGGTTCGAAGGCGCACGCAGCCGCAAGCCCACGAGAACACCCGCGCCGAGGGCCGCCGCGAC
Source organism: Thermoanaerobaculia bacterium (assembly GCA_035469365.1). Lineage (GTDB taxonomy): Bacteria > Acidobacteriota > Thermoanaerobaculia > UBA5066 > Gp7-AA6 > JAWOLE01. Next base: position 1,798 of record DATIRW010000119.1, read on the forward strand.
GGCGGTGGCGCCGAGAATCCTGCCGAGCATCGGCCTTCCGCGTTCTTGCGGAGCCGCCTCCGGGCGCGGGCCGCTCGAGACACCCATCGCCGTCTCGATTGCGAAAGCGAGGTCGTTCGCCGTGTCGAACCGATCCTCGGGGCGTTTCTCGAGGCAGTGCCGCAGGATCCGTTCGATGGCCGCGGAGAAGCGGCCGCTGCCCTCGGCAAGCTCCGGCGGGTCCTTCTGCGCGATGGCCGCCATGGTCTCGGCGGCGGAACCTCCCCGGAAGGCCCTGTCCCCGGAGAGCATCTCGTAGAGGATGGAGCCCAGGGAGAAGATGTCGGACCTCTTCTCGACGGGCCTTCCCCGCACCTGCTCGGGCGACATGTAGCCGACGGTTCCCATCACGGTGCCGGGCTCCGTCGCCGCAGCGGCCGTCGGCGAGCGCGTGTTCTCGGGCTCGGCCTCCGTCACCTTTGCGAGACCGAAGTCGAGGATCTTGACCCGGCCGTCGGAGGTGACAAAGAGATTCTCCGGTTTCAGGTCACGATGGACGATTCCCTTCTCGTGCGCCGCGGCCAGGCCCTGCGCGACCTGCAGCGCGTACTCGAGCGCCTTGCGCTGGGGGAGAGGTCCCTCGGCGAGCCGCTGGCGAAGGGTCTCTCCGACGAGAAGCTCCGTGACGGCGTAGGCCGTCTGCCCGTCCTTTCCGATATCGAAGAGGCCGAGGACATTGGGATGGGAGAGCGCCGCCACCGCCTTCGCCTCGCGCTCGAATCGGGCCAGCGCCGCCGGATCGCTCGCGACCTTTTCCGGAAGGACCTTGATCGCGACCTCACGGTTCAACCGCGTGTCTCGCGCCTTCCAGACCTCGCCCATTCCCCCGGCTCCGAGCGGAGAGAGAATCTCGTATGGCCCGAGTCTGGAACCCGCCGGAAGCGTCATTTCATGCCGACGAGGTACAAGTCCGACAACGTGCGGATATAGCTGTAGGCATAGGCCTCGCCGCTCGGCGTGGGGACGACACCGACCTCGGGAACGCCCGCCGCGTCGGCCGGCATGAGGGTGCGCCAGAGGTCCTTCTTGCCGCTAGAGATTTCGAGCCGGAAGACCCTTGCGGGCATCTCCCCTCGGCGATGGACGAATAGAAAACGGCCGTCCAGGCTCTTCTGGTCTACGGCGTCTTGCAGTTCGAGACCCGGGACCGCCGTGGGCTCTCCTCCCGAAAGCGGATAGAGGTAGTGTTTCCGGTCGGGCCCGACAACCAGGGTCCACTTGCCGTCCGGCGCCACGATCCCGACACCCGTATATCCCTCTGGCGTCACGGCCCGCGGCTTGCCGCCGTCGAAGCCTCGAAGGTAGACCCGCGTCCCGTGTCCCGGTTCGCTCGCCGTGAGGACGATCTGCTTGCCGTCCGGCATGAAGATCGCCCCATACACCGAAAGCCCTTCTTTCGAGAAGAGCTTCGGCTCGCCCGCCCCGGTGGGGTAGGCCACGAGCTGCGGGTCCGAGGCGGAGTGAACGATTGCGAGCGCCCACTGGCCGTCAGCGGAGAGATCCTGGGCGCTTCCCTCACCCAGGCGCACCGCCGGCGAGCCATCCGTTCCTCGGACGTAGACCGAGTAACCCGCTCCGCCTCCCTCTCCCGTTTCGGAGAACAGGATCCGCTTGCCGTCGGCCGACATGGCCGCGGGCAGCGACCAATCGAGCCAGGTGAGATCGCGCTCCTTCGACTCGCCGGCCGGGAGGGCGACGATCTCGTTCCTCAGGGTGTCCCGGGTCACGAGCAGCCGGCCGTCGCGCGCAATGTCCTGAAGGGTCAGCGAGCCCGGCACACGGATGCGCTCTCGAACCTTTCCGCCTCGGGTCGTCGAATGGATCGATCGGTTTCCGCCGACCCGGGTCGCCGTGAACCAGACCTCGCCCTCCGGCGACCAGGCGAGGCCCTGGGCCGAGGCAAACGGTTCCGAGAGCTTCTTCACGCGACCGGATCGGTCAACGGAGGCGATCGATCCTCCGTCGTCGCCGGGCGTCGGGTGGTCGATGAAGGCGATCAGTTCGCCGTCCGGGGAAATCCTCGGATGGCCGACCCAGCCGCTCGTCTCGTAGAGCACTTTTCCGGCGGGGTACTCGAGCCTCATCTTTCCCGGGATCACCCGCACAATCGCCAGGCTCTTGCCGTCGGGCGACCAGTCCGCCCACTCGATTTCCTTCAGGATGTCGCGCGGGGCGGCGCCTCCCGCGACCGAGAGCTGCGCGAGCGTTCCGGTCCGGCGAAAGCCGCCCCCTTCGGCGCGGCGGTTGAGCGAAACAGCCATCTCTCCCGCCTTCGAGATCGCGAGGACCTCCGCGCCGGCAAGCCCGAACGGCCGCGACTCGGGACTCTCGGGCCGGCCGACGAAGACCTCCATGGGCTTTCCGTCCCAGGCCGCCGAGTAGATGACGGTCTGCCCATCCGGAGCGAACCGCGCCGAAAGGATCTGGCCGCGTCGAAACGTGAGCTGATGGAACGAAGGGAGCGGACGGTTACCCGCCCGCACAACGGCGACGTAGGCCGCGAGGCCGGAGACCACTGCGGTCGCCAGGACCGTGCCGAGGAGCAGCTGCCATGAGGGGCGGCGCCTGGCGTCCGTGACGGCGACACCTGGAACCGCGGCGGCGGCTCCGGAGAGCCCCGAGAGCGCCTCGAGGTCGAACGCGAGGTCGCGCGCGGAATAGAAGCGCTCTTCCGGATTCTTCTCCAGACAGTGCCGCACGATCCGCTCCAGGCCCGGCTGGACGCTCCTGTTCGTCGCCGAGAGGTCCGGCGGCTCTTCGCGCAGGATCGCCGACATCGTCTCCGCCGCCGAGTCCCGATGGAACGCCCGGGAGCCCGACAACATCTCGTACAGGATCGCCCCGAATGAGAACAGGTCCGACCGCTGGTCGGCGGGCTTGCCCTTGACCTGCTCGGGCGACATGTACCCGAGTGTTCCCATCACGACGCCCGGCTCCGTGCCCGCCGCGGTCGGCAGGTTCGTCTGGCCGCCCGGTGCCTCGTTCTGAGTCAGCTTCGCGAGGCCGAAGTCGAGGATTTTGACTCGCCCGTCGTTTGTCAGAAACAGGTTCTCGGGCTTCAGATCCCTGTGGATGATCCCCTTCTCGTGCGCCGCCGCCAGGCCTCTGGCGATCTGAACCGCATACTCAATCGCCTTGCGCACCGCAATCGCCCCGCCCGACAGCCGCACACGCAGAGTTTCACCTTCGAGCAGCTCCGTCACGATGTACGGCGCCCCCTCGTGGGAGCCGAGGTCGTATACCGCCATAATGTTGGGGTGGTTCAAGGCGCCGGCTGCCTGCGCCTCCTGCTCGAAACGCCGCAAACGCTCCGGATCCGTAGAGAAGGAGACGGGCAGCACCTTGATCGCGACGTCGCGCTTCAGCCTTTCATCGCGCGCCCGGTACACCTCTCCCATTCCTCCGGCCCCGATGGGCGCGAGGATCTCGTACGGACCTAGCCGGCTGCCCGCGCTAATCACAAATCACCAATCACAAATCTCCAATCTCTCTTCTCACTTCAGCCCTTCCGCCAGGTAGAGGTCGGCCAGGGAGCGCCCGTAGATGAAGAGGATCGTCTTCCCGTCCTCGGAGATCGCGGTGGGCGACAGCAGAGTGAGGCCTGCCGGGTCGCCGGGCATGAGCTCCTTCCAGACCTCGCGGCGCCCGGTGGCGACATCGAGTCGGAGAACACGCGCGGGGAATTCCCGGACCTTGTCGGAGCGAAGAAACAGAGATCGGCCGTCGGCGGTAAATCGCAGCGGTCGATCGTCCGGCTCGGAACCGGGAATCTTTTGCGAGGCTCCGCCTTCGAGAGGAGAGAGTGCCAGCCCCTCCGACGTCGGGGTCACGAGCGACTTGCCATCCGGCGAGAGGAGCGTGGCCACGACCCCCTCCGGGGTGACGGGCTTCGCGGGCCCTCCCGCCAGCTCCTGTACGAAGACGCGCGAGGGGCGTCCCGGAGCGTGCCCGCCGAAGAGGATCCGCTTGCCGTCGGGGAGA
>DATIRW010000120.1:0-2003 GCA_035469365.1 Thermoanaerobaculia bacterium
GGGAGGAGTACGACTGGCGTCCCCGATCGGGCTTCGCGCGCGCCGCGCTGGCGGACCGGCTCATTCCCCATCTCGATATGGCTGCGACCGGCCAGTGGAACATCGACAGCACACAGGACGAGACCGATCGCTGGGAGCTCGTTCTGCGCGGCCGTTCGAATCGGGACATTGCGGCGCTGGCGGACTATTTCGCCCATGCTCTCACGACCAACGGGAAATGGACGAGCGTCCAGCCCGGCAAGCCCGCCTCCGCCTCGCTCGCGGCGAGTGACTGGAAGCTCCGCGGCCGCAATGGTAAGGAATGGACCGGAAGCCTCAAGATCCAGCCCGTCTCCGGCGAGAGCCATCAGTACACGGCAACCCTCATCGTCGCCCGCGCGGGCTAGCTGTGATTTCTCAACACGTTGTTCCCGTGGGAGTGGTTGACCGTGAGGCCGGGGCTAGCGCCGCCAGAGGCTCAGGACCAGCTCGAAGAGGATGAGCAGGACCACGGACGCTTCCAGAAGGAACAGTCGCCGGTCCCGCGCTACCTCGAGGACGAGCTGTAAGGCCTCCTGGATCGCCCGCAGCTTCGACTCCAGGGCCGAGTAGCGATCCGCGAGGTCGAACTCCGAACGCAGATCGCCATAGATGCGGTCCATGGCCGCGTCTTCCCAGGTCGCATCCGGCTTGTCCAGGAGGTGAAGGACGGAGAGAACCTCGTTGCGCGTGCCGATCGCCTGTCCGATGAACTGGCTCAACGACCGTGTTCCCAGGGGAACGCCGCCGCGAGACTCGAGCCGGTCGACGATCTGACCGGTGCGCTCGAAGAGGCGCTCGACGATCTGCTCGTAATACTCCATGGCGGCGCTTTGCGCGACGGTCAGAGCGATCAGAGACGCCCGGCCGCCGGACAATCTGTCGACGATCAGGCATCCGTCCACGATCCGGGTCCTGTCGCCTTCCTCCTCGCGAACGGTGAAGTTTTCGCGGACGAACTGCTTCGTCAGGCCCGGCCGGGCGGCGAGGAGACGGCGAAGCTCCTCCTCGCGGATCGCTGGCGGAGCGTCGACGAGGACGATGGCCCCGAAAGGATAATAAAAGGCGGTTCCCTTCTCCGGCAGGGCTCTTTCCAGGAAGTGCGGCTCGAGGCGCCCGCCCGGCAGAGCCGCCGCCAGCTCCTTCAACGAGAAGTTCTGCTCGAAGGCCACGGCGGAGAAGGAATGCTCGCCAGCGCTCATCGGAAAACGTCGAATCGTCTCATCATCACCCGCGGTAGGATAGCCGGGCTGTGAGCAACCCGTCCCCGTTGGTGGCGGCGGCCGGAATGTCGGAAGACCCCCGGCAAGTCGGTCCGGCTCGAACGAGGCGCGCTCCCCGCAATCACCTGAGCCTTCGGCGAGGTCTTCCCTTGCGCGAGGGGATGCTCCGAGCGTTTCAGTCGATTCTAGCCGTGAATCGCCGGGCCGCGGCCTCCGCAGCGACCCATCCTGTCGAGGCCGTGCATGAGTATCGCAAGTCGATCCGGAGGGCCAGGGCGATCGTCGAGTTGCTGCGGCCGGCTCTCGGGGGGAGAGCCGCAGACGGTCTGGTTCTCGCGCTGAAGAAGGCCTTCGCGCAGACCGGCAGCTTGCGTGACGCCGACATTCTCCTGGCCGCGCTGGCCTCCCTGGGCGAGCCCGATATCACGACCGAGGCGCTCGAAGCTGCTCTCAAGGCCGACCTCGCCGACCGGCCCGGTCCCGCACAAACGGCCGAGCTTCTCCGCGGAGGCGCTGCCGGCCTGCGCCCGTTGCCGGGCGTTCTTGACGTCGTCCTGCCGGCCGACTACTCGTTGGGCGACCTGCACAAGGGTCTTGCGCGCACACAGCGCCGGGCTCGGCAGGCGCATTCCCGGGGGCTCGAGTCTTACAACCAGGGAAACTTCCATCGCTGGCGCAGGAGGATGAAGGACTTGCGGTACCAGATCGAGCTGCTCGCCTCCGGGGGAAGCAAGGCGCTCCGGCACATGGAAAAGGAGCTCG
>DATIRW010000121.1:0-1755 GCA_035469365.1 Thermoanaerobaculia bacterium
CATCCCTCGCGGGAGCTCACGGGGCCGATTTCTCGGTGAGCTTGCGGAGCTTCTGGAGGGCGTCCTCGTTCTCCGGATCGAGCTCGAGAGCCTTGCGGTAGTAGATCTCCGCGAGCGTCTTCTTTCCCGCCGCCATGTACCCCTCGGCGAGGCTCTCCCAGACGTTGCCCGACTGGGGAAACTGCGCTGCGTTCAAGTGCCACACCGCCAGCGCTCCTTCGTTGTCTTTCAGCTCGAGAAGTTCGTATCCGAAGGCGTTCAGCGAGGTTTCACCGAAGTTGTAGCCGCCCTTGCCGTAGTAGCGCTCGCGCAGTTCGCGGTAGCGCGCAATCGCCGCGGACACTCCCGACTTGCGGTAGGCCACGCCGAGCTCTTCTTCCAGCGTCGCCGGACGCGGCCGTCCCTGGTGGCAGGTGTTGCACCACATGTTGACGCGCTTGTCCGCGCTCGGTTCGATCTTCTTCAGGTGAGCGTTGATGTCGCCGAGCATCCGATACATCTCCCGCGCCCGATTCTTGTTGGGGTTCTGGTCCGATACGAAATCGAAGGTGCTCAAGGGATTGCCCTCCTGCCCGACATGACAGTAAGGGCAGCGAACCCCGAGCGCCCGCGTGAACCCTTTCATGACGGCCGCGAGCTTCTGGGCCGGGAAGTCCTTGGGAAAGACCTGGAAGTTCTTCCCCTTCTCCGGCCAGCGCCAGTCCTCCTGCGCGGTTGCGGGTCCGGCCAGGGCTGTCACGGCAAGGAGAACCACCAGGGAGATGCCAGCGCGAGGATCCATGCAGTACCTCCTCGCCGAACGCTATCCCCGCGCCTCCTCGGCCGGGTGTCAGGAAGGTGTCAACATCTTTTGTCGGGATGCGTCTATTGTTTTCAGGGGAGGGCGCATTCATGAGGCGGCTAGGACGAGGGACACGGGTGATGCTGCTTGTGGCTGCGGTGTTTATGGCTCTGGGCGGAGCAGGCACTGCCCAGCCCGCAGCGGCGCCACCGGCGCAGAAAAAGCCGGCCGCGCGGCAGGACAACTGGCCCAGGAAGATCCCGTTCGGAGAATTTACAGTGGTCCTCGACGCGCCGCAGGCCGAAAGCCTCGAGGGGACGAAGCTGAAGGCGCGGGGCACGGCCCGGGTGCAGCAAGGGGAGGAGGGAGAGGCTTCCCCCGCAACGGTCTGGTACGACGCCGAAGTCGAGATCAACCGCCCCCAAAGGACAGTGACCATTGTCTCGGTTGAGGTATCCAAAGTCGAGCTCGCCGGCGCGTCTCCGGCCCGGCAGCAGCGGTTGGCCGAACGCCTGACCACGGCGCTCAATCGGCAGCAGCCGAAGTTGTCGCTCGATGACGTTCTCGCCTCGACGAAGATGGCGCGGGGACGCGAAGAGGCGCCTCCGAAATTAAGCACCGATCCGCCGAAGATTCTCTTCGAGACGGAGCCGGCGATACTCGTCCTTTTCGACGGCGAGCCGCGCTTCCGCGCCGTCGAGGGCTCGAAGCTCGAACGGGCGCAGAACACTCCCTTCCTTGTCCTGCGCGCTCCCGGGGGCGCGTGCTACCTGAACGGCGGGACAACCTGGTTCCACGCCGACGGCCCGAAAGGGCCCTGGACGAAAGCCGAGAACGTGCCCACCGAGGCGGTTCAGATCGCGCTGCGCGATCTCAAGGACGGGGGAGTTCCCGACAGCGAGGTCAAGCAGGCCGCGAGCCAGCCGGCCGATAAGCGCGTCCCGAAGATCATCGTGGCGACGGAGCCGACGGAG
>DATIRW010000122.1:0-6436 GCA_035469365.1 Thermoanaerobaculia bacterium
CGACCGGCTCCGAGAGGCGGGGAAGGACGCGGGCCTCGAAGGTCTTGAAGCCCATGGAGGCGTCCGGGCCGCTCCCCATCTCTTCCATCCGCTCGCGGATGAGGAGCATGCGCCGGACTTCTTCCGACAACATCCCGAAGAAGCGGACCGGCCAGTACTCCTCCGTGTCCACTCCCCGCTTTCCCGCGCGGACGGTCCGCCCCGAGAAGAGCCGCTCGAGCCGCGCCAGCGCGTCCCCGGCGTTGCGCCGGCCAACGGCGTCGTAGAGCGCGTAGACATCCTCCGAGGAGTCGTCGCCGACGTTCTCCCGAACGTCCGCCGCGCGCACGCGCCCGCCGGGTCCCGCCCACTGGAGGAGCTTCTGCAACTCGGCGGAGAAAAGCCGCGGATCGGAATCGGTCTGGAAGAGCAGCCGGTCGATCGCGTCGGGATCGAGCGAGACCTCGCGCTCCCGGGCGAGGACGCGCGCGAGCCGCGCCAGGGCCGGCGAGGGATCCTCCCCGACCGAGGCCGCCAGCACCAGGCCCTTGCTCGTGATCTCCTCAAGAAGATCGACGCCGGCGGGAGGCGCCGTGGCCGTGAGAAGCGCCACGGTGCCGTCGTTGCCGCGCTCGAGCAGCAGACGAATGGCGCCCTTCAGGACCGCCGGGCTGCCCCGCTCCTCGGGCAGCTCCGCGAGGATCGCCGCGAGAACCTCCTGCTGCGGCTTGCGCCGCGTCTTGCGCGCCGCGTCCTCAGCCAGCTCCTCCGCTGGGGCGCCGGCCGGAAGACCCAGCGCCGAGATCAACGCCCGCGCCCGGCGAAACGCCTCGCGCCGGCCTGCCGGAGTTCCTTTTTCCCACGCCTCGACGGCCAGATCCACGAGGCTCGCCGAAGACTCTGTGCCGAGAAGCCCTGAGACGTCGAACTGAACGAGCCTCCGCGCGGAAAAGAGTGAGCGGTTGAGCAGCGCGTCCGACACGGCCTCGACAGGCGCGTCCTCCTCGAAGCGCAGAACCTCCGCGTCCCCTTCCGCGAGCCTCGCGGCCGCCTTCGCCGCCGCCTCCTCCACGAAGAACTCCACGTCCCCGGCGATCAGAATCACCGAAGGCGCCTCCCCGAAGGAAGGAATCGCCGCCTCCGAAAAAGGCTTGCGCGGCACGCGCCCAGTCTACTTCGGCTGCAAGAATCGTCAGATCACCCGATCACCTGATCACCCGATTGAAGGCAAAAGAAAAGGCCCCGGATCACCGGGGCCTTTTTCGACGGCAACGGCGCCTCGCTAGGCTTCCAGCAGTCCCTTCTCCGCGAGCTCCTGGCAGTCCACGCAGTGGCGGGACCAGGGGATGGCGGTCAGGCGCTTTTCGCTCACCGGGTTGCTGCAATTCAGGCAGAAGCCGTAGGTTCCGTCCTCGATTCGCGACAGTGCCTGGTCGATCTGAAGGATCGTGTTGCGCTCGCTGTCGTTCAAGGAGTAGAGGAACTCCCGCGTGTACGAGGAAACGGCCTTGTCGGCGATGTCCTGCGTAGACTCCTCGGTCGTTTCTTCCTCGGCGTTCTTGGTCTTCGCGAGCTCGGCCAGGAGGGCGTTCTTCTTCTCCTGCAGGAGACGCCGGTATTTCTCCAGTTCCTTCTTCGGCATCTTCGCAGCGCGAGCGGTAGTCGAGGGCATGTCGCGTGTTCTCCTTCCGTGACCCCCCTGGAACACTTCGGGGCGTCCAGACTTGAACGCGGGATCATAGCCGAGTTATTCCGCTGGCGCGACGCTTTTTGAGCGTTCTTGCGAAGAGACTTCCGTCTCAGCTTCCCTTCCTTTTCCGCTCCCGTTCCCAGAGGGCCTTCCGGGAAATGCCGAGGCGCTTGGCCGCCAGCGTCCGGTTGCCGCAGGCGCGGCGCAGAGTCTCCTCGATATACGCATCCGTGAGCTGCCGCAGCGTCCAAGTCTTCTCCACCGCGGCGGCGAGAATCGCGCGGGGCGACCCGAGCGCTCCGGCCGGAAGTTCTTCGGCGGTCACGGCCGGCGCCGAGGACGCCAGGGCGGCCTTCTCGACGACGTGAAGCAGTTCGCGGATGTTCCCGGGCCAGGAATGCCTCAGGAGAGCCTGCTCCGCTTCACGCGTGAACTTGCGCGCCGGCCGGAGGTATGCGCGAGCCGCCTTTCTCAGGAACTCCCGCGCCAGGGGCAGGATGTCCTCGGGACGCTCGATCAGCCGCGGCAGCCGGACCGAGATCACGTCAATGCGGTAGAAGAGATCCGGGCGAAAGAGCCCGTCCTCAACGAGCGCCGAGAGGTCCTTCCGCGAGGAAACGAGGAGCCGGGCTCGGAGGGTATGCGAGGAGGCGCCGCCCAGGCGCCGGAACGTCTTCTCCTGGAGAACTCGCAGCAGTTTGGCCTGAGCCGCCGGCGACAGCGACGAAGCGTCATCGAGATAAGCGGTCCCATCCGCCGCGGCTTCCAGGAGCCCTCTCTTGGCGGAGACCGCGCCGGTGAACGCCCCGCGTTCGTGGCCGAACATCTCGCTCTCGAAGAGCTCGTCGGAGAGATTGGCCGCATCGATGCGGACGAACGGCCGCTCGGCGCGCGAGGAGGCCTCGTGCAGCGCGCGGGCCAGATGGTCCTTGCCCGTTCCGCTCTCCCCCGCGATCAGGATTGTGCTCGGAAGCTCGAGCGCGCGCTCGAGCGCCGTGATCTCCCGAGCCAGCGCCCGATTCCTCGTCCGAAAGAGAAGGGACAATGACCGTGTATGAGCCATGGGATGCTCACTGTACGGCCGTTTACTCTCTTCACGGCCGCGTCGAGCGGCCGCTTAAGGAGCCATCCCGGCGAAGCGGACCGTCTCATTCTCGGCGTCGCCCCAGAGACGCTCGAGCGCGTAGAACTTTCGCGCCTCCGCCTGGAAGACGTGAAACACGACGTCGCCGTAGTCCATCAGGATCCATTTCGCCGCCGAGAGACCCTCGACGGAGAAGGGTGGGCCGATGGCCTCCGTAATGGCGTCCGCGATGGCCCGAGCCTGCCGGTCGTTTCCGGCGGTGGAAAGGACGAAATAGTCCGCCATCGTCGTCAGCTCGGTCAGGTTGAAGACGAGAACCGCGGAGGCCTTCCGGTCGAGCGCGGCGGACAGCCCCTCCCGGACCTTGTCCCGGGACGAGAGCGTTTCCTTCAACGCGCCGCCGCCTGGGACCTGTAGAGACCGTGCTTCGTAATGTACTCCGCGACCGGCCCCGGGACGCTGTCCGCCGCAGTCTCTCCGCGCCGGAGGCTCGCCCGCAGGCCGCTCGCGGATATCTTAACCGATCCGGCGTCGAAAACCTCCAACCGGTTTGAGAGGCCTTGGATCTCCGGCACGCGCAGGCCGCCTCCCACGAACGGCTCGCGATGAAAAGCCGCGATGCGGGCCAGGCGGACGATCTCCTCCGGCTCCCTCCATCGCGCGAGATGCGCGAGAGTGTCGGTGCCCATCAGCAGCCACAATTCGGCCCCGCCGGACCGGGCCGTCAGTGCTCGCAGCGTGTCCACGGTGTAGGAGGGAGGCTCCCGGTCGAGGTCATCGAAGACGATCCGCCAGTCGGGATGCCCGTTCAGAGCCAGGGCCAGCATCGCCACGCGGTGGCGGGGGTCGGCGGGCGATTCATCCTTGAAGGGAGACCGCCGGGCCGGCACGTAGAGGACCGTTCCCAGATCGAATCTCGCCGCCGCGGCCTCGACGGTCCGGAGATGCCCGAAGTGCACCGGGTCGAAAGTGCCGCCGAGGACGCCGATGCGCATGGGGAGATTGTACGGTTCCAGATTCCAGATTCCAGATTCCGGGGAGCTATTCCGTCCTGGGCGTGATGGATGGATCCGACCTGGAGTCTGGAATTTGGAATTTGGAATCCCGGTCGCCGACGGCTCGGAAGAAGAACCGTATGAGGTCCCCTAGGCCGGCGCCGGTGACCGCGGAGATCTCGAAATACGGCAGGTCTCGTCGCTGCGCGGCGCCGCGGATGGACTCCAGGCGCTCGGGCTCGCTGACCGCGTCGCATTTGGAAGCGACGAGCGCGCGGGGACGCGCGGCGACCTCGGCGGAGAAGGCCCCGAGCTCTCGCTCGAGCACGGCCACGTCGCTCTCAGCGTCGCCGGAGCCGGATGCGTCCACCAGGTGGCAAAGGAGACGGCAGCGCTCCACGTGCTTGAGGAATCGGATGCCGAGGCCGGCGCCCCGGTGCGCGCCTTCGATCAGGCCGGGGATGTCGGCCACGACGAGCGTCTCGGTCGGATCGTCTCCGGAGACGACGCCCAGATGGGGAACGAGAGTCGTGAAGGGATAGTCGGCGATCTTCGGCTTCGCCGCGGAGATGACTGAGATCAGCGTGGACTTCCCCGCGTTCGGAAAGCCGACGATCGCCACGTCGGCCAGGAGTTTCAGCTCGATCGCGAGGCGGCGTTCCTCCCCCGGCTGCCCCGGCTTGGCGAAGCGCGGGGCCTGCCGCGTGGGCGTCGCGAAGTGTTGATTGCCCCACCCGCCGTTTCCTCCCGCGGCGAGCCGCACGCGCTCGCCCGCCTGGAGCAGGTCCACGATGCGCTCCCCCGTCTCGGCGTCCGTCACGACCGAGCCAAGGGGCAGGGAGATCGCGATGTCCTCGCCCGACGCGCCGTGCCGGTTGGAGCCCTGCCCGTGCTGTCCGCGCCCCGCGCGGTAGACGGTCTGGTGACGCAGGTGGTAAAGCGTGTTCAGGGACGGATCGGCGAGCGCCCAGACAGATCCACCATTGCCGCCGTCGCCCCCGGAAGGTCCGCCGCGCGGAACGAACTTCTCGCGCCGGAAGGCCACACAGCCGTTGCCGCCGTCACCCGCCTTGACGCGGATCTCCGCGGTGTCGATGAACATCAGGAGAGCCGGAGCCAGAAGACGGGAGACGGGAGAGGGAAGACGACGAGCGGTCGCAGCGGCAGAGGTGAAACGAGCCGTCTACCTTTTACCGTCTGCCGTCTCCCGGCCTACTCGGCGGCGACGGGCTCGATCGAGATGGTCCGGCCCCGGCGGCCGAGGTCGCGATAGCGGACGATGCCAGGCACTTTCGCGAAGAGGGTGTCGTCCTTGCCGCGCCCGACGTTCAAGCCCGGGAAGAATTTCGTACCCCGCTGGCGGACGAGGACGGAGCCGCCGGTCACGAGCTGGCCGCCGAACCGCTTGACCCCCAGGCGCTGCGAGTTGGAGTCGCGACCGTTGCGGGAAGAGCCCTGTCCCTTCTTATGAGCCATTCTTGTTGTCCTCCGCGGGCCTGGATGTCCCCGCCTCTTCGATCCCGTCGATCCCCTCGATCCGCACCTGGAGCATCGTCTGACGGTGGCCCTTCGTGCGCCGGTACTGCTTGCGGCGCTTCTTCTTGAAGACGAGGACCTTCTTCGTGCGGACGGGGCCGATCACGGTCGCCTTGACCGAAACTCCCGCTCCGGCTTTCGGGTCGCTGCCCTCCTCGCCGCCGACCATGAGGACGCTCGAAAGCGTCAGCGTGTCCCCCTTCGAGACCTTCTCCGAGGGCTTCTCGATCCGGACGACGTCGCCGGGCGCGACCTTCAGTTGTTTCCCGCCCGCGCGGAGGATGGCGTACATGGGGCCTCCAGAGACAGAACCGCGAATGATAAGCGTTTACGCCGGAATGTCAAGCAGGGGATCGGGTGATCTGCGATCGGGTGATCGGATGATTGACCGGAGATTCACAGATCACCCGATCACCCGATTCCCTCAGTCTTCCGTTACCTGATCGGGCAGCTCGTTGACGTCGCCGGTCTTCCGCGGAAAGTGGGTCGCCAGAGCGTCGCCGGTCTTCTCGATGGCCTTGACGATGCCCTCTGTGAACTCGCCCCGGCGGAAGTGGGACTCCAGCTCCGCCGCGGTCTCTTTCCAGAAATCGTCACCGCACTTCTCGTGGATGCCGGTGTCGCCCAGGATCTGGAAGCGGCGCAGCTTCGGCGCGATGTAGATCAGGACCCCGTTGCGGAGCGCGGTCTTAGTCATGCCAAGCAGCTCGAAGCGGCGCCGGGCGCGCTCCTCCATGTTGTCGGGCTTGCGGCGGGTGACGTGGACGCGAATCTCGCCGGAGGACTTCTTTTCCGCAGCGGCGATCGCCTCGACGATGCGGTGTGAATCGAGCTTCGAGAAGAATTGGCGCATGCTCACCAGCTCCCCGAGGATCCGCCGCCGCCGAAGGAGCCGCCGCCGCCGGAGAATCCCCCTCCTCCGCCGCCGCCGAAACCTCCCCCACCACCGCCGCCGAAACCTCCCCAGCCTCCGCCGCCGCTCCACCATCCGCGGCTCCCGTAGGTCCGCCAGCGGGAGAGCCTCAGCAGCGGAATGAAGAGGAAGAAGAGGAGGAAGAGGATCGGCGAGATGCACCCGGCGCCCGAGCTTCCGCCCCGACGGCGAGAGCGCGAGGCGACGGTGGAGCCGGTGCCGCGGTACTCCCCCTTCGT
>DATIRW010000123.1:0-3105 GCA_035469365.1 Thermoanaerobaculia bacterium
ACGTGGGCGGGGGTGGCCGTCGCCGTGTTCGCCGCGTGGCCGGTCCTGATAGGCCAGGCGATCCAGCCGATGAGCGACTCCACGGCGACCGTCTGGGACCTCGCCGCGATCCTCTGCGCCGTGAAGGCCCGCCGCCGGAACGCCTGGGCGCTCGGCGCCGGCGCCGCCCTCGGGGTCGCGGTCCTCGTTCGCCCGGCCAATCTGCTACTCGTGATCCCGCTCGCGTTTGCGCTGCCGGTCACGCTCCGGGCGCTCGCGATGTTCCTGACCGGAGGAATTCCTTTTGCCGCCGCGCTCGCCGCCTACGACATTCATTGCTACGGCAGCCCGCTTCAGTCCGGCTACGGCAAGACCGGTTTGCTGGCCGCGGTGTCGCTCGGCAACTTTCCACCGCGCTTTCGCCACTACGGAGGCTGGATCCTCCGGTCCCTCACGCCGTTGATCCCGCTGGCGTGGATCGGGCTCGGGGCGGCTCGAAGGACGGCCTGGCGCGACCGGACTCTCCTGCTCTCCTGGTTCGCTTCTTTCTTCCTCTTCTATTGCCTCTACCAGCCGTACGATTCCTTCTGGTTCGTCCGATTTCTCCTGCCCGGCATTCCTGGACTGATCCTCGGCGCTTTCCTGGCCGCGCGCGATCTGGCCATGCGGCTTCCGCAGCGCCGATGGCTGGCCGCCGTTGGCGTCGCATCGCTCATCGTCGTTTTCTGGACGGAGGCGCGCTCGACCCGCGCCGTGGGCCTGCTGAACACCGCGCGTTACGAGTCGGTCTACCCCGAGATCTGCGGCTGGGCGACCCGGACACTTCCCGCCCGCTCAGTCGTCCTCTCCATGGCCGCGAGCGGCGCGCTCGAGCACTACACGGATCTGGCCTATGCGCGCTGGGACTGGATCGAGCCTGCCAAATTCCCCGATCTGCGCCGGCGGATC
This sequence comes from Thermoanaerobaculia bacterium, assembly GCA_035469365.1. Classification (GTDB taxonomy): domain Bacteria; phylum Acidobacteriota; class Thermoanaerobaculia; order UBA5066; family Gp7-AA6; genus JAWOLE01. Next base: position 928 of record DATIRW010000123.1, read on the forward strand.
GAGGAGCGCGGGGGACTCTGGTTCGCGCTCCTTTTCCCGTTTGAGGCGGAGGAGATGTTCAAACAGCCGCGAGGACGTTGGAAGAAGATCGGCGTGCTTCGGGACGTCGGGCTGTACGAACTCCAGAAGGATTAAACAACTTGCCCTCAGGGCCGGGACGGTGGCTGACTCCCGGCTGCGGCGATTCGAATCTGGATGTTTCGGCGCAGGGCTGTCTTTCCGCCGTCACGCGCAAGGATCGTGACCGTCAGTGTGTGGGGTCCGGGTGGCAGGGCTGGGACCGCGAAGCCGAAGCCGGCGTGCGCCGCGTCGGGGAAGTCGGGATGAACCCGCACAACCCCCTCGTGCGGCTGGCCGGTCGCCGCGGAAATGGACGGGCCGCCGTCGGCGGACACAATGACCTGGACGACACCGGAATCATCCAGAGCCCACCCGAAGGCCCAGGCCCCGGACTCGACAGTCTCCCCCTCGGCGGGACTGTCGATGTAGCCGAAGGGGGGATGGAGTGCGACTTCGAGAAGGTCGCGATCGAGGCGGACCTCTTCCGTGTCACGAGCGTCGGGCACGCCGTCGGCGGGCGCTGACGCGAGCCAGAAGACGAAATCGCGCGACTCGCCTCGAGGAAACGACCCGAGGAGACGGATCCGGCCGCTCTGCACTCCCCGGTTCACGGCTTCGGCGTACGCCGCTGCTGATTCGGGGTTCACCGCCTCAGGATGGTAGACGAGCAAGCTAGTCCTCCGCCGGGCGAGCAGCGCCCAGGCCTCGTCCGGGATCGGCTTTCGGTCCAACGTCGTCGCCAGTTCGTCAAAGTCCCTGGGCGAGAAGCCGGAGGCCCCGTTGACGAGCGGTTTCCAGTGAGCCGTTGAGCGAAACTCGTACTCCTGGTCATACCAGTTCCCCAGCGGCCATTCGACGACTCCCCCCGGAAAGGAGACTCTCGAGAGCCACCGGTATACCGCCGCCGGCTCCGGGTCCACGCGCGCGACCTCGAGAGGAAAGGCGCGGTACTCGAAGCCGATCGCGGCCACCGCGGCCACGACGACTGCAAGCCGCGCCCCCGCGCCGCGGGACCGCGTCAATTCGGCGAGCCCCAGGGCTGCCAGGACCGCCAGGCCCAGGTCGAAGAGGACGACTCCGCGAACAGGCGCGCGGATCACGTGGAAGACCGGCCCGAACGACTGGACGAGGAACCGGTAGTAAGGGGTGTGAGTGCCGAGGGCGACCACGACCCCGGCCGCGGCGATCGCGAGGAAGAGCGCCGGCCGCGTCCCGATCCGCGTCCCGCGGAGGAAATCTCCGAGGTCGGCAAACCGCGAGCGGCGAGGAAACGCCAGGGCCAGCCGGATGAGCGCAATCACCGTGATGGAGACGACGATCCGGCTCGGTTCCCGCACCTTGAGCGGGCCGATCGCATGCATCCCGGCGAAGGAGGCGGCCCATACGGCGAGGCCGGCGAGTAACAGGACATCGAAGACTCGCGCAAGACCCCGGCGGCGAGTCGAGGTCGATCCCGGCCCGCCGGGCTTCGAGGCGCCCCGCCTCTTCGCGAGCGTGACGACTGCCAGAGCGATGGCCGCGACTCCCGGGAAGAGCTCCCCTTCCGCCTTCGCCCATTTGCTCGTCAGCGGGGCGTAGAGCTTGTTCTGGCCGCCGGCCGTCAGGAAGTCCGTCCAGACGCCGGAGAAGACTCCGATCTCCTCCGCGCCTCTCTGCATTCCGTACACCTTCGAAGCGAGCGCGTACGGCACGAACAGCGGAAGCACGGCCACGCCGGCCAAGGCCATTGCGGCGAGGGTTCCGAAGAGACGGGGCCGAAAAGCCCGCCACCCCGCGACGAGTCCCTCGTAGAGGAGCACGAGCCCGATGAGGAACCCTGAGAAGAGGGCGTAGTGCACGTTGCAGAGGGCGTTCCAGGCGAAGCAGACGGCGAAGAGGACGACATCTCGCCGGCGGCCTCCGTCGAGATAGCGCAGCAGGAAGAGAAGGGCGAGCGCCAGAAAGGTGCCCCATTGGAATTGGATGTGAGGGATCTGCGCGATGCGCCACGGGCAGAACGCGTACACGATGCCGGCGACCGCCGAGGCGAGCGGGTCACCCGTGACGTGGCGCGCGAGCGCCCACGCGGCCATCGCGGAGAGGAACATGCCGAGCAGGAAGACGACGTTGTACGCCGCG
>DATIRW010000124.1:0-16922 GCA_035469365.1 Thermoanaerobaculia bacterium
AAGGACGAAGACAGGATGCAGCTTTTCTTCGAAGCCGTCAGACGAGCCGACCGCTCTTCCTCCTCTCCCCCCGGGAGAGGGAAGGGATGAGGGGAGAGCGTCCGCCGTGAAGTCCGTTCGAAGCCGTTCCCGGTCCGGCTATTTCGGCCCCTACGGCGGCCGCTTCGCGCCCGAGACGCTCATGGCGCCACTGGAAGAGCTCGAGCGCGCCTTCGAACGTTACCGCCGCGACAGAACGTTCCGAACCGAGCTGGCCGATCTCTTGGAGACCTACGCCGGCCGGCCGACGCCTCTGACGTTTGCCGACCGGCTGACGGCCAGCGCCGGGGGCGCGCGTCTCGCGTTGAAGCGCGAAGATCTTCTTCACACAGGCGCGCACAAGCTCAACAACTCTCTCGGCCAGGTGCTGCTCGCGCGCCGGATGGGGAAGACCCGCATCGTGGCGGAGACCGGAGCCGGACAGCACGGCGTCGCCACGGCGGCGGCCGCAGCGAAGCTGGGCTTGCCGTGCCGTGTCTACATGGGCGTCGTGGACATGGCACGCCAGGCGCCGAACGTCTCACGCATGCGGCTTCTCGGCGCCGAGGTCGTCGGCGTGGACTCCGGCTCCCGGACCCTGAAGGACGCGATCAACGAGGCCATGCGCGATTGGACGGAGAACGTTCGCACGACACATTACGTTCTGGGCTCCGCACTCGGCCCGCATCCCTACCCGTCGATGGTCCGGGAGTTCCAGTCCGTCATCGGCCGAGAGGCGAAGGCTCAGTTTGCCAGGCTCGCGGGGCGCGACCCGCACGCCGTTGTCGCTTGCGTGGGTGGAGGATCCAACGCGATCGGCCTCTTCTCCGCATACCTTTCCTCGCGGGCGCGACTCTTCGGCGTAGAGGCGGGAGGCCGCGGGCCAGGGCCGGGAGATCACGCGGCCCGCTTCTCCGGCGGGGTGGTCGGGGTCCTCCATGGGACGCGCACGCTCCTCCTGCAGGACGAGGCTGGTCAGGTTCTCCCGACGCACTCCGTCTCGGCCGGGCTCGACTATCCCGCGGTCGGGCCCGAGCACGCGCAGCTTCGAGACCTCGGCCGCGTCGAGTACACCCGTGTTTCCGACGAGGCCGCCCTGGATGCCTTCGAGGTTCTCTCCTCGACGGAAGGCATCGTCCCGGCGCTGGAGAGCGCTCACGCCGTCGCATTCGCTCTCACGCTCGCGAAACGGATGCCGAAGAGGAGCTGGATCCTCATCAACCTCTCCGGCCGCGGAGACAAGGATATGGCGGAATACGAGAGACTCCGCCCCTCGACCGCTCCTCCATGACTCGACTCGCCCGCGCCTTCGAAAGGGCGCGCCAAGACGGCCGGGCGGCATTCATCGCGTACCTGACTGCCGGGGATCCGGACGCGGACGCCACCGTGGCTCTGGCGGCGGCGCTCGCACGGGCTGGGGCGGACATCCTCGAGCTGGGAGTGCCGTTCTCCGATCCGATCGCCGACGGGCCGGTCCTTCAGCGGTCGGCCGGGCGCGCCCTGTCTTCCGGCACAACTCTGACCGGAGTGTTCGAGATCGCCCGCCGCATCGCGAGCAACACCCGGATGGCGCTCGTTTTGTTTTCGTATCTGAACCCACTGCTGCGGCTCGGGATCGAGCGCGCGTCCCGGCAGGCGCGCGACGCGGGCTTCGACGCGGCGCTTGTCACCGATCTGCCGCCTGAGGAGGCGGGACAATTCCAACCCGTAGTCAGGTCCGCAGGTCTCGACACGGTGTTCCTCGTTTCTCCGACTTCCCCCGCTTCGAGGATGAACGCGGCGGCCAGATTGTCGAGCGGCTTCCTCTACGTCGTTTCCCGGCCCGGCACGACCGGGGCGCGCCGGGACTTGCCCGCGGACCTCTCCCAGACCGTTCGGCGGGCTCGCCGGGCGGCCCGATCACTCCCGATCGCCGTGGGTTTCGGGATAGCGACCCCCGGCGCGGCAAGGCGCGCGGCCCGGCTGGCGGATGGTGTGATCGTGGGCTCCGCCCTCGTCCGGGCCGCCGAAGAGGCCGGGGATGCCCGCGAGGCTGCGGTCGAGACCCTCGCCCGCTCCCTGCGCGAGGCCTGCCGCCGGGGAAACCGACAGTCGAGGGATGCCCGCGGGACTTGACTCTGGACCCTTTATTCTCGACTCTAGACTCTCGTTCACGATGGATTCCGAGGGCGACTTCCTCAAGCTCCTGGGGCGGCCCGACCTGCCGTCGGACCCTCTCGAAGAGATCCTGGGCAACCGCAATGCCCGCAAGCTCCACACTGTCCGGCGCGCCCTTGCCGGGCACCCGCGGACCCCCCGCCACGCAGCGCTCTCGCTCGTGACCACGCTCTACTGGCGGGACCTGGCCCAGATCTCGGCGGACGCCCGGGTTCACCCCGAGGTTCGCCGTGCCGCGGACCGCGATATCGCCCGCCGGCTGCCCGAAATGGCCCTCTCGGAAAGGGTGGACGTGGCCCGGTGGGCGGGGCGCGGGACAATCCTGGTCCTGCGCTTCGACAAGGATCCCCGGGTCCTCGCTGCCGTCCTCAACAACAGGTTTACGACCGAGCCCGACATCGTCCAGGTGGCTGCCCGCCGAGAAACGCCCCCGACCGCTCTGGAGACGATCGCCTCTCACCCCCGATGGGGTCTCCGGCCCGCGCTTCGAAGCACGATGCTTCGAAACCCGGCTCTCCCGGTGGCCGTGGCGCTCTCGCTCCTGTCCCGGTCGAGCGCGGCCGACCTGGCCGGGATCCTGGAAACCCCCGGCGTTCTCCGTCTGGTGAAGGCGTGCGCCGAAGTACATCTTGCGCACCGGAGCAAGCGGGTTTAGCATTTCCTTGCCGTTGCCAATCCGCGGAGAACCGAAATGACCCCGAGAACCGTTCTGCGGTTCGGTGAAGAGCTTCGCCGCGAGAGACTCGTGCGAGAGATCACGCTCGAGGAGATCTCCGCCTCCACGAAGATCTCGATCCGTCTGCTGAAGGCGCTCGAAGACAGCGATATCTCCAAGCTTCCCGCCCCCGCGTTCACTCGCGGATTCATCCGTTCCTACGCGATTCACATCGGAATCGATCCGGAAGAAAAAGTCTGTGCGTACCTGACCGACCTGGCGGAAGCGTCATCCGGAATCTCTCCTTCCGTCGCGCGGGTCCGGCCGCGGTTCTGGCGGGGACGAGGCGCCACCGCGGGGACGATCGTCGGCGGCGTGACAATGGTTCTCCTCCTTCTCGGCCTGATCGCCCGGCCCGAACGACGGCCGGCGGCGCGGCCAGACAAGCCGGCGGCGCGCGCCGGCCGGGTCGAGCTGAAGAACGTCGCCGTATCGAGCGAGCCGACGCCCGTCGTCCAGCAGCAGGAGCCCGCCGCCGTTCCCGCGCCGGAGCCGGATCAGCCCGTCTCGCTCCTTCTCGAATTCGACGCCGACTCCTGGACGAAGCTCGACGCCGCGGGCGAAACGCTCTTTGTGGGTCTGGTCCGGAGAGGCGAGACCCGACGCTTCGAGGCGCGGGGGGGCTTTCGCCTGAGTCTCGGTAACGCCGGCGGCGTGCGGGTCACGATCGACGGCCACGCCCTCGAGTCTCTCGGAAAAAGCGGCCAGGTAATCCGCGATCTTCAGTTGCCGGCGCCGTCCGCGCGCGGCTAGGTCCTGCCAGCTTCGACTCCTTGGCGATTCCCGACCCGGCCCATTCCGACGACCTCGTTACGCTCCTTCGGTCGCGGCAGGCGCCGATCGAGATCCGGAGATACGCGGCCCGGGGCGTACTCCCGCTGGACGCGACGGATCGCCTCCGCGCTCTCATCGCGGTCCTGCTGGACTCCGAAGAGGAGATCGCGGCGACGGCCGGTGAGACCTTTGCCCAGATCCCGCCCGACGAGCTCGCCGATTTCCTGCTCCTGCCCGACGCGCTGCCGGCGGAAATCGACTCGATCGCGAGCCGGACCGACGACGTCATCGTGCTCGAGCGCCTGATGCGGCACCGCAACGTGTCGGATGCCACGCTCGCTGCCCTGGCGCGAACGGTGAGCGGGACCGCGCAGGAGGCGCTCGTCGTCAATCAGGTCCGTCTGCTGCGCAATCCGGCATTGATCGCCGCGCTGTTCGAGAACCCGGCCCTGACGGGGGACAGCCGCCGCGTGTTGAACGAGCTCAAGGAGGAGTTCTTCGAGAAGGAGACGAGGCGGCAGGAGGCGCGGCGCGTGAGCGTGAGAGAGAAGCCGGCCGAGAGCCAGCCTCCTGCCGAGGCTCCGCAACCCTCCGCTCAAGACGCCGAGAAACCGGAGGAGGAACCGGAGGCGCCAGCGGCGCCGGCTGCCGAGGGGCAGGAGGTTTCGCCCGGCGCTGAAGAGCTCTATATCCGGATCATGGGGATGACCGTGCCCGAGAGAGTCAAGCTCGCGCTGACCGGCGGGCGCGAGGAGCGGCGTCTCCTGATCGCCGACGGGAGCAGAATGGTCGGCTTCGCCGTCCTGAGGGCGCGAGGCCTGACGATCACCGAGATCGAAGGCTACTGCGGGATGCGGCATCTGGAGCCTGAGATCTTCACAAAGATTGCGATGAAGAGAGACTGGGTGCGCCGCCCCTTGATCGCGCTGGCCCTGGTGAAGAACCCTAAGGTGCCCCTGTACGTCAGTCTTCCGTTGATCCGGCGCCTCCAGATGCGGGACCTGCGCAACATCTTTCGAGACCGCAACCTCCCGGATGCCGTCCGCGCGATGGCGAGAAAAACCTACATGGAGCGGCGAAGGTAGGATCCGGGTCTGCGGGGCCGAGAGCGGCCGGGGTTGCCCGCCGCCGGCCTCTTTTCCTATGCTAATCTTCCGGGCCAGCTCTCGAGACCTGACGAATTCGGAGATCATGCCCCGAGACATCGACTATTACGCGCTTCTGGGCGTGAGCCGAGAAGCGACGGAAGCGGAAATCCGTGAGCGGTTTCGCTCGCTGGCGCGAGAGGCCCACCCGGACAGGGCCCCGGCGCAGCGCCGCGGAGAGGCGGAAGCGAAGTTCCAGGAGCTGGCCCAGGCTGTCAACGTGCTGACGAACCCGGAACGCCGGAAGAATTACGACTTCGAGCTCTCCCTGGCCCACGCTCCGGGTGTGCCCGGAGAGAGCGATGCCATCGCCCAGGACTACATCGCGCAGGGCATCGCCGCCTTCCGGGAGAAGCGTTTTGCCGAGGCCGCCGGCAACTTCGGTCTCGCCGTCCATCGCGACCCGCGGGACCCGCGCTCCCGGCACTACCTCGGCCTGGCCTCGGCGCGCTCGGGGGACATGAGGACCGCGGTGCGGGCGCTCGAGGAGGCCATGGCACTGGACCCCCAGAACTCCCGCCTCCTGGCCGATGCGGGCTCGATCTTTCGCCAGGCTGGCCTGCTCTTCAAGGCCGAGAAGGCGTATCAGGATGCTGAGCGTTGGGACCCGTCGGCTCCGGATGTCCGGAAAGCTCTCGAAGAGCTCCGCGCGCAGCGGGCGGAGAAGGAGCGGAGCCACTGATGGCCGCTGCCGTGATCAAGGCCTACGGTCTGACCGACGTGGGCCGCAAGCGCAAGCACAACGAAGATGCGTTCGCCTCGGACGTCAACGAGGGACTCTTCATCGTGGCCGACGGGATGGGCGGCCACGCGGCAGGCGAGGTCGCCTCGAAGATCACCGTCGAGACGATCGGCGAGTTCATCGCGGCGACGCGGCAGAAGGAAGAGGCCACCTGGCCCTTCAAGTACAACCACGAGCTCGACTTCAACAGCAACCGTCTCGCGGTGGCGATCGAGAAGGCCAACGAACGGGTGATGGCGGCGGTCGCGGCGCAGCCCTGGCTGAAGGGAATGGGGACGACCGTCGTCGCCGGCCTCCTGAACGAGAAGATCCTCTCGCTCGCCCACGTCGGCGACAGCAGGGCCTATCTCCTCCGCGACGGCCAGCTCTCGCGCCTGACCGACGACCACTCCTGGGTCCATGAGCAGGTGACGGCCGGCATCCTGACGGAAGAGGAAGCCAAGACACACCCCTTGAAGAACGTCGTCACGAGGGCCCTCGGGGGCGGCCCCTCGGTTTCTCCCGACCTGCAGGAGCTCGTCTTCTCGCCCGGCGACCGCTACCTCTTCTGCTCCGACGGTCTGACGACGATGGTCGGCGACGAGGAGATTCTCGATACCGCCGCGGCGGTGAAGGATCCCCAGGCCCTCTGTCAAGTGCTCGTGGACATGGCCAACGAAAAGGGGGGCGTGGACAACATCACGGTTGTCGTCGTGGACATCGTGGACCCCGCTGCCCTGCGGCAGGAGCCAGCCGAGGCCGTCGCCGAAGAGACCGTCGCCGCTGGCGAAAAGGCCTGATCCGGTCGTTTTTTGGCCAACGCCGGCATTTCCTGTTCCGTAAAACGGTTGACGAAGGAGTGTCCGGCGTCTATCCTGACTTCGATGCGCCGGCAAGTGAGGGAAGGAATCGTTTCTAAGCTGTTGATCTGCAGCGTCTTCTACGCTTCGGCGGCTGCGCTGTGCCTGGCTGCCGACCAGAAGACAGAGGTTCCCGCCGGGCGACAGGCCTGGGCGGAGAGCCCCTACCTCAACTTTCACGCCCCCCAGGCGGTTCTGGGCGGGAGGGTCCTGGTTTCCGACGAAGCGGATGACCCGGCGCTGGCGGCCGAGCTGGCGCGGGAGATCAAGGCGCTCCAGGCCGAGCTCCACGACCGGGACGGATGGCGGCCCCCGTTCGCGGACGGCGATCCGCTGCGGATCTTCGTCGCCCGAAAGGACGCGGGCGGTGTCCGGCGTCTCGCCGTCCGGGCGCTCGTACGGGGGCGTCTCATTGAGCCGGCGATTCAGATCGACGGCTCGGCCATGAGCGACGGCGAGATCGTCTCCGAGGCCGCGCGGCTCTACGCTCTGGCGACACTCTCGGCCTATGGAGCGCCGGACCGCACCTTCCTGACTGCCGCGGCGGCGGATTATCTGTCGAACATGGCGCGCCGGAAGCAGGACCGCGAGGAGGCTCTCCTCGCGTCGGCGGCGCCCACGCTCGATCTGGCCTCTCAATCCGAAGCGCTGGGCCGCCTCTACGTCGAGGAATTCGCTCGCGCGGCGGGAGGAGTCTTCGCGCTTCGAGCAGTCTGGGAGAAGGCGGCGGAGACGAGGCAGGAGGTGCTGCCGTTGCTCCTCGCTGCCTATTCCGAGTCCACCGGCAGGACGGAGGATCAGCTTCTCCTGCAGTTCGCCGCGCGGCTCTACTCGTCGCTCGAGCCCGAAGCAGGTCCGTCGCGGATCAGTCTCTTCGACCTTCAGACGGGAGCGCTCGACGGCTCGAGTCCACCGGCACTCGTCCTGCGCCACAGGAGCTACCTGCCCGGCGCAGAGGCGCCGTCGGCCCTGCGCCTGTCCTGGCCGGAAGCCGGCGCGCCGGCGGCCGCGGTCGTGAGGTATCGCGACACGGATCTCCCTCCCGACGTCGTCTTTCTCTCGCCTGGCGCCGTTCACGCCATCGCGCTGGCGGGCGTGGCGCGAATAGACTGGCTGGTCGCCGGCTCCTCCGGCTCCCCTGTGCTGGCGGCGATGCCGGTGATCTTCGAAAGCCTCTCGGAATTCCCCTACAGCGGTCTCGTCGCGCACGCTTCCGGAAGCGCCGAAGGCGCGAGGGTGTGGTGGACGACGGCGTCCCACGAGAGCCTGGCGGGCTGGGCGATCTTCCGCGAGGAGGTCCAGCCCGACGGGCATATCGCGCGGACCGGTCCCGAGATCCTCCCGGCGTCTGACCACAGCGGGGAGCCGCTGCAGTACGTGTTCGTGGATCCGACGTCGAGCCCCGGGACCTTCTACCGTTACACGGTCTGGGCCGTGACCGAGGACGGCACGCTCGCCAGGGCCTTCGCCGCGACGCTGCGAACGGCCGACTGACGGGCCCTGTCATTCTGAGGAACGCAGCGACGAAGAATCTGCTCCGGTGAGAAACGCCCGAAAGCAGATCCTTCGCTCCGCTCAGGATGACACCGCTCCTGACACACGATGAAGACCGAAAAGCCTGAAAAGAAGGTCCGCCGCGAGCCGGACGTTGGCAAGATCATCGACCGAACGATCGTCCGTCTCTGGGACACGATCGAGGAGCTCGAGGCCCTGACTCCGCCCGAGCTCCGCTTCTACCGCGTCGCCGTCTTCGGAAGCGCGAGGTTGAAGTCCGGCGACCAGGAGTATGTCGATGTCCGCGGGCTCGCCTCGCGGCTGACGGAAATGGGCTGCGACATCGTGACCGGCGGAGGTCCGGGACTGATGGAGGCAGCCAACGAGGGCGCGGCGATCTCACGCGGGACCCGCAAGACGCGATCCTTCGGCCTGACGATCGCCATTCCCTACGAGAAGGCCAACCCGTACCTGGACAGCGTCACGGCGCACCGGACGTTCTTCTCCCGGCTCCACCACTTCGTCCGGATGTCGCAGGCCTTCGTGATCTTCCCGGGCGGGATCGGCACGGCGCTCGAGCTCTTCATGGTCTGGCAACTCCTGCAGGTCGGATTCATGACGGAACGGCCGGTCGTCCTCGTCGGCGATCTCTGGAAGGGCCTGCTCGACTGGCTCCGGCGCGATGTCGTCCCGCGCCGCCTAGTCAACGAGCCCGACATCGATCTCGTTCAACCGGTCGGAACGATTGCCGAGGCCACCGCCCTGATCGAGCGGCACAAGCGGACCTTCGACGAGGCCCGGGAGCGTTTCATCCTCGAGAGGCGTCGCGCCGAACGCGCCGAGAAGGAGCCGCCCGCCGTCGTCGCGCCAGTTGTCGGCGAATGATCATCCCGTGATCGAAGGCGAACTCCAGGCCGCTGAGATCTCTCTTCGCGAACCACCGGGCCTCCGCTGCGTCGTCCGATCCCTTCGCCTCGCCTCGCACCGGCCGCGCCGCGTAGAGCACCGTGACCGTGTGTCCCCTCGGGTCCCTCTTCGGGTCCGAATAGACCCCGAGCAGCTCGCCGACCCTGACCGTGACTCCGGTTTCCTCTCGTGTTTCGCGCGCGCAGCAAGCCTCCGTCGTCTCCCCGTACTCGCAGAATCCACCCGGTAGCGCCCAGTTCCCGAGAAATGGCGGCCTTCCTCGCTTGACGAGCAGCAGCCTCCCGAGTCGGTCCCGGACGAACGCATCCACCGTCAGTCGCGGGAGCTTCTTGTTCTTGAAGTAGTCCGTAATCGGCCTCTTCCCTCGCCCCCCGGGAGAGGGTCAGGATGAGGGCGCCAAGAGCGCCTCAGCAAATGGTTTTCAGCACTCCGTCATGATTCTGCAACACGTCTGTATTCCAAAACCTCAGGACGGCTCTTCCCACGCCTCACGCCGTCCCTCTCCCGGGGGGAGAGGGTGAGCCGTACTCCTGGAAGAACTCGCGAATCTCGTCGGCGGGCCGGTCGGTGATCAGCTCCTGCGGGCTCTCGTCGTACCAGTCCTTGGGCAGGTAGCGGGCGTAGGGGGTCTCGAGAAACCGACGGCAGATGAGCGCGATCACGCCGCGGTCCGTCTCGCTCCGGATGAGACGGCCGGCGGCCTGCACGACTCGCGTCATGCCCGGCTGGAGGTACGCGTAGTCGAAGCCGGCCTCTTCCCGCTCGTCGAAGTACCGCCGCAGCAGCTCGCGCTCGAAGGAGACCTGCGGCAGGGCCGGAGAGACGACGAAGACGCCGGAGATGAGCTCGCCTGGGTAGTCTACGCCTTCCGCGTACATCCCTCCCGAGACCGCGAAGAGGAGAATCCCCTCCTGGGGAGGCGAGGCGAGCGCCGTCAGGACCTGCTGACGCTCGAAATCCGAGAAGTCCGCACGCTGGACGATCATGCGCGCGCGCGTCCGTGGCATGACGGCGGCGACCTCCGCGAGGAACTTGTAGGAGGGGAAGAGGACGAGATCGTTGCCCAAGTGGGCGTCGGACATCTCTGCGACGACCTTCGCGATCCGGCCGTAGTTCTTCTCCCGCGCGGCGTAGGTCGTCCGGACGTGCGGAAGGATCATGACCTTTCGGTTCTCGGGGGGGAACGGGGGAGGAAGCGAAATGGAGGACGTGCGGTCGCGCTCGAGGCCGAGCACGCGTTCGAAGACCTCCGGCGGTGTCAGGGTGGCCGAAAGGAGGATCGTCGAGGAGGCCTCGCGGAAGAGAGGGGAGAGCGCGCGCGCCGGATCGAGGCAAACGAGCGCCAGGCGGATCCCCGCGGCTCGGCGCTCGACGACACACGTAAAGTCCGGGCCCCACATGTTCAGGACGGCCGCGAAGCGGTGGAGCGCGAAGTGCGCGTCCATGACCGGATCGTCGGGCAGCGCGATCTTCATCTCGCGCTTCCAGGCGAGGTAGCGCAGCAGCTTCGGCTCCCACTCGGCCCGCAACGCGTGGAGAGCGTCGGCTGGCGCCTGCGTCTCCGCGATCGCGTCCCCCTCCGGGAGTTCCTCCGCCGCGGCCTCGAGGAGTCCGAGCACCTCCTCGACGGAGGCTGCGAGATCGGCAAACAGGTCACCCGCCTGCAGGACGATATTGTTCTGAAGCGCCCGCCAGTCTTCTTCGAGCAGCTCCGGCGAGAAGATCTTCCGCGCCCGGTCCGGCAGGTTGTGCGCCTCGTCCACGAGGAGGATGACGTCCTTCAACTCCTCGCCGGTCAAATGCCGCATTGCGACGCCCGGCTCGAAGACGTATTTGTAGTCGGCCACGATGGCGTCGGCGCGCTGGGCAAGCTCGAGCTGTACCTCGAAGGGGCAGACTTCCTCGCGCCGCGCCTCCTCGAAAACTGTGTCCGGGTCGTGGTGAGGGTAGGTCTCGCGCAGGCGTCCGAGGATGTTCGACCGCGCCATCTTCTCCGGGTAGTTCTTCGCGAATCGGCAGAATTCCTCGTGGCAGAGGATCCTGTCGTTGGCGCACATCTTCTCCTTCGTGCGGACCTGGAGCGTCGAAAACGCTCGCTCGTTCATCGCCTGGAGCGCGGAAACCGCCATCTTCTGCTGCAGGGTCTTGGACGTCAGGAAAACGACCTGCTTGCCCGAAGCCAGGCCTTCGCGCAGGGCCGGGTAGAGGACCGCGGCCGTCTTGCCGGAGCCCGTCGGCGCCTCCGCGATGAGGTTCTCTCCGGACGAAACCGCCCGGCCGACAGCCGCGATCAGCTTCTCCTGGATCGGGCGGGGCGCGGTGTGCGGAAAGGGGAGGCTCTCCGCTGCCCGGGCCTTTCGCGCCCGCGCCGCGGCCTGTGCCTTCCAGATGCGCAGAAGCGTCGCGAGGCGCCGCTCAATGTCCCGGCCGGCCGCCTCCTCGTCATAGGGGACCGCGACCGAGACCTCCTCGCCGGTGCCGATGTCCACGTAAACGAGGGCCGCCGAGACGCGCGGATGGCCCAGGCGCTTCCAGAGATAGCAGTAGGCCAGCAATTGCCGGCGGTCCCGCTCGAAGGCGTATCCCGCGGGGCGGATGCCCTCCGAGGGGAGGTCGGTGGACTTGAACTCCTCGATCAGCCAATGACCCGTTTCGCGCTCGAGACACCCGTCCAGCCGGCCGGTCAGGAGCGCCGTCCATTCCTCCACCGGGACGCGAGCCTGGAGGTGGACCTCGCAGCGATACGCCTGGAAGGTCTCCCGGCGCGCCTGCAGGACTCGGGAATGGACCTGTGTGCCCAGCCCCAGGCGCCGCCACCCCTCGCCCCGGTCGAAGCCGACCCGCCGAAACCCCTCCTCCTCGGCCAGTTCCCGGACGTTGACTTCGAAGGTCCGGGAAGTTTCGTCGAATCTCATGGGGAGAGTCGATTATAATTTCGCGGTGCGACGCCGCTCCGACTTTCCGGTCATTCTTGCCTTCCTCCTCTCCCTTCTGATCTCCCTGCCCGCCGAGGGCGCGTCCAAGCGCGGCCGGTCCACGCGCGGTGTCAGGCCGCCGGAACCGGCGGCAAGCTCGCTTGACGAGGCGCTCGATCGCGCCGCCCGGCGCCCGCCCGCGCGCTCCAACGGACTCTCGATCGAGATCGCGAACCTCGAGACGGGCGAGCCGGTCTTCGCGCGCAATCCCGACGCTCCCGAGACAATCGCCTCCGTGACGAAACTCTTTTCGACGGCGGCGGCGCTCCATTTCCTTGGACCCGAGTACAAGTTCAAGACGACCTTCTGGCGTAAGGGCGAGATCCAGGACGGGGTCCTGACCGGGCCGCTTCTCGTCGTGGGCGGCGGAGATCCGAACATCTCCGGCCGCTTCTACAACGACGACTACAACGCCGTCTTCGACAAGTGGGCATTGGGGTTGAAGGCCGCCGGAGTCACGCGCGTGTCCGGGGAGCTGATCTTGAACGACTCGTTCTTCGACTCCGTGCTCCGGCATCCGGAGTGGCCGGCCGGGCAGGAAGCGAAGTGGTACCAGGCACCCGTTTCCGCCCTCGCGTACAACGACGGCGTCGTCCTGATCGGGATCCGGCCCGGAGCTCGCCCTGGCAAGCCGGCGGCGATCTCGATCGAGCCCCCGACCGGATCTCTGCGCGCTTTCTCCTCGGCGCGCACAGTGGGGCAGCGGGGAAGCGTGCGCGTGGCGGTTGGACGGGCCGACGGCTCCAACGCCGTGACGGTGTCGGGGACGGTGCCGATGCGCCGAGTCTGGTGGTCCACGCCGATCGCCGTGGACGATCCTGCCCGCTTCTTCGGCGGCGCGCTGAAGAACCGCCTGAAGGCGGCCGGGATCGAGCTCGCCGGCCCGATCGTGGACAGGGACGTCAAGCCCGACGCCTCCTGGTCCCTGATCGCGGAGACGGACTCGGATCTCATGGCCACGCTCGCTGTCATCAACAAGCGCAGCCAGGGCTTCTACGCGGAGCAGACCTTCAAGACTCTCGCGGCCGAGAAGGCGGGCAAGGGAACGTGGGAGAACGCCGTCTCGCTCGAGAAGGATTTCCTCGCGTCACTCGCCCTCGATCCGACGCGCTTCAATCTCCGCGACGGCTCGGGTCTCTCACCGCAGAACCGCGTCTCGGCCGCCGACGTCGTCCGGTTCCTGCGCGCCATGAATACGCATCCCAGCGCCGCCGCCTGGAAGGCCACGCTCGCCACTCCCGGCGACCCCGAAGGCACCCTGCGTCATCGGCTTCGTGACGTCGCCGACCGCGTCGTCGCCAAGACCGGCTCGATCCGCGGTGTCTCCACGCTCGCCGGCTACGCGACCGCCCTTTCCGGCAAGATCTACGCCTTCGCGATCCTCCTGAACGGCCCCGGCGTCTGGGACAGCGGCGGCCACGCTTACCAGGACCGCCTCCTCCGAGCCCTCATCAAGAACGGCTAGGCGAGCCTCGAGCCTCTCCCCCCTCGGGAAAGGACAGGACGGAGGGCGACCGGCGCGACTGAGTCTTCGTCTTCGGCGTCGCATCGGATGCCGATAGCAGAATTGCCTGGTCTTCGTCCGGTCTAACCCAAGTTCGACCCGTCGCGCGGTGTCTCCCGTCCCTCCGGACAGGGTCTTAGAAACACCTCTGATACGATCAACCTGGTTCGCTCCCTTCTAACAACTTGATTCTTAATCTGCTTATCATTCGAAGTCGGCTTCGGAGCCGCACCCTGTTCTTTCGGCCAGGGTGATAGAAAATACTCTTGACACCCGCCATCTTCTCGTGTGCAATGCTCTTCGATTCATTTACAGCCCCAGGTGGGATTTCGAGACCTGAACAGGGCGGGAGCGCTCGGCTTTTCAGGGGCGCGTCGTCCGGTGGCTTTCGAGGTGAACACCGAGAAAACCCCGGCCGTCATTGATTTTTTTGGTCTGAGGGTTTCGCGTGGGCCTTCGGCGAAAGGAGTCGAGAATGACATTCTCAAACGGTCCCGTACCAGCCTAATCACTTAGGTCTGGCAGTGCCAGATTATCCTAAGTGATTGGCAATAAATCACTTGTTAATTCCATACGAACGTCTCAGAAAGTACTTGACTGTACTCCTGTTCAGCTGTACCCTCCCATCCAACTCCCAGAAAGGACTTGGCCATGGAGACGGTAGGCCCGGTTAGCGGCGTCCAAGAAGATCCCTTTGAAAAGGAAGTGAGCGGGATCTTCAACGAAACGCTGGGCCTAATCCACATCGCACTCGTTACCCATTACGGCTTGGAGGAAGGCGAGGCGGCGGAGTTGGAAAAAGACCTTTACCTTTGGTTTCTCCGCTTCTGCATGCGTCCGGGCAATACCTCTCCTCGCGACTCTCGCCCGTTTCTAGTTGTTGCCTGCTGCCAATTCGCTCGCGAGTATCAGAAATACATAATCGGGAGTGGGGTCCGTCAGTCGAGCGACAAGATCAACAAACTTCTTGAACGCGAACCCGCTGATGTCGCCCGCGATTTTTCCCGTAGCCTGGAGTTGCTGAACTTTCGCCGCCAAGATGCCTAGATTGGCGCGTGTTCTTCCTTTCCCGACCCGGCCTGAAAGGGCGACGCTGTCCCCGGACGAGGCCAGGCAAGCTGCACAAGTCTACCTTTCCACCTGCAACACTCAGCGACTGGACTCGATGGTAGATCGGGTTCTCTCGAATCCAGACGTTCTGGCGGGCGTTTGTGCGCTTCTTAGGGAGATGTTTGAAACGGCGCCTGCAAGCGCGGCCGAGGAGGCCACGACACTCTATACTCGGATACGGAATCTTGGGCGCCCACTGGGCCTTTTCGACGAACGCGACTATTTCCTCGGTGAAACCGCTCTAATCGCGGCTACGGCCCTGAGGTTTATGGGAAAGTTCGGCGATGCAGAGCGGTGGCTGGATCGAGCTGAGGCCGGATTCCGTCACACAATTAATCCTGCGCCGCTTCTCGCTAATCTAGCCTACGCACGATTGGCACTCCGCTACGCGGTGGGTCGGTACGATGACGTACTCGAACTCGTGCCTTCGCTCGTAACCAGTTTTGGGAAGCTTGGGATGCAACGGGAGGAGGCTAAGTGTTGTTTCTTGGAGGCTAAGACGCTGATTCAATTGGGTAGATTGCAGGAATCTCTCCCTATGCTCACCTCGCTTCGGGATTCCCGGGTTGTCCGTGGAGATCGCATTCTGCTTAGTCACGTCCTCATTCAGGCAGGCAATTGTTTTGGCTCGGTTGGCGATTTTGCGCAGGCTGCTAGCATCTATGAGCAGGCGCTCCCCCTGATTCAAGAACGAGGCCCGTCCGTCGTCTTGGCGGAATTGAAGTGGAGTATAGGCGACACTTACAAGGCTCAGAATCACCTGGCTAAGGCGTTGGATGCCTACCGAGCCGCCCAGAGGGATTATGCGAGCCTCACAATGGAGACCTCCGTAGCGCTTCTCCATCTTGTTGCGGCCGAAACGCTGCTGTCTCTGGGGAGACATCGGGAAGCCGAGTGGGAGATTCTTGCCGCCCTCCCAGCAATCGAAGAACAGAAGATGGTAACCGAGGGTTTCGCTGCGGTCGCGCTCCTCAGGGAGTCCGTCCGCCGTCGAAAGGCCGATCCAAACGCTCTTCGCGAACTTCGCGAGTACCTCCAGGCCAGGAAGTAGAGAGCCAGGGTCCTCGGTCGATCGGTAGCTAATCCTTCGCTTTCCTTGAGGGGTTGTTCGAGGGCGCGTGTATTACGGTCTCCGACCCGGCCTCATGTGATTTCCTTCGCAATCAAGGGTCGGTCTGCCAATTTACACTTGACTCAGTCTCTGTCTTCCGTCGGCCGCTCGATCGGCTCCGAGGAGCTCTAGAGGTCTCCTGCCGAGATCTGCTCCGGCTGATCATTCATCGGGAGATGCCGCGTCAGCGCCTAATCCTGGATGCCGCGAAAAGGATTTCCCTGGCGGTAGCTAACTACGCGGAAGGCGACACCCCGAACTGGCTGACAGGTCGCCACTTCGTCTGCTGGCCACAAATTGCGGGGTTGTCGCGATTAGCTTCTGGTCCTGTGTGGAGAAGTATTGCTTTGCCTCTGCTGCTCTTCTGGGGTCATGACAATATGTAGGTAAGAGGCGAACGAACGGTGGAGCGCGGGGCGTCGGAGCGGGGCGGAGCCGTCGGGGCGGCCAAGGGGACTACCGTGCGGCAGTTGCGGTTGGCGGCGGAGCTGGAGGGATTCTATCGGCAGTTGTTTCTACCGCTGGTCCGGCGGGCAACGTGGAGGCACGGGCTATGCAAGGAGGACGCCCGGGACGTGGTCCAAGACGCGTTCGTTCTGGCCGTGGTGAAGCTCAGGGCGGGCGGAAACGCGCGGGCTTGGCTGATGAGCACCGTGGATCATCTCGCGACAAACCTCCGCCGAAAGGGCGCCCGTCGAGCGCGGCTCGAGGCACGCTGGCTCAATCCAATGGACGAGTCGGAGGTGGCTGGCGCTGACATGGACCCGGAGGCCAGGCGGCGGTCCGAATGAGCACCGAACAGGAGCACGAAGTCGTCCCCGCGATTCGCGAGTGGCTCGCGGCGACGTCGGACGTCGAAATCCCGCCCGGCATGTCCCGCGAGGAGGCACGCTGGCGCGCCCGTGAGTTTCTCGCCGCGGTCGTGGCCGGCACTGTCGTTCCTGACCAGGTCGAAGTGGACGACGACTTCACGGACATTCTTTGGGCCTCGATCGAGGAGCTGAATGGCAAACCACTCGGCCGGCAGACCTTCGATGAGTGCGACTGTTTCTATCAGTTCGTCGTGGCTCTTTCGGTGGAGAACGACCCCTTCGACGAGCGCGACGAGGTCCTCCATCGCGCGGCCAGGATCGGCTGGCGCTCTGCTCCAGGAGGCCTCGAAGCGGTCCTGGAGGCGCGCGCTGCCACATGGAAACACGGCGACGAACGACGCCACCGTGAGGTCTGCGAGTCCGCCGATCAGCTCACCGAGCGGATCGAGGCACTCACAAGGCAGCAGGTACTTGAACTCCCAGAGATTCGCGAGACTTGTGCGCGGCTGGTTAAGCTATCCAACATCTGTCCGAGCATGGTTGCATCGGCAACTGTAGCGATGGGAACTCTTCTTGGAAGCCAAGACCGTCGAATTGGT
>DATIRW010000125.1:0-6428 GCA_035469365.1 Thermoanaerobaculia bacterium
GTCCCGGTCCTCGAAGAGCTCCTCCGGCAGCACCTTCAACGCGACGTCGCGATCGAGCTTCGTGTCGCGCGCCCGGTACACCTCGCCCATCCCGCCCGCGCCGAGCGGGGATACCACCTCGTAGAGCCCCAGGCCGGCTCCTGCTGCCAGGGTCACGGCTTCCTCGCCTGCGCCGGGGAGCGCGCCAGCTCGTGGGCCCAGTTCAGGACCACGTCGATCTCCCTGGCGCCGGCCTCCGTGCCGCCCCGAACGAAGACGAACCGCTTTCCGTCGCGGGTGACATCGTAGTTGCGCAGCGGCGCCGTGCGCAGCTCGAACTGGCCCTCGAACAGGGTCCGCGGCACCCCCGCCTTGAACGTCGGCTGCGTCTGCACGTCGACGGAGCGGATCTGCGCGCCGTGGAGAAAGAAGATCTCGTTGCCCGCCCAGACGGGCAGGGTGCCGCCGTCGGTCGTCAACTGCCATTTCCCGCCCGAGCCGTCGGCCGCGGCGACGAAGATCTCGGATATGGCGCCGGCGCTTCCGGCGGCGGCGTATGCGATCCATCGGTCGTCCGGCGAGTAAACACCGGCGACGGCGTGCGGCTGGAAAGACCACGCCTTCTTGTCCTCCGCCAGGGAACCCAGCCAGACGTCGTTGCTGGGGCGCGTGAAGATGAGAGTCTTTCCGTCGGCCGACCAGTCCGAGGGGAGCCGCGCCGTGAAGTCCTTCCAGATCCATTCCTCCACGCCGCTTCCGTCGGCCGCCTTTGCGTAGATTCCCTCTTCCTTGCTGCGGGCGGAGACGTAGGCCACCCTGTGGCCATCGCGCGACCAGATCGGGCAGAAGCTCCCGCTGTTGAACGTGATTCGGGTGAGCGCGCCGCTCGAGAGCTCGCAGATCCAGACGTCGTCGTCGGTGCCCCGGCCCCCTCCGATCGAGACGGCGATCCTCCTGCCGTCGGGCGAGAAACGGGGGTACCGGTATGGCCGCCGCGGCAGCGGCAGCTCGGTCAACGCGCCCTTGCGGTCCGTGAGAACGAGCTTGCCTTCGGGTGAGGGCGCTGTCCCGGGAACGAAAGCGAGCGCGCCGTCGCCCCCCACGGCGAAGTAGCCGATGCCGCTGGAGGGATCTCCGGCGATCTTCTCCGGCACAGGAAACGGCTCTCCCGTCACTTCGCGCCGGGCCAGATCGAAGGCCACGGCCAGCAACGTTCTCGCGCGGACGTACACGAGATGCCCGGAAGGAGAGTACCGGGCCATGCTTCCTCCGTCGATCAGGACGCGGGTCTTCCCGGTCTTCAGGTCCACGATCCCGATCTTCGCATCGTCGTAGTTGCCGGGGCTCCTGTTGTAGCCGATCGTGAAGAGCACCGCCTCTCCGCCGGGCAAGGCCTCGGGCCAGCGGTGGGTCCTCTCGTCTTTTCCCGCATCGGGCTTCGTCAGGGGCTCGGGCTTCCCCCCTCTCGCCGAGACACGAGAGAGGCCTGAGGCAAACTCCGGCGCGAGGACGATGGTGTCGTCCTCCACCCAGGCCGCGCCGCGATGGGCCGTCACGTCGTCGCAGATCGTCTGCGCGGGTTCGCCGGCGATCTGGACCTTTTTCAACTTGCCTTCGGCGAAGAACCCGATCCACTGGCCATCGGGCGAGAAGAACGGGCTTCGGGCCGCCGCCGTCCCGTCGACCGGGCGGGCCTCGATCTCGGGCAGCGAACGCAGAAAGAGCTGTCGGCCTCCGCCGCGATCGGCCGTGTACACGAGCCGCCGTCCGTCGCGGGAAAGGGCCATGATCGGCGTGTCGTCGTAGGCGAGGGTGTCGCCGGCGGGAATCGACACGGCGAAGGCCGTTCGCTCGCGCGCGACGGGCCTCGGCAATGAGACCGCGCGCCACCAGCCGGCCGCGGCGGCGAGCGCGAAGAGCGCGGCGGCCGCCCAGGGGAGAAGGCTTCGCCGCGAGCCCTTCGGCTCGCCTGCTTCCGTCGCGCCGGGGACCGTTTCGGGCGCCTCGTCCATCTCGATCCGCGCATCGGCGATGTCGTGCATGCGGCGCGCGCGATCGCGTTCCAGGCAGCGATGGAGTACGCGGCGCACCGCCGCGGGCGTTTCTGGCGGCAGCAGTTTCCAGTCCAGCTCGTGGCGCAGCACGGCAGCCAGGACGTCCGACACAGTGTCGCCTTCAAAGAGCCGCCGCCCGGTCAGCATTTCCCAGAGCACGACGCCGAACGCCCAGACGTCCGCGCGCTTGTCCGCGGCCTTTCCGCGCGCCTGCTCGGGCGACATGTAAGCCGCCGTGCCGATGACGACGCCGGCCTGCGTCGCCGCCGCCGTGATCGTCGGCGAGGCGGAGACGTCGGGCGAGGACGCCTCCCCCGAGAGCGCCTTGGCCAGGCCGAAGTCCAGCACCTTCACCTTGCTCTGCGGCGTCAGCTTCACGTTCGCCGGTTTGAGGTCCCTGTGTACGATCCCCTTCTCGTGGGCGGCCTCCAGTGCCTCTGCGATCTGCCGTGCGATCTCGAGCGCTTCGTCTACCGGAAGCGCGCCTCTCGCCAGCCGCTCCGAAAGCGTCTCGCCTTCGACGAGCTCGAGCACGAGCGCCTCGACGCCGCCCGACTCCTCGAGTCCGTAGATTGCCGCGATGTGCGGGTGGTTCAAGGACGCGAGCACCTGCGCCTCGCGCCGGAACCGCGCGAGCCGCTCGGCGTCCAACGCGAATGCTCCGGGCAGCACCTTGATCGCGACGTCGCGATTCAACTTGCCGTCGCGCGCCCGGTACACCTCTCCCATCCCGCCCGCGCCGAGCGGCGCGAGGATCTCGTAGGGCCCGAGGCGACTGCCTGCCGCGATTGTCAACGGGCGCTTCTCAATATCGCGGTCCGGACCGCGGCGTCTGCTCGAGCGGAAGCGTCATGAGAGATGAGGAGGATTCCATGTCTGCCGAAGGCTGGCAACCCGTCGAGCAGGCAGCAGGAGAGACGCCGATTTTCAGGTCGGCATTTCCGCAAACGCACAGAGAAGAAGCTACTTATGGCTCAACCCGGCTCCGCAACATCGGCTCTCGTCAATCGGCGAAATCTGCCTCGAGAGGCAGTCAAATTGACTCTTGAAAGGCTGCGGATCTCGTGAGATAAGATGCGCGGTTACGCCTCCGGGGCTTTCCGGGTGCGGGAAGTGTCTGGAAATCAGAAGGATAAGAAAGTGAAGGAGGGGAAAGAAATGTCAGCCAGGATTCGCACTCTTCTCGGGATGGGTCTGCTCTCCGCCGCCGTCGGCGTCGCCTCGGCGCAGGTGAGCCAGAAGGTAACGGAAACCAAGGGCGCGCCGATGAAGACCACGAAGTCGCGCGTCGTCGAAGGCGAAGTCGTTTCAGTCAGCGGCAACGACGTGGTCTTCAAGACGGCCGCCGGAGCGCGGGAAGTCAAGGTTCCCGACGGGTTCAAGTTCCAGATGGACGGGAAGGACATTGGCGCCGCGGACCTGAAGCCCGGCATGAAGGTGAAGGCCACGATCACGGAGACGGAGACCGTGACACCCGTGACCGTCACCGACGTGAGGCAGGCCGAGGTTCTCGACACGACCGGGGGCGCCTTGATCGTCCGCGGGCCGAAGGGCATCCGGAAGTGGTCGGCCAAGGATGTCCAGGAACACAACATGAAGATCTATCGCGAAGGCAAGGAAGCGCAGGTCGGCGACTTCAAGAAAGGCGACCGGATCACCGCCGTCATCATTTCGCAGAAGCCGCCCGAGACGGTTTCGTCGCGCTCCGTGAAGGCCTCCGCCACCGGAGCTCCCGAGGCCCCGGCGCCCGCCCCTGCCCCGGCGGCTGCGGCTGCGCCCGCGCCTGCCCCGGCTCCGGCGGCCGAGCCGGCTCATGCGGAGCACGCGAAAAAGCTCCCCAAGACCGCGAGCTCGGTTCCCGTGGTCGGACTGCTCGGCGTGTTGACGCTCGCTTCCGGCCTCGCCCTGACGATCCGGCGGCGCCGCTCCCGTTAGTCGTTTCTTCTTCCGCGACCGCGTCCGTCCACCCGGACGGACGCGGCCCGCGGATTTTCTCTCCGAAGGTGTAAATTAATTGACGATGCGATTGGTGCGCCTGACGGAGCGTGTCCTCATCGGCCTGGGCCTCCTCCTGATCGCGGCCTGGGCAGGCATCCGTGTTCACGGCGGATTGTCCGAGCGGGCGGAGATTCGGCGGTTCGAGAGCGCGAAGGAACTGGTCCGGCCTCAATCTCCCGGGCGCGAACCGGCGAGGCCCGTCGTTCTCGCGAGCCGGCTCGCCGCCGACACCACCCTGTGGTCAACCAAGCGCATCCATGCGTACGAGGAGAGCCTCCGGACGCAGGTGCAACCTCCTCTGGCGCTGCTTCGGATCGCCTCGATCGGCCTCGAGGTGCCGGTGCTCGACGGCACCGACGACTTCACCCTGAACCGCGCCGTCGGCCGGATCGCGGGGACGGCCCGGCCCGGCGAGCTCGGGAACGTGGGCATCGCAGGCCACCGGGACGGTTTCTTCCGGGGCCTGAAGGACATCCGCCCCGGCGACCCGATCGAGCTCGAGACGCTCACCGGCTCGCAGACCTACGTTGTCGCCGACATCCGGATCGTGAGCCCCGACGACGTCTCGGTGCTCGAGCCCGCGAATGGCCCAGTCCTGACGCTCGTGACCTGCTACCCCTTCTACTTCGTCGGAGACGCCCCGCAGAGGTACATCGTCCGAGCCGTTCCGGCCCGCACGGCCAGCCGCTGATCGGCCCGGCGCCCGCGGCGGCTACTTCGCGCCCTTCACCTCTTCGCGCTCCTTGCGCCGCTCCTCCGCGGTCTCCGTAATGAGCTTGTAGGCGATGTAGTACTTGTAGATGTTCGAAACGTAGGTCACGGTCTCCCGGCCGATCTTTTCGGAAGCCACGACCTCGACGTTGTTGAACCACTTGTTCGGGTCGAGACCCCTCTTCGCCGCCTCCTTGCGCAGGCCCTGGATCCGGCCGGGGCCGGCGTTGTAGGCGGCAAACGCGAAGAGGCCCTTGTTCAGGCGATCCATCGGCTCCTTCTCGAAGTACTGGTCGATCATGAAACGCATGTACTTCACGCCGGCGTGAATGTTCGGCTCGAGCTGGGAGATGTCGCCGACCTTCAGTTCCTGGCCGGTTGTCGGCATCACCTGCATCACGCCGACCGCGCCGACCTGGCTCTTCGCGTTCTGGTTCAACTGCGATTCCTGGTAACCCTGCGCCGCCATCAGCAGATAGTCCATGTCGTACTTGTCCGAGTAGGTCCTGAAGAACTGGGCCGTCTGCTGAAACTTCTTCATCTCTTCCTGGTTGGCCGAATTCTTCACGAACTTCGTGCTCTTCAGGTATTTCTGGAACAGCATGTTGCGGGTCGCCGAGCCCTCCGGGTACTTGGCCAGGAACGCGTTGAGCTCGGCTTTCAGGAGCGGGCTGTTCTTCCGGATCGCCCAGGCGATGTCGCCGCCCGAGCGGAGCGCGATATCCGGGTGGAGCTTCAGGGCGGGAAGCACGCTCGCCCAGAAGCGCGCCAGGAAATCGTCCTCCACGACATACTGGACGAGACCGGCATTCGTCATCTCGAGCAGGTCCTCCTCCTCGAGGTTCTCGGGGGCAAATCGCAGCTTCACGGCCGGCTTGCCGCGCTTCGCAAGATCGGCGTTCAGCTTCTCGAGACTCTCGTGGTAGATGGATCCCTTCCGAACGAAGACCTCCCTGCCGGAGAGGTCGTCCACGGCGGCGAGCGGCTGCGAGGCCGGTCCTGAGACGACGATCTCGGAGACGTTCTTGAGCCCGGGATTCGAGAAGTCCACCTTCTCCAGGCGCTCGGGAGTCACTGTGATATTGGCGGCTATGATGTCCCCGCGCCCATCCAGGAGGGCCGCCGCGAGATCAGGGCGGCCGACCGGGCGGAAGGCGACGTGGATCTTCAGGTTGCCTGTCTTGTACTTCTTGTTGATCTCGTCCTCGAACATTTTGAAGGCGTCGTACGTGATGCCGCGAGGCGCGCCCTTGTCGATGAAGTAGTTTGTCTTGTTGTACACGACGAGGACCCGGATCACCCGGCGCTTCCTCATCTCGTCGAAGTCGCCGCCTTTGGCGGCGATGGCCTGGGTCGGCAAGGCAATCTTCTCTTTCGCGGTCTTCTGCTGGCCCACAGCGGGCGCCGCCGCGCCGAGGACCAGCGCCAGCAGTCCTGTCACGATCGCCAGAATCCGCTTGCCAGCGATTACGCACATGAATGCCTCCCAATCGAATTTTAGTTCGTCCACGAAGCTTGCCCGACCGACTTTGTGAGTGACAACGCCAGGTCCCTTCGCTCCCTCACTTCAAGCCCTCCGCGACATTGAGCTCGGAGAGCACGCGGCGGAGGCGGTAGACGTAGTGCTGGCCGTCGCGGGCGAGAATCACGTTCCCGTAGAGAAGGCCAACCGGGTCGGCGGCGAGC
>DATIRW010000126.1:0-16446 GCA_035469365.1 Thermoanaerobaculia bacterium
AGCTCCTTCTGTACGGTGTCCACGAGCTGTCGGAAGCGCGCGTCCTGCCGGCCTCGGAAGCGATTCACAACGCGACGGAGATCCTCGGTCCCGACGGAAAGATCGGGCACTTCATCGCCTACTCCCTGGCCGTTGTCCCGACCGTCTGGCTCCTCGCCCTCTGGTGGAAACGCCGGCGGCAGTCCCATGCCCCCGCTTAGCCCGGCCGTCAGGCCTTCAGGGCCGCCGAGGGAACGGGCGTTGGCGGGGGTGTCAGGACGGGAGAGGGCGCGGCGGGCGCCGGGTTGGGCGCGGCGGGCGGAACCCCTGCGCCAGGTGAGGTAGGTCCGGGTCCGGGCCCCGGCCCGGTGGGGCTGGCGCTCCGACAAGCCGATCCCATCAGAAACAGCCCGAGGAGGATCGCCCAGGATTTTCTGACCATCACGCCTCCATCCCCTCTCAGTGCAATCCCCGGGCCTGGTGAGGAAGTGCCAAGGTAACCATTCCCCCTTTCATACTGAGCGAAGCGAAGGACCTGCTCTCGTGGCGGTCCACTCCCGGCTTCCTGGACGCGCGTTTCGCCGGGGTCGACGCGACAGGGAGCAATACGAGGCCGCATCCGCCGAGTCGCTCGCCAGTGCGCCCAAGGGGCGCAGATCCCGCGCAACCGCGCAGCGACGTTTTACGCTCGGCTATTCCAGAGGACGTCGGGGATTCCCCGGCGCTTGTTCTCGTGGCGGGCCATCACGAAGAGGGCGTCGGAGAGGCGGTTCAAGTACCGGACGGTGTTCGGCCCCACGCTCTCGCGGCGCGCGAGAGCGACGACGAGCCGTTCGGCGCGGCGGCAGATGGTCCGGGCGACGTGGAGCTGCGCGGCTCCGGGCGCGCCCCCCGGCAGGATGAAGTTCTCGAGCGGGGGCAGCTCCTCCGAAAGCCCGTCCATCAGGCTCTCGAGCGCCGCCACGTGCCGCTCTTCGATCGACGGGACGGGCCTCCGCTCCTTTTCCTCCTCCGGGACGCAGAGGTCCGAGCCCAGGTGAAAAAGATCGTTCTGGATCGAGCGAAGTGACGCGGCAATGTCGTCGTTGACGCCGCTCGCAAGCGCGAGGCCGATCTGGCTGTTCAGTTCATCCACCGTGCCGTACGCGGCGATCCGGGGCGAATCCTTTCCAACGCGGCTCCCGCCGCCCAACGCCGTCGTCCCGTCGTCGCCCGTCCTCGTGTAGACCTTCGTGATGCGCGGCATCAGAACCTCACTTCGAGGCCTCCCGCAACGAGTCTGCCTGCGGCCGGATATCCCGCCGCCTCATCGTACTCGCGATCGAAGGCATTCGTCAGGCGCACGTAGGGCGCCAGAAGCGGCGTTGCCTGCCAGCGCGCGGCGATGTCGAACCGAAGGTAGGACGGGTTCTCCATCGGACGGCCCGTCAGCGGATCTCCGTCGGGCCGTGTCCCCACGAAGAGGACGCGCGGCAGGATGTCGAAGCCGGACAGAGGGCTCCAGTCCAGGCCCAGCGCCGCGCGGTGGCGGGGGCGGCGCGCCAGGGTGGTGTCGGTGACGCGGTTGCGCGCGTCGAGATAGGTGTAGGTCGCGTCTGCGGAAAGCCCGGCCAGAACCTCCTGTCGCCAGCCCACTTCGACGCCCCGCGTCCGCGCCCGGCCGACGTTCAAGTTCTTTGACTGCGCGAAGTCGAAGACGATGAGGTCCTTCAGGTCGTTCCAGAAGAGAGACACTTCGACGCGGCCGCCCGCGACGTAGCGCTCGACCCCCGCCTCCCAGGAGACAGCGCGCTCGGGCTTCAAGTCCGGGTTGCCGACGAAGGGGTAGTAAAGCTCGCCGACAGTGGGGGCGCGGAATGCGCCGCCGCCCGACACCCGTACCTTCCAGAGCGAGCCGGGAGAAAGCCAGGCGATCGTCCCTCGCGGGCTCCACGCGTCGCCGAAGACCGAGTGATGATCGAAACGCGCTCCCGCCGTAACGGTGAGGGGGCCCAGAGTCGCCGTGTCCTGTGCGCCGGCGCCCCAGAGGGTCGTCCGTTGCCCGTCGAGATTCGTTCCGAAGTTGCTTGCGTCGTCCACCTTCCAGCGCTCCCAGGAAGCGAGGACCGTCAGGGAATGCGCGCCGATCCTCGCCGTATCCGTGATGTGAGCCTGCAGAGTCTCGGCGTCGGTTTGGGAGGAGAATCCGCCGTCGGTGTCGCGATAGGCCGGCTTCGACCGCACGTCCGCGAGCAGGACGTCGAGACGGTTCGCGCCGGAAAGCGGAAAGCTCCCCGGGACCGCGAGCCGCTCCTCGCGAAAGAATCCGCGCGCGGTGCTCGGGGCGCCCACCGGACCCGGGTTGCCGACCTCGCCGTCGAGGACGGACCCTTCGACGGCGACGCGGCCGCCTCCGGACAGGCGCGCTTCGAGGCCGGCCGAGCCGTTGCGCTGTCTCCAGTCTGTGTTGGGCCGATCGCCGTCGAACGCGGCGTAACGGAAGCTGCCGGTCGCGGAAAAGGGTCCTTCTCCTGCCGAGAGGAAGGCGGAACCCTGGCCCTGGCCCTGATTGCCCGCCTCGCCGGTGGCGCGGCCGGACATTCCTTGCGGAGCGCTCCTCGTGAAGATCTGCACAACGCCCCCCATTGCGTCGGACCCGTAGAGGGCCGAGAACGGGCCGCGAACGATCTCGATTCTCTCCACGTTTTCCGTCGTCATGGCCGAGAAGTCGTAGCCCGGGAAATAAGGGGAGTTCATGCGGACGCCGTCCACAAGCACGAGTGTCTGCGTGGAGTTGGTTCCGCGGGTGAAGATCGAGGTCAACGAGCCCGGCGTTCCCGACTGTACGACGTCGAGGCCAGGCACCGAGCGCAGCAACTCGAGCACGAGCGTCTTGCCACTCTTCTCGATCTCCTTGCGGGTGATGACCGTGGTGGCCGACCCGACTTGCTTTTCCTCGTCGGGCTGCGAGGTCGCGGTCACGACGACCGACTCGGACACGGGCGCCGGCTGTTGCGCCCGTAAGATCGAAGGGGAAAGAAAGAGCGCCGCCAGGACCGACGCAACGGCCGGCGAGTGCCGAAGGCCTGCGGCCGACAGCCGCCGGGAAAGAGCGCCGTGGAGGGTGAGCGGGTCCGCGGTCGTCATTCGAACCTCCCGTTCGACGAGACGAAAAATCTCGGGGGGCTCGAAAAGGATCCCCGCGCCCGCGGGAATTCGAAGGCGCGTTCTCTCCGGTACCCCGACCGAGAAGCGTTTCGTCCGGCAGGTCTCCTGGCTTCCGGATCCTCCGCCGCCGGGCTCCTTCCCGGACGCGCGACCGACACTCGATCCGACGCGTCCAGTGGTTTGTTGCCCGGGGCGTCCCCGGTGACAGTGGCGGGGGCCGCGCGGGATTCTCACCCGCTTCCCTTGGCCAGACGAGTCAAAGAGCCGTCGAAGAATGAGAAAACTACAGCTTCAGTGCCTTCCGTTCAAGAGTGTTTCGGGAGGCCGCCTCCCGGCCCCGGATAGAATCCGGGGCGTGCAACAGGACTTCACGCTCGA
Source organism: Thermoanaerobaculia bacterium (assembly GCA_035469365.1). GTDB lineage: Bacteria > Acidobacteriota > Thermoanaerobaculia > UBA5066 > Gp7-AA6 > JAWOLE01. The sequence continues at coordinate 3,505 of DATIRW010000126.1, forward strand.
CTTCGACCGGATGCGCCGCGTCGGCTTTCCCGAGGTCGTGCTGGCTCAGGGGAAGACTCCCTCGCAAGTCGTCGAGATCTGCCGGCAGCTCGCGCGGGCGCACGACGTGCTCGTCACGCGCCTCTCCGCGGAACAGTGGGAAGAGGTGTCGGTCGCGCCTCTGCCCGGCCGGGCCCGCTACGACCCGCGGTCGGGGACGCTCCACCTCTCGGTAGGAAAACCAATGCGGCGCCTGGAGGGCACGGTCTCCGTCGTGACGGGCGGAACGGCCGACACGGCGGTGGCGGAGGAGGCGCGAGCGACGCTCGAGTACCTGGGCGTCTCCTCCACGCTCGTTCCCGACGTCGGCGTCGCCGGAGTGCTGCGCCTCCTCTCGCGCGTTGAGGAGATCGAGAAGGCGAACGTCGTGATCGCGGTCGCCGGAATGGAGGCGTCGCTCTTTTCCGTCATCGCGGGCCTCGTGGGACGCCCGCTCATTGCCGTTCCGACCTCCGGCGGCTACGGAGCCTCACTCCAGGGATTCTCTTCCCTGCTTTCGGCCCTGACGTCCTGCGCCAACGGAATCACGGCGGTCAATATCGACTCCGGCTACGCGGCCGCGATGGCGGCGTACCGCATTCTTTCCGGAGGTCCGCAGACATGGAAGGAAACAAAACCCGGCGCGCGGGAAGCGCCCGCGAGTACACCCACGAAGCCGCGGTCGGCGTCGACAGGAAGCGCAAGAAGGCGCTCCTCGGCAAGCCGACGACGCCGGTAAAGATCCGCCGCGGCACGACGGTCTCGGAGCTTCTCGACTCCTACCGCGGAGCGTCGTTCCAGGCGCGGGCGCTGGGAAAGTGCGCCGCCGTCTTCGAAGCGATGCTGCGGGACCGCAAGCGCCCGACGATCCTGCTGGGACTCGCCGGGTCGCTCATCGCGGCGGGCATGCGCCAGGTGATCGTGGACCTGATCGAGGGGAACATGGTGGATGTCGTCGTCTCGACGGGGGCGATCATCTCGCAGGACTACTACCAGGTCCGCGGCGGCCGCCACTACCACGGACGCGCCGACGCCGACGACAGGGAGCTGCGCGACCTCTACATCGATCGTCTCTACGACACGTTCATGGACGAGGAGAAGTACTGGAAGACGGACCTGGCGGTCTCGCGTTTTGCCGACACGCTCGCTCCGGAGAAGCTCTCCTCGCGCGCGTTCCTGGCGCTCCTCGCCGAGAAAGCAAAGAGCGATGACGGTTCCATCCTCGGCGCCTGCGGCAGGAACGGCGTTCCGCTCTTCGTGCCCGCCCTGAACGACTCCTCGATCGGCATCGGCCTGACCGAGCACTACCACCGCTTCCGGAAGGAAGGGAAGGAACCCTTCACGATCTCCTCGATCCGTGACAACTACGAGCTCACCCAGATCGTGGTTCACAGTCCCGCGACGGCGGCCATTTACGTGTCAGGCGGAGTGCCCAAGAACTACATCAACGATTCGATCGTCATGTCCTACATCTTCGGGCTCGACACCGGCGGCCACAAGTACGCCCTTCAGGTCACGACCGACGCTCCGCACTGGGGCGGCCTCGGAGGATCGACCCTCTCGGAAGCGACCTCCTGGGGAAAAGTCGCGAAGACCGCCACCCACGAGATGGCCTTCGTCGAGACCTCGGTGGCCCTGCCGCTCCTCTACGGCTACGCCCTCCAGAAAAACGCCGCCAAGGGCCGGAAGCGCCTCCGGTACACATGGAAGGACGACATCCTCGAAAGAATCACAAGAATCGGGTGATCTGCGATCGGGTGATCGGGTGATAGAGAAAGCCGGAGACGCTTCCTACCCGGAGAGGATGAGGCGGAGAACGAAGGCGTTCGCACTTGGATGCGATTCGGCTCGTTCAGGCTCTCCCGAAGAGTGAAGAGGCACGCGTCATTGGACGGCAGTTGCTGCGATCCGCCACTTCCGTGGCGGCGAACTATCGAGCTGCTGGACGAGCACGCTCGAAGCCCGAATTCGTCGCCAAGATCGGCATCGTCGTGGAAGAGGCGGATGAATCAATCCTCTGGCTGGAGCTTCTCGCCGAAGCAGCAATCATTCCAAGACAGAAGACCGAGCCGCTCCTGCAAGAAGCCAATCAGATCCTGGCAATGTTCGTAGCCTCACGCCGAACAGCGACGCAGCGTTGATCGACACCCGATCCTCCATCACCCGATCGCAGATCACCCGATCACCTCTCGCCCGATCACCCGATAAAAAAACGCCCCGGCGTGAGCCGAGGCGCTTCTGGAAGGAAGAGTCGGGGCGTTTTTTTCAGAGGACTTCGCCGCGCAGCGGAAGCTCGATGATGGCCTTCTCCTTGTCGGTCGTATAGAGCTTGACCGTGCCGTCGAGCGTCCCCTTCTTGATCTTGTCGCCGGCCTTGACGACGACCGTGTAGGAAATGCCCTCCTGGGTCGGAACGACGTCGGTGATGAAGCCGGGGATCGAGACCTCGGCCTTCGTGACCTTGATCGGGCTGCCCGGCTTGTTGTTGGTCACCACGATGTTGCGCGTGATCGGGTCCTTGCCAGCCGTGAAGTTGCCGAAGTTGACCATGACCGGCGTGACGGAGACCCGCGCGCGCACGATCCCGGAGACCGGGATCTCGATGTTCGGCTGCTGCGAAACGCCCGTCGTGATGCGGATCGGGGCGTTCAGGAGCCCCTCTGGCGCGTCGGCCGTCACGAGGATGTGCAGCTTGTACTGCTCGCCCGGGTGGCCCGGCAGCTTGTCCTTCTCGCCGGCAGGCGAGATCTCCGCCTTGACATAGGGCTGCGCGGCCTCGGCGATCGCGGGCTTGAACGACTTCTCCTCCGACACGATGATCACGTCGCGCGCGTCCGTGTCGCCCTTGACGACCGAGAGCCGGACGTAGGGCTGCGGAAGGATGTCCACGAAAGGCTTGACGGTCGCTTTGATGAAGAGGTTGATCTGCCCGCGCTCGGGATCGTTGGAGACGAGGAGCACGGACTTGGAGATCGGGCCGGAGAAGCTCTTGGTGTCCACCGAAGTCTGGACCTTCCCCTCGCCGCCCGGCTTGATGACCTTGTCGAAGGAGGCGACAGTGCATCCGCAACCCGGCCGAGCGTCGGAGATCACCAGGTCCGATCCCCCGTGGTTCTTGATGACGAAGGTCGTCTCGATGACCTTCCCCTTGGGGACGATTCCCGCTTCGTTTGTCTCGGGAATGACCTCGATCTTGGGAACCGCGACGGCCTTCTTGGCGTCGGCGGCGGCCGGCTTGGCCGGCGCCTTTGCTGCGGGTTTCTGAGCCTGTGCCTGCGCGATCCCGGCCGCGAAAACGGCCGACAGCGCGAGGCAGGCCAGTTTAGAGTTGTGACGCATTTCCGACTCCTCCTGTCTTAGTATGACGTCTGGGTCAAACTCCCTCCAGCCGACGGATATTTCCATAAAAGGGGAGAGAACGGGCGCTTTCGTTGATCGGGCGAGCGATTTGAGCAGAAAAGGCCGGACTTGAAGTTCCATATGGCGCCGATCGGGGGGATTGCCATGGTGCCTCTGGCAGCCCTGCTCGCGGAGGCGGGACACCAGGTGACCGGCAGCGACGGCGAACTCTATCCTCCGATGTCTACGCTTCTCGAATCCCTGCAAATCCCTCTCTTCCGGGGCTTTTCCGCCGACCACGTCCCGCTCGATTGCGACACGCTGATCGTCGGAAACGCCGCCACGCGCGACAATCCCGAAGCGGCGGAGGCGTTCCGGCGGGGGCTGCCTGTCCTCTCGCTGCCACAGGCAGTGCGCCAGTACCTCCTTCCCGGAAAAACTTCGATCGTCATCACCGGCACTCACGGCAAAACGACGACGTCCGCTCTCGTCTCCTGGCTGCTCCTCGACTCCGGCCGCGACCCGAGCTTCCTCGTGGGGGGGGAGATGAAGAACCTCGGGCGCGGGTATCGCCGGGGAGGAGGGCCGCACGTCGTGCTCGAGGGGGACGAGTACAACGCCGCCTTCTTCGACAGGGGACCGAAATTCCTCCATTACGAGCCCCGGCACCTCTTCGTCGGCAACATCGAATTCGACCACGCGGACCTCTATCCGGATCTTCCCGCCGTCCTCGAAGCCTTCCGGCAGGTCATCGCGCTCGTGCCGTCTGACGGCTCGATCGTGGCCAATGCCGACGATGACCGGGTCGGGGAGTCGCTCTCGCGGGCCCGAGCCCCCGTGACGCGGGTGTCGCTCGCGGACTCCGGAGCGGATATTTCGGCGCGCGACATCGAAGATCATCCGGCCGGGATCGACTTCACCCTCCTGGAGCATGGAAAGCCGGTCGGACACCTCTCCTCGCCGCTCTCGGGCCGTCACAACCTCCGCAACGCTCTCGGCGCCATCGCGCTCGCGCGAGGCCTCGGCCTGTCCGTGGAAGAGATCGCCGCGGCGCTGCCGCGCTTTGAGGGCGTGCGCCGGAGGCTCGAGGTCAAGGGGGAATCCCGCGGCATTCTCGTCGTGGACGACTTTGCGCACCATCCGACCGCGGTCGCCGGCACGCTCGAAGCGGCGCGGGAGCGCTGGCCGGGGCGCCGCCTGTGGGCGCTCTTCGAGCCCCGCTCGAACACCGCCGGACGCAAGATCTTCGAGGAGGACTACGCCCGCGCCTTCGGCGGAGCCGACGCGCTCGTCATCGCGCCCGTCTTCCATGCGCGGCGCCTGACCCCCGAGACCGTGCTCGACCGCGCGGCGCTTGTCCGCCGGTTCGCCGCGGCCGGCAAGCCGGCCTTCGCCCCGGATTCGATCTCCGAGATTCCGCAGTTCCTCCGGCAGAACGCGCGCGCCGGCGACGTCCTGATCCTCATGTCCTCCGGCGCCTTCGGCGGCCTGCCGGCGACCCTCCTGGATGCGCTGTGAGACTGAACAGTCATCTCCAGCCTAGCGTTGGTCTCATCCGGCAGCGGGCGTTCGGGCCTTCAAGATCCGCGAAGAGACCGCAGACCCCCTTCTGTAGAGTTGGCAGGTCGGCAAGCTCGACGAGCGGCTCGGACCCCGGAAGCTCCCAGGCCTCGACGGCCGCAACGTCGAGATCCGGCCAGAACTGGCGGTAAACAGTCATCTGAGCGGCCGGGAACCGCGCGCTGACCGGGTAGCCCGGCTGCTCGTAACCCTGCAGCACCGGGAGGATCCTCTTGCCCGCCGGCACGCGGGAAGCGAGGGCCGCCAGAAGCGTCGCGAGCCTATCCCGCCACGCGTCCTCTTCCCGCGCCTCCCCGATAAGCGTCGTTCCCACCGGGTAGTAATAGGGAGTGACCAGATCGGTAAACGCGGGCCGAAAATACTGGTCCAGGAAACCGGGACTCCAGACGATCGGATCCAGGCGCGTCGGATAGAGGACGAGCTTGTCGGGGAACAGGCCCTTGAGCGTCGTGTAGGCGAGTTGCTGCGCCTCGGGGGTCGTAAATCCTTCCTGGGAGATGCCGGCGTCCCAATAGTAGAACCCCGCGAGGTTGTGCTCTGATCTGGCCTCAGCGATCCGCGCGGGATCGCCGGCGAAGCTCGGGATCTCATCGGTAGTCAGAAAAGCCAGGTACGCGAGCCCAGCCATGCCTGCCGCTTGATCGGTCTCAGGGCTCGGCGGGCCGGCCGTCACGACAAGATTCGCTCCGAGATCGGCCATTGCCCGCCAGACCGCCGGGTCGAGATCACTTCTCTGGAGCACGAGGCAGCGGATGCCGGGGGCGAGGGGCCGGAAAACCTGACGCTCGCCGACTTCGAGGAGGGCCGGCACGGTAATCAGAAGAGCGAGCCTGCGAGGATGCCAGCGAGGTGCAAATCCGAAGAACCAACGCCAGTGTTTGGTTGGTCTCACCTCCCCGAAGGGCTCGCGGAAACGCGATTCTTGACGACGCCGATTTCTTCGATCTCGACCTCGACGACATCGCCGGGGGCGAGGGGGCCGATGCCGGCAGGCGTGCCCGTCAGGATCAGGTCTCCCGGGAAGAGCGTCATCATGCGTGAGACGTAGGCGACGAGAAAGGCGGGAGAGAAGACCATCTCCGAGGTGCGCGAGGACTGTTTGACGGCGCCGTTGACGCGCGTCTCTATGGCGAGGTCCGAGGCGTCGAGACCGGCGACGATCTCCGGACCCACCGGGCAGAACGTGTCGAAGGACTTTGCGCGGGCCCACTGGCCGTCCTTCTTCTGGAGGTCGCGGGCGGTGACGTCGTTGGCGCAGCAGACGCCGGCGAGCGCCTCCAGCCAGCGCTCCTGCGGCCAGCGCTTGATCGTCTTCCCGATGACGAGCGCGAGCTCTCCCTCGTAGTCCACGCGCGCGGATTCGGGCGGCAGCACGATGTCGCCTCCATTCACGACCAGGGCCGAAGGAGCCTTGAGAAAGAGGAGCGGCTCCTCCTCCGGCGCGACGTTGCCGAGCTCCTTCGCGTGTTCGCGGTAGTTTCGTCCCACGGCCACGATCTTCGAGGGCCGTGGCGGCGCCTCCGCCGATTCAAACGGAATTCTCTTCATCCCAGTCCCCCAGTCACTCCTCCCACGCTTCCGCATTCAACTGCCCCGCATAGATCTCCCGCGCGTCTCCGGTCAGCCTGGCGTCCACGACCTGGCCGTCCCGTTCGGAAAAGTCCACGGTGAAGGCGGCGCCGCTCCGGGTCGCGCAGACGACCGGCGGAGAGACGAGCTTCGAGCGTGCCGCGGTGATCGCGGACGCCACGACACCGGAGCCGCAGGCGAGCGTCTCGCCCTCGACTCCCCTCTCGTACGTCCGCACGCGAATGCTCCCGCGCCCGGTGACCTCGACGAAATTGACGTTCGCCCCGTCGGGCATCGCGGGATGGAGGCGCAGCGGCGGTCCGAGGCGGTCGATCGGAAGCGACGCGAGATCGCCGCGAACAAAGACCACGAGGTGCGGGACTCCGACGTTGATCGGCGTCGCCTCCGATGGAAGTCCTTCGCCGGAGATTCCAACGGGCCCGCCCGGAATCGCGAAGGCCGGAAGACGCAACGTCACGCTCGCGCCTTCCACTCGGGCCAGGATCAATCCCCAACCCGTCTCCAGCACCGGTTCCTGTCCTTCAACGAGCCCCCGCGTCACCGCGTAGCGCGCCGCGCACCGGGTGCCGTTGGCGCAGAAGGACGCGAGGCCGCCGTCCGCGTTGAAGTAATCGAGGTGAACGCGGCCCTGCTCGCTTCCCGACAGGAAGAGGGCGCCGTCCGCGCCCACGGACAGCCCGCGCCGGCAAAGCAGCGCGATCCGGCGCCGGTCTTTCTCGGAGAGGGGGCGTCCATCCGCTTCGAAGAGGAGGAAGTCGTTGCCGCCGCCGGCCATCTTCACGAATCGCGTGGGAAGCGTCATTGCCCTTCCCCTGTCATTCTGAGGAGCGAAGCGACGAAGAATCTGCTCTCGCCGCCGACCGAGAGGTCAGACCCTTCGCTTCGCTCAGGATGACAGACGACAGGATCTCGGGATGACACCGTGGCAATTCTCTCAAAGCGGTTCCGCGATGGCTTCGGGGCTCGGCCCGCTGATGTTGCCGGCCTTGTCGACAGCGCGCACGGTGTAGCGGTAGCGGTGGCCCGGTTTTGCCGAGGTGTCGGTCGTGAAACTGTCTTTCATCGGCTCGGCGTTCAAACGCTCGGGCTGTCCGGTCCCCTCCGCGCGGAAGACGATGTATCCGGCGAGGTCCGGCGCCGCCACCGGATCCCAGACCAGCCGCACGAGACTCGCCTCGGGAAGGGCGTCCAGGCGCGAGGGGGGCGCAGGCGGGAAGATGTCCTGGTAATCCACCGCCGCCTCGTCCGCCGGCGCGCCTTCCACCTTTGGCTTGTTCGGAAGAACGGCGCGGATCGTGTAGACGAGCTTTCCATACGGCGCGCCCGCGTCCACGTAAGCCGTGCCCGTCGTGGGCCTGGGGTTGAGCGGAGTCTCGTACTCCTCCTCCGGCAGGCTACGGCGGTAGACGAAGTAGCCCCCGAGCTCGACGGCCCTGCCCAGCATGTCCGAGGCGGGCGGCAGCCACTCGAGACAGATCCGGCCGTCCTCCGGGGTCAGGGCCAGGATGACGGGCGCACGCGGAGGTACGTCGGGCGCGAGAACCGCGATGTTGGAGAGCGGGCTCCTCTCCCCGTTTCGCCGCGCGGAGATCACCGCGTAGCCCACCGTCGCGGGGAGCTTTCCATCTTTGAGCAGGGGTCCCAGGCCGTCGCGGTACACGACCGACGCGCCATGTGTGTGCTGCGCCAGGGCCGCGGACGGGAGCGCGAAAACGCGTTGCGCGCCCTGAAGGAACGACTGCTCCGCGAGCCGGACGGCCACCGCGGCCCTTCGCGCGGCCGCGGCGGGAGCTTCATCGGTCTTCGGGCCGCCCGCCGCCGCGGCAGGCTTCGGAGACGTCAGAGCCGAAGGAGGGTTGATCACGCGATAGATGTCGATCGACTCCAGATCTGTCAGCGGCTGCCCGGTGAGCAAACGGTCGGGATAGGAAAAAGTCAGCACGGCTTCGCCCCCCTCCTGCTCGGCGGAGAGATCCGTGACCGCGCGAGGGCCCCGCGGCAGCGGCGGCTGCGGATCCCCCTTCTTCCCGCAGCCCGCGGTGAGCGTCAGGCAACCGGCCAGGGCCGCGGAGAGGAGGATGCTCTTGGGGAGATTGGACTCGCGACTGGCGGCTCGCGACTTCCTCAGAGAACGTACCTCGACAGGTCCTCGTCCTTGACGAGATCCGCGAGAGCTGCGCGCACGTCGTCGACCTGGATCGCGATCGCCCGGCCCGCGTTCTCCGGCCCCGCGAACGAGATCTCCTCGAGCAGCCTCTCCATGATCGTGTGGAGGCGGCGCGCGCCGATGTTCTCGAGCGACCGGTTGACTCTCTCGGCGTCCCGCGCGATCTCGCGGATGGCGTCCTCGGAAAAAGTGAGATCCACGGTCTCGGCGCCGAGGAGCGCCTTGTACTGCTTCAGGAGCGCGTTCTCCGGCTCGGTCAGGATCCGCACGAAGTCTTCCTCGGTCAGAGAGTCGAGCTCGACCCGGATCGGGAAGCGCCCCTGAAGCTCCGGGATCAGGTCCGAGGGCTTGGAGACGTGGAACGCGCCGGCAGCGATGAAGAGGACATGGTCGGTCTTTACGAAGCCGTACTTCGTATTGACCGAGGTCCCCTCGACGATCGGCAGCAGGTCCCTCTGCACGCCCTCTCGAGAGACATCCGGCCCGCGCCCGGATTCGCGGCCGGCTACCTTGTCGATCTCGTCTAAGAACACGATGCCGGCCGACTGCGCCCTCTCGACGGCCTCGCGCGCCACCTGGCCCGGGTCCACGAGGCGGCCTTCCTCCTCCGCCTGCAGGATCTCGCGCGCCTCGCCGACCGTCGCCTTGCGGCGCTTCTTCTTGCCGCCGAAGAGGCCGGGGAGCATCTCCTTGACGTTGATGTCCATCTCCTCGACACCCTGGTTCGTCACGATCTCGAAGGAGGGGAACGTCTTGTCGGCGACCTCGACGTCCACCATCCGGTCTTCCAGCTTCCCATCCCGCAGGAGCCCGCGCAGCTTCCCCCGCGTTTCCTCCGCCTCGGACTCGGGGAGAGCCGGCAGCAGGAGATCCACCAGTCGCTGTTCGGTGCGCGCCTTCGCGCGGTCGCGGATCTCGGCGGTCTTCTCCTCGCGCACCATCTGCACGGCGACCTCGGTCAGATCGCGCACGATGGACTCGACGTCGCGCCCGACGTACCCGACCTCGGTGAACTTGGACGCCTCGACCTTGATGAACGGCGCGTCGGCCAGCCGCGCCAGCCGCCGGGCGATTTCGGTCTTCCCGACTCCCGTGGGACCGATCATCAGGATGTTCTTCGGCAGGATCTCTCGCGCCATCTCGGGTTCCAACTGCTGCCGGCGCCAGCGGTTGCGGAGCGCCACGGCCACCGCCTTCTTGGCCCGCTTCTGCCCGATGATGAACTTGTCCAGCTCGGCGACGATCTCGCGCGGCGTCAGCGACCCCGGCGTCTTCTTCGCCGCTGGCGGCGCCGCCTTCTCCCCCGGCATCAGAAAGACCATGTCGCACGGCCTCCCTTATCCTGCGCCTGCATCATTTGAGAATACCAGAGGGCCGGCGCTGCAACGGCAAGCGGAGATTCGCCTCGGCCACCTCTCCAGCCACGGACGCGTGCGGAACGGCTTTCACGGCCAACACGGTTGTCGTGACTCACGACCAGAGCGCCGGGTCCATCGCCAACGGCGGTTCGCCGCCTCCGGGCTACTTCGTGATCGGCGACGGTCCCATCATCGGGCCGAAGCAGTAATCGGAAAGGGGCGCTCCCCGCACGCCGGGGGGGCGCCCCTTCAAGCGCGTTCGAATAGCTTCGAATCTCGGGAAGTCAGGCCGGCTCGGGAAACCAGCCGGCCCTCTTTTTGTCTTTCTTCTTGTCTCGGCGTAATCCCATGTGTATGAATGCACGTCTTAGACTTTGGTCCAGCTTGACGCGACTGAGCCGCGAGGAATAGCGTACCGCGCGGATCCCACGTGCAATTTTGGCGAAGGCGAGGCATGGAATCAATTCCCATGGAGCGTTCAGCTCCCTTCGGGGTGTGATCCCTTTTGCGGAAGAGGAGGCCCTCATGACCCAACGGTCCCGGTTTCTCTCCGTCGGTTTCAGTCTTCTGGCGGTCCTCTGTTTCTCGTGTACGACTCATCAACGGCCTGTCTCTCAGAACGGCGCGCAGGCGGCGATGCGTGGGGGCAGCGCCAGCGTCGCCACCGGAGTCGCGGCAGGCACTCCGGGCGAAGTTGACGGTGCCTCCTCCCATCTGGCCCAGACACAGGCCATGAACGCGACGGGGCCCGAACCCTTCGTCATGCGTGCCGTCGCGTTTGCCGAAACGGATCCGGTCCGCAATCTGCCGGGATCCAGGGCGGAGGCCGACCCGACGCAGAGCCAACCCGGCATCGAGATCAACGAGCTCAATTCAGCGGAAGGCCGCCCGATCCCGGATTCGGCCGCGGGCCTGGTGCGCCGCGACGCGACTCTCAAGGGAATGACCTCGGTCGAGATAGTGAACGCCATGCCGGGGCCCAGCCTGACCTTCGAGGGCAACAGCTCCGCCAACAACACGGCGGTCTTCGGCGGCACCGTCGCGCCCCCGGACACGAACGGAGCCGTCGGACCGCACCACTACGTGCAGATGACGAACCTCCTGACCGGGATTTACGACAAGACCACGGGCGCGCTGCTGCCTCCCGGCAGGTTCGCGCTGAGCCCGCTGTTCGCCAAGCTCGGCGGCGTCTGCGCGGCGACGAACGACGGCGACCCCATCGTGCAATACGACAAGCTGGCGGACCGATGGATCCTCTCGCAGTTCGGCTTCACGGCGACCAACGCCCCGCCTTACCACCAGTGCATCGCCATTTCCAAGACCGCCGATCCGGCCGGCGCGTACTACGCGTACGACTTCATTCAGCCCGGCGAGGAGTTCCCCGACTATCCAAAGCTCGGCACCTGGCCGGACGCCTACTACATGACGACCAACCAGTTCTTCCGGGGCACCGGCTTCGATGGCGCAGGGGCTTTCGCCTTCGATCGCGCCAAAATGCTCGTCGGCGACCCGACGGCCACGGGCCTCTACTTCAACCTCTGCTTCACTGCCGGCCATTGCGCGGTCAACCACCCCGAGGGGATCGCCGGGATGCTCCCCTCCGACTTCGACGGCCTGACGCTCCCGCCGCCCGGCGCAAAGAACATCTTCACCTATCCCCTCTCCGTCTCGTTCGGAGACGCGGTGGACGGGGCGCGGCTCTTCGAGTTCACCCCCGATTTCACGACACCCGCAAACTCCACCTTCACGGAGAGAGCCGACAGTCCCGCCCTCCTCGCGGCCTTCGACGGCCGCAACCCGAGTGGGCGAGGCGACGTCCGGGAGCCGTCTCCCGGCGAGAACCTGGAGTCGCTCGCTGGCCGCTTCATGCACCGGCTGCAGTATCAGAACCGCGGCGGCTTCGAGACCTGGGTGTCGAACATCACGGTGAACGTCGGCACCGCTACCCCCGTCAACTCCACCAACTACCGGGCCGCTCCACGGTACTTCGAGCTGAGCCGCACGAGCCCGGGCGGCGTCATCACCACGACCGAGCAGGCGACGTTCGCGCCGAACCCGGTGACCGACAATGTCGGCCGCTGGATGGGGAGTGCCGCGGAGGACGCCTCCGGAAACCTCGCCCTCGGATACAGCATCACCGCCAGAGAGGGCGGCACCGGCCCGGCCATCTTTCCCACGATCAATTGGGCCGGCAGGCTCGTGACCGATCCCCCGGGCGGCCTCTTCCAGGGAGAAGCGACCATGTTCGCAGGTCTCGGCACCCAGACGGGAACCTCGAACCGCTGGGGCGACTACAGCGCCATGCAGGTGGACCCGGTGGACTACTGCACCTTCTGGTACACGCAGGAGTACTACGGGGCCGGAAACACCTCTTTCAACTGGCGGACGAGGATCGGCACCTTCAAATTCCCGAGCTGTGTCTCGCCGGCAATGGGCAAGCTCGCCGGCATCGTGACGTATTGCCAGAACGGCCAGCCGATCAAGGGCGCCGTGATCACGGTCTCCGACGGGCACGGCAGCGCGACGATCGCCGACGGCACGTACTCGATCAACCTGCCTCCCGGCAGCTACACGGTCACCGCGACGGACCCGTTCGCCAACTGCGCGACCTCCGCTTCCCAGAACGTCACCATCAGCAACGGGGGGACGGCCGCGGCGAACTTCTGCCTGACCGGGACTCCGCTGATCAATCGCATCAGTTCCTCGTTCGACGACAGCCCCGGCAACGGTAACGGCTTCATCAACAGGGACGAGTGCTTCAAGGTCAACGCCGTTCTCGAGAACGACGGCTGCGTCGCCGAGACCGGCATCTCGGCTGTCCTCTCGACGACGACTCCGGGAGTCGTCGTGGATCAAGCGCTCTCCAGCTACCCGAACCTGGGAATCAAC
>DATIRW010000127.1:0-1785 GCA_035469365.1 Thermoanaerobaculia bacterium
CCAGACACGACACACGCATCCATTTCTCAGCAGCCTGCTAGAAGCCCTTGATCCGCCGCCGCTCTCGCCTCTCCCTCTTATCGGGCTTCCCTGCGTCCTCCCTCGGCGCGAGAAGGCGGTCGAGCCTCCGGGCCTCGGCGATTTCCGCAGGCACCGGAGGCGTGACGTCCTCGTAGAGCTTGCGCGCCTCCGCCTTGGGGATGGAGCGCTCGGCCAGGCCCCGGACGATGATCTCCCGAGGATCGCCTCGCCGCGTCGTGATCGTCAGGCGGTCGCCCGGCCGGATCTCGCGGTGGGGTTTGGCATGCGCGCCGTTCACGTCCACCTTGCCCCCCTCGCAGGCTGTCTTCGCCTGGGAGCGCGTGGGATAGAGACACGCCACGTCCAGCCAGACGTCGAGGCGGACCGACTCGAGAGCCGGAGTGACCCGCGCCTCTTCCCTCACAACGTCTCGGAATCCGCCGGAGAGATCGCCTGCGGCTCCTCGGCCACCGCTTCGGCCTGGCCCGGCCCGGCCCCTTCGGCGCCGGCCCCGGCGGTCCCCCCGGATTCGGAAACCAGCGGCTCGGCCTCCGCCGATTCGCCTCCCGTCCGCGTTTCCTCGGCGACCGGGCCCCGCGCGGAGAGCCACTCCGAGAACGCGGGCGAGGCCGGTGCCGGCCGCTCGTGGGGCAGCGCGAGAAAGTGACCCTGCGCCGCGAAGACCCGCTCCTGGAAGCAGACACCCAGGTCCTCCTCGGACTCGATGCCCTCGGCGATCAGGGCTATGGAAAAATCCCGCGCCACGCGCGCCAGCATCTTCAGAACCGCCCGGCGCCTCCGGTCGCGCCCGATTCCGCGGGTGATGGCGCTGTCCACCTTGATCCAGCGCGGCGCGAGCTCCAGACAGCAGCGGAGCGTCCCATATCCGGACGTGATGTCGTCGAGCGCGATGGCGACACCCAGGTCGTGCGCCACCTCGAGGGCCGAACGGAGGCTCTCGAGTGACTCGATCTTCTCGATCTCGATCAGGTCGAGGGCCAGCCGCGTGTATGGGAACTGCGCTCGCTCCGCCTCGGCTCCCAGGACGGAAAGCTGCCCCTCGGAGGCCAGCACGAGCTGGGGGTTGACGTTCAGGAAGAGGATCGCCTCGGACGGCAGCCGCCCGGCCGCTTCCAGAGCCCGCGCCCAGGAGAGACGCTCGAAGGCCTGCTCGATGTGAAGAGCACGGGCCGCCGGGAAGATCTCAGCGGCGGGCCGGCAGGTTCCGTCCGGCAGACGCGCCCTCAGGAGAGCCTCGAAGCCGAGGACCGCGCCCGACCGGAGATCGAAGATCGGCTGGAACTCGACGAAGAGACCGTCGGACCTGAGCGCGTCGAGGAGCCAGAGCGCGCGCACCTGGGAGCCTGCTGCCGGGAGCGGCGTCAGGTTGCCGATCGCGTCCCACTTGGTCTGCGCCGGGTCCTCGGGCGCGACACGGACCTTCTCGGCCAGGGTGCCCAGGCTCGTTTCGAGATGCGAGAGGAGGCTCTCGACGTCGCGGCCGATCAGGAGGCGCCGCGCGCGACCGTACACCTGCGCGCGCGCCCAGGCCTTCCCGATCGCTTGCGAAACGGCGCGTTCGGCTTCCGGCCCGTCGGCCCGAAAAAAAAGCGCGCGCGCCCTCCGCCAGCGATCAAGTCGGCCGAGGGTCTGGCCGTCCAGAACGCTTTCGGGGAGGAGCACCGCTAGCCATTGTACGCCCGCACGGCAGATTAGGCATCCCTCTGCATCCGGTGCCTTTTCGTCCAACGCAGACGGGAAGAG
>DATIRW010000128.1:0-9217 GCA_035469365.1 Thermoanaerobaculia bacterium
CTCGTGCAGCGTCCAGCCGCGCGCCTCGAGTTCCTTCGCGGCGCGGGGGGAGGCGCGACCGGTGAGCCACATCTCGCGCCTGGCCTTGGGGAAGTCGGTCTGGGCTCTCTTGGTGATGCGATCGACGGTCCCGGCCACGCCCTCGGTCCACGCCACATAGTCCAGGGGATAGAGGCAGGCGAAGCGTTCTTCTCCGGCGGTCACGCAGGCCCCGGGCAGGTTCGCGACGATCGAGGTCGGGGGCGTCTGGGTCTTCTGGAAGAGCTCGGCGAGCATCGCGCTCTGCACGTAGAACCCCGCGTCGGCGTTCACCCGCGCTCCTGCCGCCCGCGCCACGAATTCGGGCCGGCCGGGGACGTTGCCGAGAGCGTCGAGGGAAGCGATCAGGCGGACCTGCCAGGTCAGGTTATATTTCTTGTTGAGGCGAAAAGCGCGGCTGACCTCGGGCTTGACTCCCATGGCCTTCAACCGCTTCTCGTTCAACGTGACGAGTTCATCCGGCTCCTTCATCCAGATGAGGTCGTTGACGGTGGACGTCGCGGAGAGTGCCGTGAGGATGACGCCGCCAGGAGCGAGATTGACAGCGAAGCGCCCGCCCGCGTCGTAAGAAGCCACGTCGCGCAGCTCGTTGTGGAGCACTTCGTTCGTCGTGTAGGGATCCACCCTGAGCTTCTTGGCCCAGGACCGCATCGCGGTGTTGACGCCGATGATGTCCTTGGCGAGTTCGCCCGTCCCTTCCACGGCCTTGCCGGCGGTGGACTGCTCGGTCGCCTTCGGCGCGTCGGCGGGGTTGCTCAGGTTCTCGGGCTCCGCCGCCGTCGGGTCGTCGCTCCCCAGCTTCTCGGCCGTCCTCGAGGTGCTGCGGCCGACGCGGCCGAAGAGTCGCGCGACTCCGTCCCCGAGCCCGCTGATCGTATCGACGGGATGAGTCACGACCTTGACCGTGCCCTTGCCGATGTCCACCGCGGACGCCGCGACTCCTCCCGCCGCGACCGCGATCTTGTCCACTTCCTTCAACTGCGCGATGGCGCCGATCTCGTGCACGCGCAGCGCGGCGAGCCCCGTGCTCTGGACCTTCCAGGTTCCGAACTTCGAGTTGATGGTGTAGGTGTTGAACACGCCGTCGCTGACGACGGTCTCCTCGATCTCGTGGTTGGGTCCCTTCAGCAGCTTCGCGTCGAGAAAGTCAGACGCCTTCAGAACCGGCGGAGCCTCGTAGGCCTGGTCCCCCACGGCGCCCAGCGCGGCCAGAGCGGCGGCGAAACCGAAAACGATGCGAGTCGTCTTCTTCATGGGAGCCTCTCCCTTCAGTATTGTTGAGGCGAAATCCTATCAAAGGGAAGGCCGGGTCTGCGCTCCTCGTCACTCCATGGTCTGCCGCAGGTCCGAGAGCACGGAATCCGCCGAGTCCACCCGGATGAACCCGAGGCGCGGATACTCGATGTCCACGATGACGTAGACGGTGGCCGCAAGCACGAAGGCGAAGGCGTATCGGTGAAAGCGGCTCTGGGCCTTGCCGGCGCCCATGGAGTACCCCGCGAGCATCGAGGACGCGAGCGCCAGCCCGGCGAGCATGAGGAAAACGACGAGGGGAGGGTGAATCCGCATCGCCATCGCCCTCGTCGTGGTGATGTCGATCATCTCGTTCAAGGCGGGGAGCAGCAGCATGCACGGCATCATCGAGTCGGCGGCGCGGCAGCCGGCGACGGCGGCCTTCCAGATTTCGTTCTGGAGTTGCTGAGACTGCGCGATTTCGGCGACGGGCATCTTGCCGCCCGCGATGACCCGGTACGTGGCCAGCCGCGAGTCGAGGTACCGGCGGAAGAGATCGCGGACGGCCGGCCGCGCGCCTTCCGGCAGGAGATCGATCCGGAGCCAGGCCGTGCCGATGGTGTTGGTCTCCTGCGCGACGAGCTGTCGCCTCGTATCGAATCGGGAGGCCGCTCCCGAGAACGTGAACGCGATGACGAGGCCGAGCAGGGCGAAGATCGCCCCTTCGACGGCCCCCGTGCCGGTTCCCTCGCCGCCCCGCTCCACCAGCCGCCGGCCGAGGTAGCGGCCGATTTCCAGCATCGCCAGCGTTCCGAGGAACAGGCCGACCCCGACAGCGATGACGATTGCCGAGAAGTTCATGTCAGAATCCGCCCGGGATTCTATCTTCCATCTCCCGTCGCTGAGCGCTGTCCGGCCGGGGCGGGGTAGGACCAAGGTCCCATTTCGCGCCGCGGGATTCGAAGCCAGTATTGTTCCCGAAGGAAATGGAGCAAGAGCTTCCAGTTGGGTGAATGAAGGAGGTCCTCATGCGTCGAACCGGAATCACGAGTGTCCTTGGAACCTGTCTCCTGTTGCTTGCCACCGGCTCCGCCCTCGCGCAGAAGGTCAAGCCGATCGAGACCTTCACGGCCATGGGTGCCCAGATGAGCTCGGGAAGATCGAGCCACATCACGATCGCCATCGAGCGATGGACCACGGACCAGGAGCGCCAGGCGCTGATCGACACGCTCAAGGAGAAGGGCCAGCCGGCGCTCACCACCGCCCTCTACAATCTGCCGCGGGTCGGCTACATCCGCCTGCCGGATACGATGGGCTACGATCTGAAGTACGCGTACTCGACGCAGCTTCCGGACGGCAGTCGGCGCGTCATCGTCGCCGCGGATCGGACTCTCACGATGCGCGAGGCCGCGAAGGGAAGCCGGTCGGAAAAGTACGACTTCGCGGTGACGGAGATGCACTTCCCAAAGGGCGGCGGCTCTGGAGAGGGGAAGCTCGCCCCGGCGACCCTGATTTCGATCAATAAGGAGACGAATCAGATCGAGATCGAGAACTACACGGCGCAGCCGGTCCGGCTCATGGGAATCAAGTCCAGTAACAAGTAGAGACGGCCTCCGGGGAAGAGCTGAAGCAGGACTGGAAGAAGGTCTTTCCGTTCGACAAGTAGCAGCCCGCCCCGGCCGTAAAGGTCCAGGTTCCAATGCCGGGGGTAGGTTTCGAAAGCGAGAATTCCACTGCCCGCCCGCCAGCCTCCAGGAAGTCTGGAGGGCCATCTCCGGCCATAAAATAGACCAATAGAATCAAAAGAACTAAGGGAGGTGCCAATATGAAACGACTGCGGTTTCTGGTGCTCCTCGTCGGGCTCCTCGCGGCGGTCGCTCTGCCGGGCGTGGCGGCGGCACAGGCGAAGAAGAAGCCCAACATTCTCATCCTGTGGGGCGACGACATCGGCTACTGGAACGTCAGCGCTTACAACCAGGGCATGATGGGCTACAAGACACCCAACATCGACCGTATCGCGAGAGAGGGCGCTCTCTTCACCGACTGGTACGGCGAGCAGAGCTGTACCGCCGGACGCTCCGCTTTCATCACGGGGCAGAGCGGCTTTCGCACCGGCAACCTCAAAGTCGGCCTGCCGGGCGCGAAGGAGGGGCTTCAGGCTCGAGACGTAACACTCGCCCAGCTGCTCAAGGCGCAGGGCTACATGACCGCGCAGTTCGGCAAGAACCACCTCGGCGACGCCAACGAGACCCTGCCCACGGCGCACGGGTTCGACGAGTTCTACGGTTCGCTCTACCACTTGAACGCGGAGCAGGAGCCCGAGAACCCCGACTACTTCAAGGACCCGGCGCTGGTCAAGAAATACGGAACGCGCGGCGTCCTCCACACCTGGGCGAACCCGGGCGGCACGCAGAAGATCGAGCTCACCGGTCCGCTCACCACCAAACGCATGGAGACGGTTGACGAGGAATTCACCAGGGGCGCGCTCGACTATCTCGACAAGGCGAAGAAGGCGGACAAGCCGTTCTTCCTCTGGTGGAACTCCACCCGGATGCACATCTTCACGCACCTCAAGAAGGAGAGCGCGGGCAAGACCGGCCTCGGCCCCTATCCCGACGGCATGGTCGAGCACGACGCGATGGTCGGGCAGTTGCTCGACAAGCTCAAGGAGCTCGGCCTCGAAGACAACACGATCGTCATGTACTCCACCGATAACGGGGCGGAGGAGTTCTCATGGCCCGACGGCGGCACGACGCCGTTCCGCGGGGAAAAGAACACCAACTGGGAAGGCGGCTACCGCGTGCCGGCTGCCATCCGCTGGCCCGGCGTCATCAGGCCCGGCACGGTCAGCAACGAGATCTACTCGCACATGGACATGATTCCGACGATCATGGCGGCCGTGGGAGTGCCCGACGTGAAGGAGCAGTTGATGAAGGGCATGAAGGTCGGAGACAAGACCTTCAAAGTGCATCTCGACGGTTACAACGTCATGGATTCGCTCGCGGGCCGCGGCCCCGACCCTCGCCACGAGTTCTTCTACTTCAACGATGACGGCTCGCTGGTGGCGCTGCGCTACAACCAGTGGAAGGTCGTCTTCGCCGAGCAGCGCGCCGAGGGCTTCAACGTCTGGCAGGAGCCGTTCGTGACGTTGCGGGTTCCCAAGATCTTCAACTTGCGCTCGGATCCGTTCGAGAAGGGCGACGTCGTCAGCATCGACTACCTCCACTGGAGACTCGACCGTACCTTTTTGCTCGTGCCGGCGCAGCAATACGTTGGACAGTTTCTGGCCTCGTTCAAGGAATTCCCGCCGAGCCAGAAGGTCGGCAGCTTCAGCCTCGACCAGGTGTTGGAGACGCTCTCGAGTCCACCCAGGGGCAGCAACTGACGCCGCGGTTGTTGTAATACTGAGTCAACTTGGAGTGCCGCGTCCGCCAATCGCGGATGCGGCACTCTCTTTTTACTACGGGCGCGAACGCCAACATGGAGTGCGAGTTGTAACGCGGCGAGGCTACCGGGAGGCGCCTTCGGGGAGGAGCTCGAAGAGCTTCTGGATCGGAAAGGGGCCCTCGGGTCCGACGTCGGCCAGGTCCGACGACCAGAGCAGCCGGAAGCGCGAAAGGGCCGCGCGGTCTTCCGGGCCGTCGGCCGGAAGCGGCGCGGCGTCGCGAAGATGGAGCCGCGTCGCGAGCGCTTGCTCGCCGGCCTGCGTCGGCCGGTAGGCCGGCTTCTTGCGGGGAGACCACTCTCCTTCGAAGTAGCCGTTCGGATTCAGCCCGAGGCTCGCGGCCACCGAGGGGAGGAAGTAGGGGGGCCAGACGACGAGGACGTATCGGATCCTCATCCGGTCGAGCTCCCGGACGGCCCGCGCCGGCGACGGCTCGAACCAGATCTCCTGCGCGGCCGCGAAGCCGGGCTGCATGCTGCCGAAGTTGTCCAGGGCGACGGCGCGGGAGGCGCGAAAGACGATGCCGTGGCCGAAGTCCCACGGCGCGAGAACGCCCCAGGCCGGCGGGCTCCCGGGATCGGGTGTCCCGGCGCGGATCGCCTCCGCGGCCGTGTCCCAGACGAGGACTTCGGCGTTAGGTGACCCCCGGATCGTCGCGCCGAGGAAGGGGATGAGGTACAGCCCCGCTGCCGGAACGACACCCAGGACCGCGACACCCCACATCACCAGCCGCATGGCAGGCGGAGGCCGGAGAAGGCTCCACGCGGCGCCGCCGGAAGCGGCGCCGAGGGCCGCCGTCATCGGGAGAAACCGGCTCTGGGTCAGCGTCACCGGTATGAGGATGACGAAGGGAACGGCGAGAACGAGAAACTCGGGTGCCGCTGCGAGCGGTCTCGATCTCCCGAAGGAAAGGATCAGGGCCAGAGCTGCAATTGCCACGGCGACGGCGGGGAGGCCCATTCCCGCCCAACCCATATTCTCGAAGAGCGGTTGGAACTCCGAGATCGTGGCGAGCCACGGATCGCGCGAGCCGAGAAAACCGAAGCCCTTCACGAGCGCCGGCCAGGCGCGCGGGCTCGTGACAAGCATCGCGAAGGCGCCGGCCGCGACGCCGGCCGCGGCGAAGAGGTCCGGGTCCTTCGAGAATCCGCGACGGACGCCGGCGGCGAGGGCGAAGAGGCCGGTGCCTGCGGCGCCGATGGCGAGGACGAGGACATAGGGCGGCCCGAGGCGCCAGGGGTCGGAGGGATCGGGGGAGACGCGGAGGGACGCGAAAAAGGGGAGGACGATGGCCGCGAGGCCGAAGCCGAGAGAGATGCGGGCAAGCGCCCGTCCCCCGTGCGTCGCAAGGTCGCGCGCCGCGACGGCCGCGGCCACGAGGCCCGCGGAAAACACGAGTCCCGTGTAGAAGCCGAGAGCGATCAAGACCGCGGCCGCCCAGAGGAGCGGGGAGAGCCGCGGGTCGCGAAGGCCATTCCCGCCAGCCGTCTCGCGCCGCGCGATCGTGTCCGCGAGGAGGAGGAGAAGGAGGGCCCCGAGAACCTCCGTCATGTTGTGGTCGATCTCGCCGAAGGCGCCGCGGCGCCCGAGGCACGGTGTCAGAGCGAAGAGCCATGCGGCGGCGGCGACGCCCCGGGGGCCGCCGGCCCGCTTCGCGAGCGCGGCGGTGGCGAGAAGAGCGAGGACCAGTTCGACGATGGGCAGTCCCGCGGCCAGAGGGAGGCCGCGGCGCGGATTTGCCGCCGTCGAGCCGCCAATGCGCGCGAGGAGGGTCAGCGTGGCGTCGTGGAGCGGCGGCCAGAGTGCCCGGCCGCCGGCGGGGAAGTTCTCGTATGGGTCGAACACCGCCGGGAGCCAGCGGCCCTCCTCGATCGCCCGGACGACGCGGTGCGCGTGGAACATCGCGTCGGGATCGTCGAAGGGCCCCCCGGGCTGCGGCATCACCGTCGCGAAGCGGTGCCAAGCGACGAGGACGGCGAACAGGCTCGCGCCGGCGAGGCGGAGTTTGTAGGTTCGCCGTCCCATCGGCGACTGTCCGGCCTGCGCGGTTTTTTGTCCGCCGCGCGCCTTCTGGGCCACGGACCGATGCTAGCAGGCTGCTCTTTTCTGCTCTCGCATCGGGAAGGCGCGAGGCCGGGTAGGACCAAGGTCCTATCTCGGTTTGGATTCGATGTGAAGTATGTCTTGCCCGGGCGAGCCGCTGGCCGTGGTGACATGTCGCCACCGCTGGCGAGCGGCGGCCAA
This sequence comes from Thermoanaerobaculia bacterium, assembly GCA_035469365.1. Classification (GTDB taxonomy): domain Bacteria; phylum Acidobacteriota; class Thermoanaerobaculia; order UBA5066; family Gp7-AA6; genus JAWOLE01. The sequence goes on from DATIRW010000128.1 coordinate 6,962, forward strand.
GGTTTGCATTTGCAAGCTGACGGCGCGCGGCCTCGGCGCGTTCAAGTCTCTGAGGGCCATGATGTTGCTCAAGGTGTTGCCCATCCCGAGGGATGGCACCTCGTTAGCTACTCAACGAACGTCAGGACGAGACTCGGGGTCCGCCTGTCGGCGGCCATCCGGGCCGGCCAATAGGAGGATGTATGACTTCGAAACCTGCAGTCCGCCTCGAGCATGACCTGCTCGGGGAGTTTCCCGTTCCCGCCGACGCGTACTACGGAGTCCAGACCGCGCGCGCCCTGGAAAACTTCCACATCTCGGGCGTCGAGCTGCGGCTCTACCCCGATTTCATCAAGGCATTCGCGATGGTCAAGCTCGCAGCCGCGCGGGCAAACGTCGACTGCGGCCAGTTCAGCAAGGAAATCCTGAAGGGGATCGAGGGGGCCTGCGAGGAGATCATCGCGGGCAAGCTCCACGACCAGTTCCGCCTCGACGTCTTCCAGGGCGGCGCGGGCACCTACACGAACATGAACGCGAACGAGGTGATCGCCAACCGTGCCCTCGAGCTCATGGGGAAGAAGAAGGGGGACTACAAGTTCTGCGACCCGCACGACCACGTGAACCGCTCGCAGTCCACGAACGACGCCTACCCGACCGCCATCCACGTCGGGTTGGCGCTCGGCAACGTCCGCCTCGTCGCCGCGATGAAGGAGCTCATTGCAGCCTTCCGGAAGAAGGGGAAGCAGTTCTCCTCCATCCTCAAGATGGGCCGGACGCAGCTCCAGGACGCGGTGCCCATGACGCTCGGCCAGGAGTTCAATGCCTTCGCCGAGACGCTCGCCGGCGAGGTCCTCGCCCTCGAGCGGATCCAGAACGTCCTCTGCGAGACGAACATGGGAGCGACGGCGATCGGCACGGGCCTGAACGCGCCCGAGGGCTACGCCGAGAAGTGCACGAAGCACCTCGCGAAGGTCACGGGGTTCCCGATCCGGCTCGCCCCGGACCTCATCGAGGCGACGCAGGACACGCAGTCCTATGTCCTGTACTCGTCCGTCATGAAGAGCCTCGCGATCAAGCTCTCGAAGGTCTGCAACGATCTGAGGCTCCTCTCCTCCGGCCCGCGCTGCGGGCTGCGCGAGATCAATCTCCCGGCCAAGCAGCCCGGCTCGTCGATCATGCCGGGAAAGGTCAACCCGGTCATCCCCGAAGTCGTGAACATGGTCTGCTTCCGGGTGATCGGCAGCGACCTCACCGTCTCCATGGCGGCGGAGGGCGGGCAGCTCCAGCTGAACGTCTTCGAGCCGGTCATCGCCGCGTGCATCTTCGAGGCGCAGACGATGTTCATGAACGCCGCCCGGACGCTCCGCGTCCACTGCGTGGACGGGATCACGGCGAACGCGGACGTCATGAAGCACTATGTCGAGTACTCGATCGGCACGGTCACCGCGCTCAATCCGGTCATCGGCTATGACAAGGCGACCGAGCTCGCCGCGGAGGCCATGAAGTCGGGCCGCGGCATCCTCGAGATCGTGCGCGCCAAGAAGATCCTGACCGAAGCACAGATCGCCGAGGTGCTCGACCCGGCGGCCATGACCGGCCAGAAGCACCCCGTCACGGCATGAGTCTCCGGCGGACCGCTCTCCTCGCGCTCGGGGTCCTCCTCGCGGCGCTCGGCGCCGCGCCTCCCGGGCCCGAGGAGTGGCGGCCGTTCGCGGCGACGTGGACTCTCTCGGGGCGGCGGACGGTGGTCCCGACGGAAGGAGCGCGCCCGGCGGCCATCGTTTACGCCTCGGGGTCCTTCGTCATCACGCGCGGCGAAACGCTCGGCCGCGGCTTCTTCGGCGAGGTGATCGGGTTCGATGACGGCGGCGCGCTCCTCGCGGGCCGGGCCGTCTTCACGGACGAGCGCGGCGACAAGGTCTTCGCCACGCTGAAGGCCCAGCCCCTCGGGACGGGTCGCTCCGCGACGGGGACGATCACGGGCGGCACGGGCCGCTGGTCCGGCCTCGAAGGGGAGTTCACCTTTTCGTGGAAGTTCGTCGTCGAGGCCGGTGCGGATGAGTTCCAGGCGATGTCGGTGAACGTCGAGGGACGCGCGCGGCGCACGCCGCCGACGGCCTCCGCGGCGGAGCCCCCGCGATGAGCCCCGCGGGAAAGAAGCTCCTCGCCCGGGGAGCCGTGCTGGCCCTCGGGGTTGCGATCTGGTTCTGGCCCGTGCCGGAGGGCCTCACGGTGCCCGCGTGGCACCTCTTCGCAATCTTCGCCGCCACAATCGCG
>DATIRW010000129.1:0-10224 GCA_035469365.1 Thermoanaerobaculia bacterium
ATTGCCGGAGAGCGTGCCTGCCTGGTAGACAGGGCCGGACGGCGCCATCCGCTCCATCAGGCTGCGCGGTCCCCCGTACGCGCCCACCGGCAGGCCGCCCCCCAGGATCTTCCCGAGAGTGGTCAGATCCGGCGAGACGCCGAGGAACTGCTGCGCCCCGCCTGCCGCCACGCGGAACCCGGTGATGACCTCGTCGAAGATGAGCAGCGCACCGTGCCGGCGGGTGATCTCCGCCACGGCCTCCAGGTATCCCGGGCGGGGCGGCACGAGCCCCATGTTGGCCGCGATCGGCTCGACGATGAACGCCGCGATCTCTCCAGGAAATCGCTCGAAAGCCTTCTCGAGGGCCGGCGCGTCGTTGTAAGGGATCACGACGGTCAGCGTGGCGACCTCGGCCGGGACGCCCGGACTGCCGGCGATTCCGAGCGTCGCGACGCCAGAGCCCGCGGAAACCAGGAACCCGTCGCCGTGTCCGTGGTATCCCCCATCGGTCTTGACGATCCGCGAGCGTCCGGTCGCCGCCCGCGCGAGGCGCGCGGCGCTCATCGTCGCCTCGGTCCCCGAATTGACGAAGCGGACCATTTCGACGGAAGGCACCATCGCGACGACGCGCTCGGCCAGCCGCACCTCGAGCGACGTCGGGGCGCCGAACGAAGTCCCCCGGCGCAGCGCTCCCGACAGCGCCCGTTTCACGAACGCGGGAGCGTGCCCGAAGAGATGCGGCCCGTAAGACTGGACGTAGTCGATGTAAGACCGTCCGTCGGCGTCGCGCACTCGCGCGCCGCGCCCCGACTGGACGAAGAAGGGCTCTCCCCCGACCGAAGCGAACGACCGCACGGGAGAGCTGACGCCGCCGGGCATCAGCTGCTTCGCACGGCTGTACAGCGCGGAGGAGCGAGTGGTCATGGACAACGTCCAGGTTCCAACGTCCAGAGTCCAAAGGAGCTGGATCGCGCACCCTGGATCCTGGACCCCGGACTTTGGACCTTCACTCTTCCTTCAGCCATCGCGCGGCGTCCTTCGCGTGGTAGGTCAGGATGAAGTCCGCGCCGGCTCTCACGATGCCCGTCAGGATCTCGAGCACGATTCTCTTCTCGTCGATCCACCCGTTGGCCGAGGCCGCCTTGACCATCGCGTACTCGCCGGAGACGTTGTAGGCGGCGATGGGAGCGTCGAACCGCTCGCGCGCTTCCCGGATCACATCGAGGTAGGCCAGGGCCGGCTTGACCATGACCGCGTCCGCCCCTTCTTCCAGGTCCAGAGCGATCTCGCGCATCGCTTCCCGCCGGTTCGCGGCGTCCATCTGGTAGCCGCGCCGGTCGCCGAACTTCGGAGCCGAGCCGGCGGCCTCTCGGAAGGGGCCGTAGAACGCCGAGGCGCTCTTGGCCGAGTAGGCCAGGATGGCAGTCTGATCGAAGCCGTTCTCATCCAGGGCGCGGCGGATCGCCGCCACGCGTCCGTCCATCATGTCGGAGGGCGCCACGACGTCCGCGCCGGCGCGTGCGTGCGAAAGAGCGGCTCTGGCGAGGAGCGGCAGCGTCGCGTCGTTGTCCACCTCCCCGTCCCGGATCACGCCGCAGTGGCCGTGCGAGGTGTACTCGTCCAGGCAGACGTCCGTGACGACCAGGATCTCGGGAGCTTCCTTCTTCAATCGCCGGACCGTTTCCTGGACGGCGGCCTCCTCGTCCCAGGCTTCGCTTCCCGTTTCGTCCTTCTTCTCGGGGATTCCGAAGAGGATCAGCGCGGGAACGCCCAGCGATCGAAGCTCCTGCGCCTCCGCGACGGCTTCGTCAGGCGAGAGGCGCAGCACGCCGGGGAGAGAGGAGATCTCCTGCCGCAACCCTTTTCCGCGGCGGACGAAGAGTCCCGCGACGAAACGGTCGGCCGAAAGACGCGTCTCTCGCACGAGGGCGCGCATGGCCGGAGACCGGCGCAGGCGTCGCAGGCGAAGTGTCGGAAAGCCGGCCATGGTCGGGAATCTATGTCCGAGCGGGTGCGGTCGCAAGAGTCTCGAGGACCGCGACGGCCTCGGCGAAGCGCGCCTCTTCGGTCACCTCGATGCGCGAAACGCCGTGAGACTCGAGGAATCGCCGCGTAAACCGGCCCAGCACGACGGCCGGCGTGGCTTGCAGACGCCGTGTTGCGAGCTCTCCGAGGCCATCGAAGAGCCATCGCGCGGCGGACGGGGATGTCGTGCAGAACGCCGCGAAGGGCTTTTCCAGGATCTCGCGCTCGAGTCCGGGATCGCGCGGCCTGGCGACCTTGCGGTAGAGCACCATGCGGGCGACGTTCGCCCCGCGGGAGTGAAGGCGCTCCGGCAGTTCGGGCGAGGCGTCTTCGCCGCAAGGCAGCAGGATTCGCCGCCCGGAAAGGTCGCGCGGGAGGCGTTCGACGACACTCTCGCCGGAACCGGCGGCCACGAAGTTCACCGCGATCCGCCTCGCCCTCAGCGCCTCTCCTGTCGCGGGCCCGACGGCCACCACGATCCCCCCGGCCGTCGCGGCGCGAAAGAGCGAAGCTCTGCGCTCGTCCGCGAAGAGGTTCTCGACGGCGACCTGGCTGGTGAAGACGGCGAATTCGGCCGGCGTTTCGAGAAGAGCCAGGTCCGGTTCGAGCGGCTCGATCGAATGGCTCGACTTCTCGAGGATCTCGATGCGGGGGCTGGGCGCGAAGGAGGCGAAAGGATTCGCGCCCGAGCGCACGACGAGCGCCCTCGGCAGGCTCACTTTCCGGCGGCCTCGATCATCGCCGCCGCCCCCCGGTCCAGAAGTCTCTTCCCGGCGGCGAGTCCGATGGAGACCGCCTCCGCCGCCGGACCCGACGACTCCTCCCGCAGCGCGCTCGATCCGTCCGGAGAGAACACTCCGGCCGAGAGCGTGAGGGATCCGTTGCCGACTCGAGCGAGACCCGCGACGGGAGCCTTGCACCCCGCCTCGAGCGCGGCGAGCAGGCTCCGCTCCGCCTCGGCCTCGCGGTGTGAAGCCGGATCGTCCAGCGCCTCGAGGATTGAAAGCGTCACCCGATCGTCCCGCCGGGCGTAGATCGCGAGCGCGCCCTGTCCGATCGCCGGCAGGATCACGCTCGCCGGCAGGACCTCGGAGGCTTCTTCCAGGCGCGCCAGGCGCGAGAGTCCCGCGCGGGCCAGCACGATCCCGTCGAAGCGCCCCTCGGCCAGGCGCGCGAGCCGGGTATCCACGTTTCCCCGCGCTTCGAGGATAGTCAAGTCCGGCCGCGCCGCCAGGAGCTGCGCCTTCCGCCGCGGGCTCGCCGTGCCGACGCGCGCTCCCGCGGGAAGCTCCGCGAAACTCCGTCGCGGCCTCGAGATGAGGACGTCGCTGGGATCCTCGCGAACCGGAACCGCCGCGAGGGAGAGCTCCCCCGGGACCTGTGTCGGAACGTCTTTCATGCTGTGAACCGCAAAATCGATCCGCCCGTCGAGCAACGCTTCGTCCAGCTCGCGCGTGAAGTCTCCCTTCCACTCGATCGGAGACCCGGCGGCGGAAAGCCGGTCCCCCGTCGTCTTGATTACGATCAGCTCCACCTCGGCCCGGCCTTGGAGGGACCGCGTGACGAGTTTTGCTTGCGCCAGCGATAACTGGCTTCCTCGCGCGCCCAGTCTGAGTTTCATTGCCGGGCCGTGCAGGTGTCAGGGATAAGGTGCCAGGGACCGATGCAGGTGTCAGGTGCCAGGTGCCAGGTGTCAGGGACCGGAGCCCAACCTGAAACCTGACACCGGACACCTGACACCTGCCTTTTCCCTGAAACCTTCAACCTGACACCTACTCCCTATCCAGATCGAAAAGATGCCGCACCGCCTCGACGCGGTCCAGTTTACGGGCGGGATCCGACTCGCCCTTCAAACGCCGCATGGGCTCGTGGAGGATGCGGGCGGAAAAGGCATCCAGCAATCCCCGCAGCCTCTCCCGTTCGGCCGCCGGCGCGCGCTCGAGCTCGAGATCGCGCAGCTCCTCCATCCGGCGGCGCCACTGCGTCACGGTCGGCACGACCGACAGGTTGCCGAGCCATGCCAGATATTCCTCGAGCTCCTCTTCCACGATCTTCTCGGCCACCGGGACCTCCTTCGCCCGCCGCGCGCGGTTCTCGTTGGCGACCTCTTCCAGGTCGTCGATCGAGTAGGAGAAGACGTTGTAGACCTCCGCAACATCGGGAGCGATGTCGCGGGGGACGGCAAGATCGAGGAAGAGCATCGGGCGGCCCCGCCGCTCCCGCATCGCCGACTCGACCTGGGCCCGCGTGACGAGGGGCTCGGGGCTCGACGTCGCGCTGACGACGACGTCGGCCTGAGGCACCTCGGTGGAGAGCCGCTCCCAGGCGACGGCGCGCCCGTTGACGCTCGATGCCAGCTCCTGCGCCCGGGAGTCGGTCCGGTTCACGATGACCGGGCCAAGCACGCCGGCCTCGACCGCGTGGCGGGCGAAAAGCGAGCCCGTTTCTCCCGCGCCGATCACGAGCACCCGGCGCTGCGACAGGTCGCCGAAGACCTTCATCGCCAGCTCGAACCCTATGGAGGAGACCGACAGCGGATGCCGGGCGATCTCCGTCTCCGCCCGGACGCGTTTGCCGGCCGCGACGGCGCTCTCGAAGAGCCGGTGCATCACGGCCCGGGTGGACCCGGACTCCCGCGCCAGGCTCAGGGCCTGCCGCACCTGCCCGAGGACTTCGCTCTCACCAAGCGCGAGCGAGTCGAGCCCGGCGGCCACGCGAAAGAGGTGACGCGCGGCGTCCCCCCCGACGCGATGGAAGCAGGAGCCTTCGAGCTCCGCCTGGTCCAGGCCGCGCCACTCCGAGAGATATCGCGTCAGGCCGTCTCGCGAGCTCTCGCCCGAGGCGAAGCTGTAGATCTCGCTCCGGTGACAGGTAGACACGATGACTCCCTCGGAGATCACGCCACGCTTCAAGAGGTCGGTCAGCGCCTCGCGGACCTCATCGGCCGTGAAAGCGACGCGCTCGCGCACCGACACTCCCGCTCCGCGAAAGCTCCATCCGAGCAGGGCGAGCCGGGCCTCCTGGGAGATGCTCATCGGAAGACGTGCTGTGTCGAGAGATAGAGGTTGACGAACGTGTACGAGAAAATGATCATCGCGAAGCCGAGGATCGAGAGGAGCGCGACGCGCTCGCCCCCCCACCCCCGACGGTCCTTCCAGAGCAGGAACCCGTAGACGACGAGAGTCAGGATCGCGGAACCGAACTTGGCGTCCGGGAGCCGGCTCCAGACACGCTCCGCCCAGATCGATCCGAGAACGACGGAGACCCCGAGGACCGAGAGCCCGATCGAGACGCTCGTCCGGTTCATCCGCCCGATGACGTCCAGCGCCGGCAGGCGCGCGAAGAGTAGCCCTGTGTGCACCCGACGAAGCTGGCGCTTCTGGATCAGGTACAGGACCGACAGCACGAAGGAGAACGTGAAGGCGGCATAGGCCAGGATCGCGAAGGTCACGTGCAGGGCGAAGAGCGGCCCCCTCGTGTCGGCTCGCGCGACGAGGCCGGGCTGCGGCAACAACAGGCCGAGAACCGAAAAGACGATCACGAACGGGATCAGGAACGGTCCGACGGCCCTCTCCCGGTGGCGGAACAGGAGCGCGAGATAGGAGAGACCCAGCATCCAGCCGAAGAGCGAGAGGGAACCGCCGATCGTCCGATAGGGAACCGAGTGGAGGGCCCGTGCCCGGGCTTCGAGATCCGCGAACTGGAGGGCGAGGCCCGCCCCGACGAGCAGGTAACCGGGCAGGGCCGGCACGCGCGGCCGGACGAGGGAGACGATCGCGTAAGCCTCGGCGCCGAGGTACAGGACGACGGCGACCCAGCCGAGAGCGTGCGACTCCATGGACAACGACGATGTTAACAGGCCCTCACCCAGTCTCCTGCTCCCCCAGTCCCCCAGTCCCCAATTGGTGACCGGGAGACGGGGAGACTGGGCGACTGGGAGAAGGGTACGACTGCCGGAGTCAGCCTTTTGCGGGAGTCGGAGCTGCGGGCGCCGCGGGCTTGGGCGCCTCGGGCATCTGCTTGTTCGCCTCCACCTGGACGTTGATGTCCACGTCGTCGGAGAGCATGAAGCCGCCGGTGTCGAGAGGACGGTTCCAGAGGAGGCCGTAATCCTTGCGATTCAGCGGAAAGGCGATCTCGAAGCCGGCCTTCTCCCCCATGCCGCCCCTGCCGGGCACCTTGAGGAACCCGCCGTGCTTGACCGGCACCGTGATCGTCTTAGTCACGCCGTGCATTGTGAACTCGCCGGTGACATCGTATGTGTCGTTCCCCTTGGAAACGACCTTCGTGCTCTTGAAGGCGATCGTCGGGTATTTCTCGACGTCGAAGAAGTTCGGAGAGCGCAGATCCTTGTCCCGGCCTTCGACCGAGGTGTCGATCGAGGCCGCCTGGATCGTCAGCTCGACCCTGGAGGCCGACGGGTTGGCGCGGTCGATCCAGATCGTCCCCTCGAAATCCTTGAAGCGCCCTTCCACCTTGGAGACGAAGTGCCGGATGCGGAAGCCGACGAGAGTGTGGTTCTTGTCGAAGGTGAAAGTCTCGGTGTCCGCGAGGATCGGCAAGGCCCCGACCGCGAGCAAGGCAAGGACCGTCACGACACGGGAGTTCCTGTTCATCTCTTGTCCTCCAATTCCCGCCTAATCTATGCCGATTCCGGGGGCGCGGGATTCCGGATTCAGGCTCTCCTTATGCATCTTGACCTGCCCCGGGACGCCCAATAGACTCGGCCCTTGATAACTCCACGGAGAGTTCCTTCCTTCCCGGTGTGACGCTATGAACGATTCGACGAAAGATCCCTTCCACGCCCGCCAGACGTTCCGGACCGGAGCCGGCCGCGAGGGCGCCTTCTTCTCGCTCTCCGCTCTCGAAAAGTCGGGCGTGGCCGGGATCTCGCGCCTGCCGGTCAGTCTCCGGATCGTCCTCGAGTCCGTGCTGCGCAACCTGGATGGCCAGAAGATCAAGGAGGAGGACGTCCGCCGGCTCGCGGAGTGGAAGCCGAAGGCGGAGCGGACGGCGGAGGTCCCGTTCGTGGTCGCGCGGATTATTCTCCAGGACTTCACCGGAGTCCCGCTCCTCGTGGATCTCGCGGCGATGCGCTCGGCCGTCGAGCGGATGCGCAAGGACCCCGCCGTCATCGAGCCGCTCGTCCCCGTGGCGCTCGTCGTGGACCACTCCGTTCAAGTGGACGTCTGGTCCACGCCCGACGCCCTCGCGCGCAACATGGAGATGGAGTTCAAGAGGAACCGCGCCCGGTACGAGTTCCTGAAGTGGGGCATGCAGGCGTTCCACGGTTTCGACGTCGTTCCGCCGGGGATCGGCATCGTTCACCAGGTCAACCTCGAATACCTCGCCCGCGGCGTGCTCGAGAAGAACGGCGTGTTCTATCCCGACACGCTCGTCGGGACGGACTCGCACACGACGATGATCAACGGCCTCGGGATCGTCGGGTGGGGCGTGGGCGGGATCGAGGCCGAGGCGGGGATGCTCGGGCAGCCGGTCTATTTCCTCACGCCCGACGTCGTGGGCGTCCACATGACGGGCAGGCTCGCCGACGGCGTGACCGCGACCGACCTCGCCCTTCACTGCACGGAGATGCTGCGCGCCGCGAAGGTCGTCGGGAAGTTTGTCGAGTATCACGGCGAAGGCGCCGCTTCGCTCCCGCTGACCGACCGCGCCACCATCGCCAACATGGCTCCCGAGTACGGCGCCACGATGGGCTTCTTCCCGATCGACGAGGAATCCTGCAACTACCTGCTCGCGACCGGACGATCCCGGGAGCATGTCGAGACCTTCCGGAATTACTTTCAGGCGCAGGGCCTCTTCGGAATCCCGCGGGGCGGCGAGTGCGACTACTCGCAGGTGATCGAGCTCGATCTCGGTTCGGTCAAGCCGAGCGTCTCCGGGCCCAAGCGGCCGCAGGACCGCATCGCGCTGCCGGACCTGAAGAGTCGTTTTCTCGAGCTGCTGGAGAAGCCGGTCACAGAGAACGGCTACGGCAAGAAGAACGGGAACCGGCGGCGCCGCTTCCCGACGACGATCGGCCTGCCGGGAGCGGTGTCGGAGAAGCCGCTCGCGGGCGGCGGCCGGCAAGACTCCGAGCCCGTTCTCCCCCGCGCCAGAGCCCGCGACACCAACGTCTGGACCGAAACGGAGATGGTCATGAACCGCCCGACGCCGGATCGCGTCGAGGAGGTCCCCGAGGAGCATCTCTCTTCGGGCGTGGTGGACCTGGGCGACGGCGACGTCCTGATCGCCGCGATTACCTCCTGCACGAACACGTCGAATCCAAGTGTCATGCTCGGAGCCGGGATCCTCGCGAAGAAGGCGGTCGAGCGCGGCCTCTCCGTCTCGCCGCGGGTCAAGGCCTCTCTGGCGCCGGGCTCGCGCGTCGTCTCGGAGTACCTGGCGCGCACGGGGCTCCAGCCGTACCTGGACCGGCTGGGCTTCAACCTGGTCGGCTACGGCTGCACGACCTGCATCGGCAATTCCGGGCCGCTCGATCCGCGGATCGAGGAGGTCGTCACCGGCAACGACATCGTCGCCGCGAGCGTCCTCTCGGGCAACCGCAACTTCGAGGCGCGGATCCAGCAGAACATCAAGGCAAATTTCCTGATGAGTCCGCCGCTCGTCGTGGCCTTCGCGCTCGCGGGACGGGTGGACATCGACATGACGAAGGACTCGCTGGGCCGCGACCGGCAGGGACGCGACGTCTACCTTCGCGACATCTGGCCGAGCCCCGGCGAGATCCGCGACGCACTGGTTTCGTCCACGGACGCGGAAACCTACCGCAGGCTCTACTCGGACTTCGCCGCCGGAAACCCGCTGTGGAACGAGATCCCGGCGACTGCGGGAAAGGTGTATCGCTGGGACGAATCCTCGACCTACATCCAGGAGCCCCCCTTCTTCGAGAACGTCTCGATGGAGACGCAGGGGATCCGCGATATCCGCGGCGCGCGGCCGCTCGCCATCTTCGGAGACTCGGTCACGACGGACCACATCAGTCCGGCCGGCGCCATCAAGCCGACGTCCCCCGCGGGCCTCTATCTTCAGGAGAAGGGGGTCGCGCCGCCGGACTTCAACAGCTACGGCTCGCGGCGCGGCAACGACCGCGTCATGACGCGCGGAACGTTCGCCAACGTCCGGATCAAGAACCTCATGGTTCCCGGCAGCGAAGGGGGTGTGACGGTTCACTACCCCGGCGCCGAGAAGCTCTCGATCTACGACTCGGCAATGAAGTACCAGGCGGAGCGGGTCCCGCTCGTCATCTTCGCCGGCCAGGAGTACGGCTCGGGCAGCTCCCGCGACTGGGCTGCAAAGGGAACGCGGCTGCTCGGCGTGAAGGCGGTCATCGCTCAGAGCTTCGAGCGCATCCACCGCTCGAACTTGATCGGCATGGGCGTCCTCGCCTGCCAGTTCCGTGACGGGCAGAGCGCGAAGACGCTCGCCCTCGACGGCAGCGAGGTCTTCGACCTGACCGGCCTGGAGGCGGGCCTGCGTCCCCGGCAGGAGATTGCGCTCACGATCCGCCGCGCGGACGGCCGCCAGGAATCGGTTCCCGTCATCGTCCGCATCGACACGCCGATCGAGGTGGATTACTACCGCCACGGCGGCATCCTTCCGTACGTCCTTCGCCAGCTCGTCGCTCCGCGTTAGCTCGGTATCTGCGCCTTCGCCGCACCGGCCCAATGCCCGAGGGCTCCTCGCAGCGAAGAGTCGGCCGCTGCTATACTCGAAAATCGGTCCCGAATGGAGCCATGAACCCCTCTCCCCCCTCCGCCGCCCGCTTTCTGGACGCCTGCTTCGGGCGCCCGGTGGACCGGCCCCCGGTCTGGATGATGCGCCAGGCCGGCCGGTATCTGCCCGAGTACAGGGAGGTCCGGAAGAAGGTCTCATTTCTGGATCTGTGCCGGACTCCGGAACTGGCCGCCGAGGTCTCCCTCCAGCCTTACCGCCGCTTTGCGCCCGACGGCGTCATCTTCTTCTCCGACATCCTCGTGCCGGTCGCCGCGATGGGCGCGCGTGTCGAGTTCGGGGGCGCCGGGCCGGTCCTGCCCGAGCCGGTGCGGACCCTGGACGACGCGAACCGCCTGCACGCCTTCGATCCTTCCGCCGAGATCGCCTTCACCGGCAAGATCCTGTCCACGCTTTCGCGGGAGGTCGGAGAGAAGGCGGCGGTGCTCGGTTTCGCCGGAGCGCCGTGGACCCTGGCTTCCTATC
>DATIRW010000130.1:0-2287 GCA_035469365.1 Thermoanaerobaculia bacterium
TCCTCGACCCTGGACCGCGCGGCCGCGACCTACGACGAGCCGCTATATGACTCGACGGCGCTCGCCGTGCTGGAGCTGTCCCGGCTGGCGCGGCGATCGGTCAAGGTCGTGCTGACTGGGGACGGAGGGGACGAGGTCTTCGGCGGGTATGGCTGGCATGAAACTTTGATGCGATACGAGACGCTGAGGGGGAGGCTCGCGTTCCTGGATCCCGTCTTCTCCGCCGCCCACCGCGCCGTCGGCGGCCCTCTTTCCGGTATCCCGCTCGCGAGCCGGGCGGCCGGGTCCGCCCGAATTCTCGCGGGAAACTTCCCCGACCGGTATTTCCCCGTGCGGCGGCTTCTTCACCGCGGCGGAGCAGCGGCGCGTTCTCGGCCGCGCCCCGGAGGACGCGGCCTGGCTCTTCCGGAAGTTCGACCGGCCGGATCTGCCTCTTCCCCAGAGGCTCCTGTACCTGGACATGCACACGTATCTCCCCGACAACAACCTGATGCTCGTGGACCGCTCGACGATGGCCGCCGGTCTCGAGGCCCGCGTTCCGCTCCTGGACCGGCAGCTCGTCGAGTACGTCTTCTCGCTCCCGCCCGAGCGCATCGTGCGTCCGGGCGCGACGAAGATCGCATTTCGCGACGCGATCCGCCCGTGGCTTCCCGACTCGATCCTGGCCCGCTCCAAGTCGGGATTCTCGCCGCCGTTCAAGCGCTGGGTGGGAGGCGAGGCGCGCGAAGCCGCCCTCCGGACTCTCGAGCGCGGTGATCTCGCGGCCGACGGCGTCATCGATCCCCGGGGCGTTCGGCTCCTCGTCGAGTCGGGCACCCAGCGCCGCCACAACAAGCTCTGGCTCCTCCTGAACCTCGAGGCCTGGTACCGCCGCTGGATCCGGGGTCGCGCCCGGCACATGGCAAGGGAGCGCGCGGCCGTCCCGGCGTAGCTTGCTGGCCTAGAAGAAGTCCCGGATGGCACCGATGACGGTTTCGACATCCTCGCCGGAAAGCGCCGGGAACATCGGAAGCGAGAGTGTTGTGCGGGCGAGGGCTTCCGCCTCCGGGAGGAACGGGGGAGCGCCTCGGGAGGCCATCGCGGGCTGGAGGTGGTTCGGGATCGGGTAGTGGACGCCCGTCTCGATTGCGCGCGCCTTCAGGTGTTCGCGAAGGGCGTCGCGCGTGGCCGCATCGCGGCAGCGCACGGGATAGAGGTGATAGACCATCCGGGTGCCCGGCCGCTTGCCCGGGAGGGTCAGGCCCGCAATCCTGGAAAAGGCCGCATCGTACCGCGATGCGACCGCGCGGCGTTTCGCGATGAAGTCTTCGAGGAGAGCGAGCTGGCGGCGGCCGACGGCCGCCTGCATGTCGTTCAACCGCAGGTTGTAGCCGACCTCGACGTGAGTGTACTTGTCGCTGCGCCCGTGGTCGCGCAAGAGACGCACCCGGTCGGCGATCCGGGGATCGTCGGTCGTGACCATTCCGCCGTCTCCGAAGACGGTCAGGTTCTTGGACGGATAGAAAGAAAAACAGCCGGCCCTGCCGATCGAGCCCACCTTTCGCGAGCCGTGAAGAGCCCCGTGCGCCTGGCAGCAGTCCTCGATGATCCAGAGTCCCCGGTCGTGAGCGAGGGTGTGCAGGCCGTCCAGATCGGCCGCTCCCCCGTAGAGGTGAACCGGAACGATTCCGACGGTCTTGCCCGTCACGCGGCGACTCGCATCCGCCGGGTCCATGCATCCCAAGGCGTCGTTGTCCACGAAGACCGGGGTGGCGCCGGCATGGACGATCCCCTCGATGGTCGGGAAGGCCGTCATGGAAGGCACCAGCACCTCGTCACCCGGCACGACTCCGATCGCCTGCACGGCGAGCTGGATGGCGGCCGTGCCCTGGGACACCGCGATCGCGTGAGAGACGCCGATATAGGCGGCAAACTCCCTTTCGAAGGCCGTGACTTCCGGCCCGAGGATGAACTTCCCGGAGTCCACGACGTCCAGGATTGCCTGCTTCATCTCCGGGGTCACCGTGACGCGGGAGAGAGGGATCATGTTGGCGCTCCGTGTCCTTCGGGCCTGCCAAGGCGTGAGTATGAGACCTTGAAGGGGAAACGGACCTCCCGGCCGCTTTCGATCGACTCGTAGATTGCGGTGATGACCTCGAGAGACCGGCGCCCCTCGAGCCCGTCCACGAACGGCGGCTCGTCTTTCGCGATGGCGTTGAAGACATCCCGGTAGTACTCGTGGTGCCCGAACCCGTAGACATCCGGAGGATTCGTCCGGCAGCGCTCGAGCACCTTTGCGTCCTCGGGC
>DATIRW010000131.1:0-9065 GCA_035469365.1 Thermoanaerobaculia bacterium
CGGATCGTGGTCTTGACCTGGCCCTGCGGGACTCCGCGTCCCTCGTAGCGGTCGAGGACGCGCACCGATTCGAGGTCGGCGAGCTTCGCGGCGGAGACGATCTCTTCGATCTGCCTCCAGCTCGCGCTCTTTGCGTGCGCGAAAGAGAGATCGGCTTCGATGGGAGGATAGGGCGAAAACGGCTGGAAGAGGACCGCACGCGGGGACGGGATCGCATCCACGCGCAATTCAACGGCGAAGACGTCGTCGGTCAACTTGCGCTTCTCCCGCTCGGAGCTTGAGACAAGACCGACCACCCCCAGAGTCTTCCCGTCGGCGCTCTCGACGAGCGCCGCCGCGTCTGTTGCGAAGGCATCGCAGGAGAAGGGTTTCCAGGCAAGCGTCCCGGCGTCCAGCCAGGGCGAGAGCAGCCGTTCGGTGAGACCCTTGGCGTCGAAGAAGTCGGCGCGGGCCGCGGCGCCGGACGAACTCCAGTGCGGGCGAGCCTCCCCGGATAGCGCGAAAGCGAAACGCCGCGACTCGAAGGACGCCGGCCCTTCCGGGTCGCCGGCGCGGTCGAAGACCCGACCGACTTCGAAGAGGGCGACGTCGCGCTGTCCTCTGTGAACATTGCGCGCGGCCGCGTCGAGAAGGCCCGGGAGCAGCGTCGCGCGCAGGTCGCGGCGCGTCTCGTCCAGAGGATTGGCGAGCGACAGGGGCGCCGGGGCACTCCCGGCGGCCGCGAGCCACGCGGAATAGGCCCCCTCGTCGCTCCGCCTGTCCACGAAGGGGGCGCTCATCGTCTCGAGCAGCCCGGCCGCGGCGGCACCGTCGGACAACCGCTCCTCGATGACGCGCAAGGGCTCCAGGTGCCCGCCGGCCCGCGGGCCCGGCGGCAGACGCGAGGGGAGACGGTCGTACCCGTAGATTCGAAGGACTTCCTCGACGAGGTCGTCCTCGATCGAAACGTCCGGCCGCCAGGAAGGAACCGTCACGGCGAGCCGCCGCCCGCTCCTCTTCCCGAGGACGAATCCGAGGCGCGCCAGAACCTCCGCCGCGAAGTCGATGTCGAGGTCCTGTGTCCCCGCAAGCAACCTCAGGCGCGAGAGGCGCAGCGCGGCGCGCCGGATCTTCCAGGCGGCGCCGCGGGCGTCTATGAAGCCGGGCGCGAGCGTCCCGCCGGCGGATTCGAGGAGGATCGCCGCCGCGCGGTCGAGCGCTTCCGGGATGGCCTCGGGATCGGCCCCGCGCTCGAAGCGGTGCGAGGCGTCCGTGTGGAGCCCCAGACGCCGGGATGTCCTTCGGATGGATGGCGGATCCCACCACGCGGCCTCGAGCAGGACGTTCTTCGTCGCGGAGGTCACGGCGGTGTCGAGTCCGCCCATGACGCCGGCGAGCGAGACAGCCCGCTCGGCGTCCGCGACGACGATGTCGGAAGGATCGAGATCCCTCTGGATGCCGTCGAGGGTCACGAGCTTCTCGCCCCGGCGCGCCCTGCGCACAACGATGCGCCCGCCCGCGAGCCGGTCGAGGTCGAAGACGTGGAGCGGCTGGCCGATCTCCCACATCACGTAGTTGGTCGCGTCCACGGCGGCGCTGATGGGTTTCGCCCCGATCGCGGCCAGCCGCGCGCGGAGCCGGTCCGGCGCGGCGGCGGCCGAGACGCCGCGGACGACCCGCGCGCCGAAACGGCGGCAGAGACGCGGGACCTCGATCGTGACGGAAGTGAGCTCCCGGGCGTCGGGGCCGGAGTCGGCGAGCCGCGCCGGAGGGGCCGATTTCAGCGCCAGGCCCGCCATGGCGGCGATTTCACGGGCGAGGCCGCGGTGGTTCATGGCGTCGGGCCGGTTCGGCGTGATCTCGACGTCGAAGATCGTCCCGGCGCCCTCCCCTTCGACCGACTCGATCGGGAATCCAGCCCGGTCGAGCAGCGCGCGCACAGCCGCCGAGCCGCCCGCGGCCGTCGCGTCCACGTAGTCCGAGAGCCATTCGAGAGAGAACTTCATGCTTCGTTCGTGAATTGCGACAGGAAGCGCTCGTCGCCGTCCAGGAGAAGGCGCAGGTCCGGGAACTCGTAGAGCAGAAGCGCGACGCGGTCGAGCCCCATTCCGAACGCGAAGCCCGTGTACTCTTCCGGATCCACGCCGCAGTTCTTCAGGACACTGGGATGCACGGCGCCGGCCCCGGCGAGCTCGATCCATCCCGAGTGCTTGCACTTGGCGCACCCCCGGCCCTTGCAGAAGATGCAGCTCGCGGCGACGTCGGCTCCCGGCTCGACGAACGGGAAGAAGGTCGGGATGAAGCGCATCCTCGTGCCGGGGCCGAAGAACGCCACGAAGAACTCCTCGATCGTCCCCTTCAGATCCGCCATCGAGATTCCGCGTTCGACGACGAGCGCCTCGACCTGATGGAAGACGGCCGCATGCGTCGCATCCACCCCCTCGTTGCGGTAGATGCGTCCCGGGGCGATGATCCGCAACGGCGCGCCGCGTTTCGTCAACTCTCGGATCTGGACGGGGGACGTGTGCGTGCGCAGCAGGAGCGGGGAGCGCGCCTTCCGATCCACGAAGAAGGTGTCCTGCGAGTCTCGCGCGGGATGTTCCGGAGGGAAATTCAGGAGCTCGAAGTTGTGGCGATCGTTCTCCAGCTCCGGTCCGTCGGCGATCGAGTAACCCATCCGGAGGAAGATCTGCTCGATCCGGCGCCGCACGATCGTGACGGGGTGAAGGCCTCCCGCGCGGGAGCGGCGTCCCGGCAGCGTGACGTCCACGGCCTGGGCCTCACGCCGGGCCTCGGCCTCGCGCCGCTCGACTTCCGCGGAGAGGCGCGCGATCGATTCCTCGATCTCCGCCTTCGCGGCATTCGCGCGCGAGCCGAAGCCGCCGCGCTCGTCGAGCGGCAGGTTCCGGATGCCCGCGAAGAGGGCCGGGACGAGCCCCTTCTCCCTCCCGACGAACTTCCCCTTCAGCCGCTCGAACTCCGAGCGCGATAAGGCACCGCGGCCGGCCTCCTCGCGGAACGCCGCGAGAACTGTTTCAACGGGATCGCCCGGGCCGGGACTCGGGACTCGGGACTCGGGACTCGAAGAGCCGGTCCCGTCCTTGTCTCTCACGTTCTCCGTTTTCCGTCTTCCGTTTCCCGGCTCATCAGGCGCCGGACAGCGCCGCCTTGGCGACGCCGACCAGGTGCGTGAAGGCCGGCGGATCGGAGACCGCGAGATCGGCGAGCATCTTCCGGTTGATGTCGTTGCCGGCCTTCTTCAGGCCGTCCATCAGCCGGCTGTAGGAGATCTCGTTCTCGCGCGCGGCGGCGTTGATCCGGATGATCCAGAGGCCGCGGAAATCGCGCTTCTTGACCTTGCGGTCGCGGTACGCGTAGACGAGCGACTTCTCGACAGCCAGCTTCGCCATCCGGTACGACTTGGATTTCGTGCCGTAGTAGCCCTTGGCGAGCGCGAGGGTCTTTGCCCGCCGGTTCTTCCTCTTGGGACCTCTCTTGACGCGTGGCATTTTTGTTACTCCTTTGGGCCGTGAGGCGTTAGGCGTCAGGCGTGAGGCGAGGCGCCCGGTGTGAGGTGCTTCGCCTTCCGCCTTACGACTTACGCCTTACGCGTAAGGCAGCATCTCTCGGACCCGCTTCTGGTCCGAAGGGGATGCGGTGGTCGAATGAGCCAGGCCGCGTTTGCGCCCCGGCGCCTTCTTGGTCAGGATGTGGCTCTTGTACGCTTTGGCGCGCTTGAACTTGCCCGAGGCGGTCTTCCGGAAGCGCTTCGCGGCGCCCCGATGGGTCTTCAGTTTCGGCATTGGATCACTCCGTTCGTTACGCTCCGGCTTTGGCCACGGCTTTTTCGTGGTGCTTGACGGGCGCGAGGATCTGGTACAGCCGGTTTCCCAGCATTTCCGAGCGCGACTCGGCGATGGCGTGGCCGGTCAGATCGACCAGCAGCCGGTCGAGGACTTTCTGGCCGTTCTCGCGGCGCGCCATCTCCCTGCCGCGGAACTGCACGGTCGCCTTGACCTTATCGCCGTGCGACAGGAACTTCAGGATGTGCTTGATCTTGAAGTCGTAGTCGTGGTCGTCGATGTTGGGCCGGAATTTCACTTCTTTGACCTGCGTCGTCTTCTGTTTCTTCTTCGAGTCCTGCTGTTTCTTCTTCTGCTGGTAGATGAATTTCCCGAAGTTCATGATCCGGCAGACCGGCGGTTTGGCCGTCGGGGCGATCTCGACCAGGTCGAGGCTCGCGTCCTTCGCCTTCTGGAGCGCTTCGGCCATCGGGACGATCCCGAGGGGCTCACCGGATTCTCCGATCAAACGGACCTCCTTCCACCGGATCTGTTCGTTGACACGAATACTTTTCTTATCGATTCTTCACCTCCACGGTCAGTTCTCCTCTCTTCTCCGCGATCGCCCTTCGGGCGAGCGAAAGAAACTCTTCCACCGGGAGCGTCCCCGCGTCGCCCCCGTGCCTCAGCCGGACGGAGACCGTGCCAGCCGCGGCCTCCTTCTCTCCGATCACCAGCATGGCGGGAGTCTTCTGCATCTCCGCTTTGCGGATGCGCGCGCCGAGCTTCTCGTTGCGGTCGTCCAGCTCGACGCGCAGCCCCGCGGCGGCGATCCGCGCGGCGATCTCGCGCGCCGGGGCCGCGAACCGGTCGGAGACGGGCAGCACGGCCGCGTGGACCGGGGCGATCCAGAAAGGGAAGTTCCCCGCGGTGTGCTCGGTCAGGATGCCGAGAAAGCGCTCGAAGGAGCCGAGGATCGCGCGATGCATGACGACCGTGCGATGGGGCTGGCCGTCCTCGCCGATGTAGGTCAGGTCGAAGCTCTCCGCGTGCTCGAAGTCGATCTGGATCGTGCCGAGCTGCCAGGGGCGGCCGAGCGCGTCTTTCACGCGGAAGTCGATCTTGGGGCCGTAGAAGGCCCCGTCGCCGGGCGTCACGACGTGCGGGCGCTTCGCCTTCTCGAGCGCCGCCGCCAGGGCGGCTTCGCCCCGGTCCCAGAGCTCGTCGGCCCCGATGCGCTTTTCGGGGCGCAGGCCGAGCGAGATCTCGACGTCGGTGAATCCGAAGGCGCCGTAGACCGAGTCCACGAAGTCGAGGAAGCGGAAGATCTCGTCTTCGACCTTCTCGAAGGGAGTGAAGATGTGGGCGTCGTCCTGGGAGAACGTCCGCACGCGCGTCAGGCCCGCGGTGACGCCGGAGAGCTCGTAACGGTGGAGGCGGCCGAAGTCGGCAAACCGCACCGGCAGGTCCCGGTAGGACCAGAGCCGCGTGTTGTAGAGGAGGAAGTGTCCCGGGCAGTTCATCGGCTTGACGCCGAACTCCCGCTCGTCGATCTCCGTCCAGTACATGTTGTCGTGGTAATTGGCGTAGTGGCCGGAGAGCTTGAAGAGCTCGGCGTCGAAGATCTGCGGGGTCACGACCTCCTGGTAGCCGCGAAGGGCGTATTCGGACCGGAGATACTCGAAGAGGCCGTTGTAGAGCGCCGTCCCCTTCGGATGGAAGAACGGGGACGCGGGAGCCCACGGGTGGAAGGAGAAGAGGTCGAGCTCCCGGCCGAGCTTCCTGTGGTCGCGCTCCTTTGCCTCTTCCATTCGTTTCAGGTATTCGTCGAGCTCCTTCTGCGTCAGGAACGAGGCCCCGTAGATGCGCTGGAGCATCGGGTTGTGCTCGTCCCCCTTCCAGTACGCGCCCGCCGTGTGCGTCAGCTTGAAGACGCCCAAGCGCCCGGTCGAGGCAACGTGGGGACCGCGGCAAAGGTCCACGAACTCCCCCTGCCGGTAGCAGGAGACGCGCTCCCCTTCCGGAATGCCGCGCGCGATCTCGACCTTCAGGGCGTCCCCCTGTTTCTCGAAGATCGCGATCGCCTCGGAAAGCGGCATGTCCCTCCGCTCGATCGGAAGGTCTTCGCCGACGATCTTGCGCATCTCGGCCTCGATCGCGGCGAGGTCCTCGGGCGTGAACGGGCGGGCCGGGTTGAAGTCGTAGTAGTAGCCGTTCTCGATCGGGGGCCCGATGCCGATCTGCACGTCGGGGAAGAGGCGCTTGACCGCCTGCGCCGTCATGTGAGCCGTCGAGTGGCGGTAGATGGGCACCGCGTCGGGCGACTTGCCCGTGATGATCTCGAGCGGCGCGTCCGATTCGATCGGCGTGACGAGGTCCACGACCTTGCCTCCGAGCTTGCCCGCCCAGGCGTCCCGGGCGAGCCGCGGCCCGATCCCCTGCGCGACCTCGCGAACGGTCGTCCCCCGCGGAACGGATCGCGTGGATCCATCCGGAAGTGTGACCGTCACCGTGTCCGCCCGGGCTTCCATCTCGTCCTTCTCTCCAAAAGCAAAAACGCGGGTCACCCCGCGTCAAGCCTGTCTTTGGTAGGCGCTAACGGGCTCGAACCGTTGACCTCTACCGTGTGAAGGTAGCGCTCTACCAGCTGAGCTAAGCGCCTTCGCTCCAAGCAAGTTGGTAGGCTCGAGCGGATTTGAACCGCTGACCCCTACCGTGTCAAGGTAGTGCTCTCCCCCTGAGCTACGAGCCTGTTCGAAGGTCCCGGCCGCGCCATTGGCTCGACCGAGGGGCTACGGGCCGGAAGCCCGCGGGGGCATTTTGCTGGGGTTCGGGGGATTCGATATCCTCCGCCCTACCGTCCGGCCTTCGTCCCTGATTGAAAAAGAGCATTCCGGGGCCTCCAAGCCCGCGGAGCGGCGGAATTTACCACAGAACCGCCAAGAAGGTGTGCAGTGTGAGGTGCTCGGAGCCCAACCGGGAACCGGGCCAACGCAGTTACACTGTATTCGGAGAGACGAGAGAATTCGAAAAATCTCCTGATTCTTGTACACCGTCGAGACCGGGAAATCGTATATGGAGATGACGATGGGGAACCGTCCCGCGCTTTTCCAGATGAAGCTCGTCATCCAGATCCCCGCCTGGAACGAGGAAGAGGCGCTGCCGGAGACGCTGGCGTCGGTCCCGCGAACCCTCCCCGGCTTCTCCGAGGTCGCCATTCTCGTCGTCGACGATGGCTCGACCGACGGCACGGCGGAAGCGGCCCGAGCCGGCTTCGCGGACAGGGTGGTCAGCTTCTCCAAACACCGGGGGCTCGCGGCGGCATTCTCCGCCGGTGTCGACGAGGCGCTGGCGATGGGGGCCGACGTCATCGTCAACTTCGATGCCGATCTCCAATACGACGCCGCCGATATCCCTGCCCTGGTGGCGCCGATTCTCGCGGGACGGGCCGACCTGGTCGTGGGCGACAGGCAGCCGGGCAAGCTGGCGCATTTCTCTCCCGTCAAGCGCCTGTTGCAGCGGCTGGGAAGCTGGATGGTCCGCCAGGCCTCGGGGCTCCAGGTCCAGGACGCCACGTCCGGGCTGCGGGCGTTCACTCGGGAAGCCGCCCGCCGGATGAACGTCTTCTCGAAGATGACCTACACCCTCGAGACGCTCATCCAGGCCGGCTTCAAGGACCTGCGCGTCGTCTCCGTGCCGGTCGCGGCGCGGCCCGTCCGCCGGGCTTCGCGGCTCTTCTCCTCTCCAACGAAATACGTGCTGATCCAGGGCGCCAACGTCCTGCGCATCACTGCCCTCTACAAGCCGCTGAAGATTTTCTCGGCTGCCGCGGCGTTTTTCTTCTTCCTCGGAGCCGCTCTGGGACTGCGGGTCTTCCTCGCTCACTGGAACGGCGATACCTCGAACCATGCCGTGTCGCTCTCCGCCGCGGCGGTGCTCGTGACAGTCGGAGTGCTGACCTTCCTGATCGCGCTCCTCGCCGACATCGTCGCGATCAACCGCGAGCTGCTCGAGGAGCTGAAGCTGCGCGAGAGCCGAAATCGCGCCGCGGAGGCAAGGTTGCGAAAAGTTGAGCATCGGCGGGAAAGCGACGAGTTGGAAATCCAGGGAAGGCTCAAGAGCTAGCGGTCAGGATGCAGGTGCCAGGTGTCACGTATCAGGGGCCAGGGACCCGGGACCAACCTGAAACCTGACACCTGATACCTGATCCCTGCGTTTCCCCCTGACACTTGGACCCCGTCTTCTACGTCCAGTCCCCCGTCTTCCGTGCCAGAACCGGCGCGCCTTCGAGCATCGTCAGGATCGTCTGCGTGCTGTTCGCCACGGCATAGAGGATGCGGTCGTCCGGGCGCGCGTACTTTTTCTGGATGGCCAGTTCGAACTGGGCGAGCAGGAGGTCGAAGTAGCCTCCGATATTCGCGAAGACGATCGGCTTTCCGTGGATCCCCATACGCTTCCAGGTCACCATTTCGAGCGTTTCCTGGAATGTCCCGAAGCCTCCCGGAAATGCCACGAACGCGTCCGACAGATCGAACAGGAGCTGCTTGCGCTCGTGCATGGTGTTGACCATTTTCAGCTCGGTCAGGCCGCGGTGGGGAGGCTCTCGTCCCTCGAGCGCTCTCGGCATGACGCCGGTGACTTTTCCACCGGCGGCGAGCACCTCGTCGGCGAGGGCGCCCATCAGACCGCAGGAAGCACCTCCGTAGACGAGGCCGATCCCCCGGTGCGCGATCTGCTGTCCGAACGTCCGGATCTCTTTTTCGACGGCCTGATCGAGCGCCGAGGCCGAGCTGCAATAGACGCAGACCCGCCGCAAATCCATGCCGTGATCTTAGACGGGAATCCGAAAACGGAAAACGGAAAACGACGCCGAGTCTTGTTCGTCTTCCGCTTACCGTTTCCCGTTTTCCGATCGGTGGCGGCTACCCGGCGCCTCCAGAGGCCGCCCTTCCCGGCAGAGGGGACACTGGTCCTCCGGCCACGACGGCAGAGAGAGGGTCAGGAGCGAGCGTGCGGGCACCGGCAACGCGCCGGAGGCCAGACCGCGATCCACGATGGAGCCGGCCGCGACGACCCTGGCGCCGGAGGCGACGGCTCTCTCGATGACTTCGCGAGTGGATTTGCCCGTCGTGAAGACGTCTTCGACGACGGCGGCTTCCTCCCCCGGCTCCAGCCGGAAACCGCGCCGCAGGGCGAAAGCCCCGTCCTGCCGCTCCGCGAAGAGAAAGGGAACGTCAAGAGCGCGCGCCGTCTCGTGTCCGATGATGATCCCTCCGAGCGCCGGGGATACGATGACGCGCGGCG
>DATIRW010000132.1:0-2524 GCA_035469365.1 Thermoanaerobaculia bacterium
GCCCCGCCGTAACCGGGAATTCCTCTTCAGGGTAAAGGGTTTCCGCAACACATGTTGTCCAGGAAGAAATGCGGCCCCTGGCCGTTGGCCGCGCTTTTCCTCGGCGCGGCGGCCGGGCTGGCGCAGACGCCTCCTCCGCAAACCGGCGGTGCCCTCGTCTCCCCGGGCAACGCCGACTGGGCCGCGGACGTGAACGAGGCAAGGCAGCGCGCCGCCGCGCAGGGCAAGTTCGTTTTCATCGAGTTCGACCGGACCGGTTGCGGCGGCTGCCGGCGCATGGATACGCTGCTTTACCCGGCCTTCGATTTCGAGGCGCTGCTCGTTCCGATGGTCCCCGTGAAGGTCATGATCGATTCCAATGAAGGCAGGGAACTGGCCCTGCGGCACGGGGTCGCGGAGGTTCCCGCCGTTCTGATCGAATCGCCTGAGGGCCGCCAGGTCCTGTACATCCAGGGCTTCACCTCCGCTCCGGACTTCTACTCGCACGTGAAAAGCGAGATGGCCGAGTACAAGACGTTCGCGAGAAAGGTCGAGGCGCAGGACGTCTCCAGAATCTCCGCCCGCGAAGCCTTCGACACCGGCAAGGAACTCTACGGGCGCGGCGACTCCGCCTCGGCGTTGCCGCGGTTCAAACGCGCGATCGCGGCCCCCGGCGGGACGACGGCTCTCCGCGAAGACGCGCAGGAGCTGCTTGCCGCCGTTCAGCTCGATGGCGGCGACACCGCCGGTTCCCGTCAGACGATCAACCGCTTGATCGAGACGACGAAGGACAAGGGGCGGCGCGAGAGGGCCGAGCTCTTTCGCGCGCAGATCCCGCTCGCCGAGAACAAGCCCGAAGAGGCCTACGCCCTGTTCCTGAAGTTCGAGAAAGACCATCCGACATCCCAGTATCTGGAGCAGGTGCGGACACTGATCGCGAGAATGAACGGTCAGCCGCCCAAGCCATGAGACTCGTCCGCCGCGGCCAGACCGCGCTCGCGGCCTGTGCCGGCCTTCTCCTCTCCGCCGCAGCCGCGGCCATCCCGGCCCCGCAGCCTTCGACGCTCCTCAAGGCAGAAGCCCGCGTCCTGCCGGGCGCGGCAGGATCCGCGGTGCTCCATATCGACGCCACGCTCGCCGCCGGGTGGCACGTCAACAGTCATCATCCTTCCGAGGACTACCTGATCGCGACGTCGGTCCGCCTGGATCCTTCTCCCGGCATCCAGTTCGGAGAGCCGAAATACCCCGAAGGCGGGATGAAGAAGTTCGCCTTCGCCGACAAGCCTCTCTCCGTCTATGAAGGGACCTTCGCCATCGAGGTCCCCCTGACTCTGACGGGCTCCCAGCCTCCAGAAGCGGCCGGGGCCGTGGAGTACCAGGCGTGCAACGACACGCAATGCCTGGCGCCCGCCACCGTCGCTTTCCGTGTCCGAGCCGTCTCGGCCCTCTCGGGCGGCGCCGTCCCGCTCTCCCAGGCGCCTGCCGCGGGAGCGGCCGCCTCCACGTCCGCGGCCGGGGCGTCGCAGGATTTCGGCCAGCTGCTCGAGCGCCGCGGCTTTGCCGTTGTCCTGCTCCTGCTCTTTGCCGGCGGACTCGCGCTGAATCTGACACCGTGCGTCTATCCCGTCATCCCTCTGACCGTCAGCTTCTTCGGGGGTCAGGCGAAGGGGGAATCGGGCCGCGTCTTCGGCCTCGCCTCTCTCTACGTGCTCGGGATGGCGACGACGTACTCCGCTCTCGGCGTCGCGGCGGGCCTCTCCGGCAAGCTCTTCGGCGCCGCGCTTCAATCGCCCTGGGTGCTTGCGGTGGTCGCGGCCGTTCTCGTTGCCCTCGCCCTCTCGATGTTCGGGCTCTACGACATCCGGATGCCGACCTCATGGATGCAGAAGACCGGCGCGCGTTCCGGAAGGGCCGGGGCGTACGCGATGGGGCTGCTCGTCGGCGTCGTCGCGGCCCCGTGCGTGGGCCCCTTCGTCCTCGGCCTGCTCGCCTTCGTCGCCGCCCGGCAGAACGCGGCGCTCGGATTTCTCTTCTTCTTCGTGCTGTCGCTGGGACTCGGACTTCCCTATCTTTTCCTCGCCGCCTTCTCCGGGAGTCTCTCGCGTCTTCCCCGAGCGGGAGAGTGGATGGAAGGCGTCAAGTCGGTCTTCGGCTGGATCCTCCTCGCCATGGCAGCCTACTTCCTCCGGACGGCCGTTCCACGGCCTGCCGGGGACTGGCTCCTGCCAGCCGTGCTCGCCATCGCGGCGATCGTTCTCGCGATCCGAGGAACCCGGCTCCGGCCGGCGGCGCGGGCCGGCGCGGCCGTGGTCTTCCTGGCGGCCGCCGCCTTCTTCCTGCCCCGGCAGGTCCCGGCCTCCGCCTCTCCGGGCTGGCAGCCCTACGCCGCGGAGCAGGTCACGCGCGCGGGCCGTCCGGCAGTGATCGACTTCTCCGCTTCCTGGTGCCTGCCCTGCCGGGAGCTCGACGAGAAGACCTTCTCCCATCCCGGGGTACGCCAAGCCTTGGAGAGACGCGCCCTTTTCAAGGCCGACATGACCCGCTC
>DATIRW010000133.1:0-6746 GCA_035469365.1 Thermoanaerobaculia bacterium
CGCCGATCCAGATCCAGGGCTTGGCGAGCTCACGCCGCTCCCGGGTCAGAAGCAGAGCGATCACGAAGGCTGCGCCGAAGAGGAGCATCGAGTGTTTGTTCTCGATCCCGAGGCCGGCGAGCACCCCGAACCACAGCCAGAGCCGGGAATTGCCCGTGCTGACGATGCGGACGACGAAGAAGACGCACCCCATCCAGAAGAGTGACTCGAAGCCGTTCATTGTGAGGATGCTGTCCATGCCCAGATAGATGGGCGCCGCGAGCGCGCAGAGGCCCGCGAGCGCCTGGGCGAAGCGACCCCCGCCCATTTCGCGCGCCAGCGCCATCGTCAAAATTACGCGCGCCGCGCCGGCCAGCGCGGCGATCGTTCTCAGGACCGGGAGGGAGCCACCCAGGAGGAGCGCGAGCTTCGCGTACACCGCGATCGCCGGCGCGGTGTCCACATAGCCCCAATCGAGGTGGCGGCCGCAATCGAGGAAGTAGAGCTCGTCGCGGAAGTAGCCATACCTGCCCGCGGTCGCCAGGTGGACGGCGAGCTTCGCTCCCGCCAGCAGAGCGACGAGGCGCAGGTCGAGCGGCCCGACGGCCCACCGGTCCGCTCCGCTCTTCGTCTGCTCCACGCTCCGTTCCCTCGCCTAAGCGATACGAGAATGTGTTTGGAGAGTTCTCCTACTGGGGGAAGAAGAGCAGGAGTGTCAGGACCGCTCCGACCGCGAGCGACCACCAGACGTTCGTGACGAAATAGCCGTAGGCCATGAGCGCGATCCCGAGAAAGAGCTGTCTCGGTTCCCCGTTCTTCTTCCCGTAGCGGAACGCGGAGAACCCCACCAGGCCAAAGATGACCGCGACGAGGATCGTCCCGAAAGAGAAACCCCCGAGATCCAGGCCGGTCGTGATTGGACTCCTTCCGTTTCAAGCCACGCCGAAGAAAGGCGATCATACAGAGAGCCCGGGATCGAGACTTGCGGTGAACCTGCGATAGCGGAAGCAGCGGCGCGGGCTAACTGACGCCAGCGTGCTCCTTGGGGGCGGTCAAGGGATGAGGCTCTGCGGTAGCATGCTCCGCCGACAAAACCGGATGACCGGAGGAGGCTGACCCTGATCGGCCGCACGCTCGCGCACTACCGGATCACCGCCGCCCTCGGCGCGGGCGGAATGGGGGAGGTCTACCGCGCCACCGACACGAAGCTCGGGCGCGACGTCGCGATCAAGGTCCTTCCGTCGGTCACGTCATCCGACCCGGACCGGCGCCAGCGCTTCGAGCAGGAGGCCCGCTCGGCTTCCGCCTTGAACCACCCGAACATCTTGACGATCCACGACATCGGCGAAACCGAAGGAGTTATCTACATCGCGATGGAGCTCGTCGAGGGCAGGACACTGCGCGATCTCATCGCCGCGGGCGAACCGATGCCGACGAAGAAGCTGCTCGACATCGCTGTTCAGACAGCTGAGGGCCTCGCCAAGGCGCACGCCGCGGGGATCGTTCACCGGGACTTGAAGCCCGAGAACGTGATGGTCTCGAAGGACGGCTACGTCAAGATCCTCGACTTCGGCCTGGCGAAGCTGACCGACCCGGTGACGCAGGAGCTCTCCGTCCTGCCCACGGCGATCGCCGCGCCGACCCAGCCGGGAACGGTGATGGGCACGGCCGGCTACATGTCGCCCGAGCAGGCGAGCGGCCAGCCCGTCGACTTCCGCTCCGACCAGTTCACGCTCGGCGCGATCCTCTACGAGATGGCGACGGGCAAGCGCGCCTTCCAGAGGAAGACCGGCGCCGAGACGCTCGTCGCGATCATCCGGGAGGAGCCCGAGTCGCTGGGACAGCTCGCGCCAAAGGCCCCGCCCCCGGTGCGCTGGATCGTCGAGCGTCTGCTCGCCAAAGACCCCGAGGAGCGTTACGCCTCGACAAAGGACCTCGCGCGCGACTTGAAGAGCGTCCGCGACCATCTCTCGGAAACCTCGGTCTCCGGCGGATTGGAAGCGGCCGAGCCCGCGAGGAAGCACCGGCACGGATGGGTCCTGCCGGCGGCCATCGCGCTCGCGGCGGGAGTCGCGGCGGGTTTCCTGCTGCACTCCCTCACGAGCGCCAAACCGGGTTCGGCCCTCAAGCTCGATCCGTTGACCTACGCGCGCGGCGCCCTCGCGTCCGCGCTGTTTGCTCCCGATGGCCAGACGATTGTCTACTCCGCCGCCTGGGAAGGACTCCCCCTCGACACCTTTACGACGCGGCCTGATAGCTCGGAATCGCGCTCGCTGGGCCTGCCGGGCGCGAGCGTTCTCGCGATCTCTTCCAGCGGGGAGATGGCGATTTGTTTGAACCGCCGCTTCCTATTTGGTTTCGAAACGGTCGGCACGCTCGCGCGGGTCCCCCTGGCCGGCGGCGCGCCGCGCGAGATCCTCGAAAACGTGGAAGACGCCGACTGGTCACCCGACGCAAAGAGCCTCGCCGTGGCGCACCAGTCGGGAAATCGCAACCGGATCGAGTACCCGATTGGAACGGTGCTGTACGACGCGCCGGGTTGGGCCAGCGACCTCCGCGTCTCGCCGGACGGGCGGCTCGTCGCCTTCATCGACCACGCGAGGCGCGGAGACAACATCGGCAGGGTGAAAGTCATCGACACGGCCGGGAAGGTCCGGCTCACCGGCCCATCCGCGCTCCGCGGCCTCGCCTGGTCGCCGCGAGGGGACGAGATCTGGTCAAGCGGAAACGGCATCTGGGCGACTTTGCTTTCGGGGAAGAGCCGGCTGGTCTGGAACTCTCCAGGAATGTTCCTCCAGGACATCGCCCGCGACGGGCGCGTGCTCTGTTCCGTGAACTCCTCCCGCCGCGAGATCGTCGGCTTTTCGGCGGGCGAGAAGGCGGAGCGGAACCTGACGTGGCTCAACTGGTCCTTTCCCAAGGGCATATCCGCGGACGGCAGGACCGTTCTCTTCGAGGAGCAGAACATCGAGCCGAAGGCCTCCTACCTGCGCAAGCTCGACGGCTCGCCCGCCGTCCGGATCGGGGAAGGAGGCTCGTGGGGATTCTCGCCGGACGGACGATGGGTGCTGACGATCCGCGACGAGCAGAGCGGCCAGTTCACGCTCCTGCCGACTGGCGCTGGAGAGCCGAAGCAGCTCCCGAGAACCGGCATCAACTGCCAGGCGGCGACCTGGTTCCCGGACGGGCGCCGGATCCTCGTCTCAGGCAACGAGCCGGGTCACGGTTCCCGGCTCTACGTCCAGGACCTCCCCGACGGAAAGCCCCGCGCGATCACCCCGGAGGGAGTCAACTTCCTCTTTCGCGCCGTTTCGCCGGACGGAAAATCGATCGTGGCGACTGGGACGGACGGCCGCATCGCCATTTACCCGACCGAGCCCGGCGAACCTCGCCCGGTGCCCGGCCTCGAGGCCGGCGAGGTTCCGCTCCGGTGGACGGCCGACGGCGCGTCGATCTTCGTCTACCGCCCCTCCGCGCTCCCGCTCCGCGTCGAAAAGGTGGACGTGAAGACGGGCCGCCATACGCTCTGGAAGGAGCTCCGCCCCCCGGATCCCTCCGGCGTCGAGCAGGTCGGCCCAATCCAGATCGCGCCGGATGAGACTTCCTACGTCTACTCCTACCGGCGCGCGCTCGACGAGCTTTACCTGGCGACGGGACTGAAGTGAGTCTGTGATCCGCTGCACGCTCGCGCACCACCGGGTCACCGCGGCGATCGGCGCGGGCGGCATGGGGCTGATCCGCTCGACTGGTCCGGCGCGGAAGGCCGGGATCAGCCGGCCTTCGCCGTCCCGGCCGAGGCCTTGGCCTTCGTTCGGACGAACGCGTAATTGACCTGCGGCAGCGAGTTGAAGTTCGCGGCCTTGCCGCAGTAGTCCATCGCCTTCCCCGCCTCGCCCTTGCCCTGGTAGGCCTGGCAGAGCCGATAGAGATCCTGGGGATTCTGCTGATTCGCCTGCAGGAGCTCGGCCTCGGCCTTGTTGTAGTCCTTTTCCGCCAGGGCGACGATGCCGTCGAGCTCGTGGGTGTTCTTCGCCTGCGCGGGATTCTTCGAGGCCTCGGCGCCCTTCCGGAATTCATCCGCCTCGCTCTTTGCCGCCGCGAAGTCCTTCTTCGCCGCCGCGACACGAGCGAGGTTGTAATGATGGACGAGCCTGGCGTTGTCCTTGATTTCCTGCGAGAGGTTGGAGCCTTCGATCAGCTTCAAGCCATGCTCGAACTCCGCCCTCGCCTGATCGGGCTTTCCCATCTCCATCAGGATGTTCCCTTTCAAGCCCCGGTCGAATGCCATCGCCGGCACGTTGTCGGTCTTCTCCGCCAGGGCGTACTGCTTGTCCACGTTCTCGAGCGCCCTGGCCATCTTTCCGCCGTCGAGGTAGACGACCGTCAGGGCAAAGAGCCCCGTCCGGCGCTCACCGTCGGTCCTGGCTTTCTGAGCAATGTTTTGAAGCTCGGCCGCCGCCTGATCTGACTTTCCCTGGTAAAGAAGATCCATGGCGATTCCCTGGTGAGCGTTCAGGAAGTTCGGGTTGATCTCCAGCGCCTTCCTGTACTGGGCAATCGAGTCGTCGAATCGGCCCATCTTGAGAAGCAGCTCGGCATAGGAATCGTACGGGTTGGGGTCCTTGGGAATCAGCTCGATGTACCTCTGGAACGCCTTTTCGGCGCTGGCATAGTCGCCGCTCTGCCGGTAGGCGTAGCCGAGGAGGTTGTAGGCGGTCGAGTAGTTCGGGTCGAGCTCCGTGGCCTTCTTGTAGTGCTCGATCGCCTGGGGGTAATCCTGCTGGCCGAAAAGGTAGCCGGCCAGGTTGAAGTGCGCCCGCTCGTCGTTCGGGTACGCCGCGACGAGCCCATCGAGGTATTCCTTCTGCTTGACCGCGTTGTTGTTCGCGCCTGCCTGCGCCGCAAGGATGAGAAGTTTCTCTCCGTTGGAGGCCTTGCCGGCAAGGCTCACGGCCTCGTTGAGATGCTCGAAGAACTCCTTGCCGGTCGGCGCCGAGTTGGCCAGGTCGAGCTCGGCCCACGCGAAATTCGGATCGAGCGAGACCGCCTTCTGAAAGTGCGCGATGGAGTCGGTGATCAGCAGTTTTTCGAACATCTCGCGGCCCTGCAGGAACTCGGCCTTCGCCTCGGCGGACGAAGTCGTCACCGGAATCTTTCCGCCGCCTGCCGGGGTCGGCTCCGCGGCTGCGGCGGCGACCGCCGGGGCGGAGGACTCCTTCTTCGCGCATCCACCGATCGCGAAGGCGGAGGCAACTCCCAGAATCCAGAAAAGTCCGACGGCTCGGTTCATGCGCATGCTGTCCTCCTTCACGACGTGGAGAATCCAGGGCTCTTATCGAGGAGACCTACGAACGCGCCGCCAGAATGTTGCGATGACGGCATGCGCCGCGAGCGGTCGAGGACGAGCCCGGGTTTTCGAAGGACTGCATGCCTCTTTCGGCGGACGGTCGAATCGTCTCTTCCCCCAAACCTCCGCCGAGACGGTAATAGAGTTTCGGCACGGCCGACGATGACAAGGAGAGCCGCTCTTGCCTGCCGCCTTCGCCCGCGTCTGCGCGTCCTGCGCGGGGAGGAGATCGTGCTCGGCCCGGGGAAGGCGGACCTGCTCGAAGCGATCGCGCAGACGGGCGAGCTGCGCCGGGCCGCCGGCAGGCTCGGCATGTCCTACATGCGCGCCTGGAAGCTCGTGCAGACGATGAACGGAGCGTTCCGCGCCCCGCTCGTCGAAGCGACACGGGGAGGAGCCAGCCATGGCGCGGCCCGCTTGACGAAGACCGGGAGGACGGTTCTCGCAGTCTACCGGGACATGGAACGCCGGAGTCTCGCGGCGGGCGGCCCCGGGTTTCGCCGGCTTCGCCGCCTGCTGGCCGATTAATCCGAGATACTTGACGAAATATATCGACTGTGCTCTCCTCCCGGCATGCCGAAGAGAATGCTTGCCGGGTTGCTCCTCGTCCTCCTTCCGGCTCCGGGCCGAGCAGAGGAGGTCCTGGTTTTCGCCGCGGCGAGCCTGACGGAGTCGCTGGAAGAGATCGGCAAGGCTTGCGAGGCGAAGACCGGCACGGCCGTGCGTTTCTCCTTCGGGGCCTCCTCGGATCTCGCTCGGCAGATCCAGGCCGGGGCGCCGGCCGACGTTTTCTTCTCCGCGGACACGGCGAGGATGGACGCGCTCGAGAAGGCGGGCATCGTGCGCCGCGCGGACCGCCGAGAGTTCCTCTCCAATCAGCTCGTGGTCGTCGTCCCGATTTCGTCGTCTCTGCGCATCGCCGGGGCCAAGGATCTCGCAAAGCTGCCGCGCCTGGCGCTGGCCGATCCGGAGGCGGTGCCCGCGGGAATCTACGCTCGCAAATGGCTCGAGGCCGAAGGCGTCTGGGGTCAGGTGCGCCAGAAGCTGGTGCCGACGTTCGACGTGCGCGCCACCCTGGCGGCCGTCGAGTCGGGAGGCGTCGAGGCAGGGATCGTTTACCGGACGGATTCGGCGATCTCCAATAAAGTGCGGGTCGTGCTCGTCGTAACCAACGGCCCGGCGATCACCTATTCGGTGGCGAGGATCGCCTCGTCCAAGTTCTCCGCGGCGCGGCGGTTCGTAGATTGTGTTGCGGGAGAGGAAGGCCGCGCGGTTTTCGAGCGGCGCGGGTTCGCGGTTCTCAAATGACGACTGAGGATCTCTCGATCCTGAGCCTGACGCTCCGCGTCGCCGCGATCTCGACGCTCCTGATCCTGCCGCTCGGCCTTGCCGCGGCATGGGCTCTGGCCCGCTGGAAGGG
>DATIRW010000134.1:0-20078 GCA_035469365.1 Thermoanaerobaculia bacterium
GACCTGGATGATCTCCTGCAGGACCTTCGAGCCGAAGCCGGCCAGATCGTTGACGGTCGCGGCGGCAGTGAGGACCGCGTTGACCGACGCCTGAATGTCGCGTTCGGCCAGCGCGCGGGATCGCTCGGCGTGAAGCTCGGCGGTACGGTTGAAGTTGCGGCCGAGCTCGCCGATCTCGTCTTCGGACTGGTCGAAGAGCCTGGGAGGGACTCGGTCGGCGCCGAGATCTCCGAGGGCCTGCGCGGCGGCGCCGCAGGGGATGAGGATCCGGCGGTTGACATCGGTCAGGAGCCACAGCAATCCCGCCAGGATGAGTGCGGCCAGTACGGTGAGGGCGGTCATCGCGGCGTTGCGGGTCTCCTTCACCCGCTCATCGGCGAGAGCCTCGGTGCGCAGGAAGAGACCCTGAAGCTCCCCGAGGACGTCGCGCAGCTTCTCGGCCGTCGGCGCGACGACGTTGTCGCGCTGCGCGCGGGCGCCGGCAGGCTCTCCCGGGCGAAGCGCCGCGATCGCGGCATCGGCCGCCTTCGCGTAGATCTCCTCGGCCGCCTCCGCTCTTTGAATGAGCCCGCGCGAGCCCTCGGTCAGGACTCGGCGGCTGACGGCCCCGAGCGCCATGTGAAGTGACGTGCGCCCGGCGTTGTGGCGCGAGAGGTCGTATCCCTGGCCGCTTGTCGTATAGCGGTCCAGGGCCTCCTCCGCCTCGAACAGTCCGGTCTGGGCTTCCTGAACGCGCTCGCGCAGGTTGCTGGTCCGCTGAATCGTGAGCGCGACGTCGTAGAGCGCGAGCACCGCGTTGAGGGTGTAGGCAAGCCAGGCGCCGAGGATGGCGATGCCGATGAACGCGGAAACACGGAGACGGGTCCTCAGCGAGGAGCGGAACCCCGGACCGGGTGTCCGTATTTTCCTTGCGGCGCGCGTGACTTCGGGGGACTCATTTGGCATACGATTCGTTTCGGGAACCTCGACTTATTGAGCAAGAAGGATGCCGATTTGGCCTACAAACAGGCGCTGTCCGTGGAGTCCGCTCATCGTGACCTCCTCCGGCGATTCTTGCACGATGTGGCGACACCGCTGTCGGCCGTTTCTCTGCACCTGGAAGCCGCGGACCGGCGCGTGCGGCGCGGAGCCGATCCTTCCGAGTCCCTGGCTATCGCGAAGAAGGAGATCTCGCGGGCGTTCGATCTCTTCGACCGGGGGCGCGAGCTGCTGCTGTTCGAGCCTTCTCCGGACGAGATTTTTTCCTTCGACGAGCTCGTCTCGTCGGTTGTCGCCGGCCGTCACGCGGAAGGAGCCAGGATCGGCGGCGCGACGGGCGGCTTCGTGAAAGGGGATCGCCGGGCGGTCGAGGGAGCGGTTGAAGAGCTCCTCTCCAACGCCCTCGAAGCGGCTCCGGCTCGGTCGGTCTCGCTCGCGCTCGAACGCGGCGGAGGCGGCCTCCGGCTCCGCGTCGAGAATCCCGGCCGGTTGCCCGGGGCGGATCCGGAAGAGCTCTTCTCTCCGCGGCTGGCCGCGCCGGGAAAGACCTGGGGCCTGGGACTGGCGCGGGCGCGTCTCTACAGCGCGGCGGCGGGCGGGACCGTCAGCCTCGAACAGAGCGGCGACCGTGTCGTCGCGATCCTCACGGTGCCGGAGGAGCCACGGTGAAAGTCCTCATTGTGGAAGACGATCTTTCGACACGCAAAGGGCTCGAGGAGTCAGTCAAGGACTTCGGCTTTGAGCCGCGATCCGTCGGAACGTCCAAGGAAGCGGCGAAGGTCCTCGAGGAATTCGATCCGAGGATCCTGATCGTCGACATCCACCTTCCCGACGGCGACGGGATCGAGATCCTGCGCGCGGCTCGCGAGAAGGATCCCGACCGCGAGGGCATCGTGATCACCGGGCAGGGCTCGATCGACAACGCCATCGAGGCTCTGCGCGCCGGGGCCTTCGACTACCTCCTGAAGCCGCTGCGGCCCGCGCAGCTCGACGTCGTGTTCAACCGCCTCGCGGATCGCCGGCGTCTGGAGACAGAGGTCGAGACGCTGCGGGCCGAGCTGCAGGAGACCGGGCGCCTCGGGGACCTGGTGGGACGCTCCGAGCCGATGACAAAAATCTTCGAGATCATCCGGCGCGTCGCCCGCTCCAACGCCCCGATTCTCATCACCGGGGCCTCCGGCACCGGCAAGGAAGTCGCCGCGCGGACGATCCACCGGCTTTCGCGCCGGGGCGGGAAACCGTTCGTCGCCTTCAATTGCGGCGCCATCTCTCCTACTCTGATCGAGAGCGAGCTCTTCGGGCACGAGCGCGGCTCGTTTACCGGCGCCGACAAGCGGCGGGTCGGGTACTTCGAGGAAGCCATGGGCGGCACCCTCTTCCTGGACGAGATCACCGAGATGGGGGCGGAGCTCCAGGTCAAGCTCCTGAGGGTGCTCGAGGATCGCACGTTGCGCCGCGTGGGCGCCTCGAGCGAGATCAAGGTGGACGTTCGCCTCATCTCGGCCACGAATCGCGACCCGCGGGAAGCCATAGAGGAGAAGAAGCTGCGCGAGGATCTCTACTATCGCCTGAACGTCTTTCCGATCGCGCTTCCCCCCTTGACGGAGAGACGCGATGACATTCCCTTGCTCGCCGAGCATTTTCGGAAGCTGATCGAAGAGCAGGAAAAAGCAGGCGTCACCGGTTGGGATCCCGGAGCGGTCGAGTTGCTCAACTCCTATGACTGGCCTGGCAACGTGCGCGAGCTCCGTAACATCGTTCACCGCGCTTACGTCATGACGGAAGGCAAGATCATCCGCGCCGAGGTCGTGCGGTCGCTTCTCCCCACGGCGGGCCGCTCCGGCGGGCCCAAACGCCCGGCCGCGGGAAAGAAGGCGAAGGCCTCGAGCCCGAGAGCCTCGGCCGTCCGCAAGAGGTAAGGTCTCCGGAACGAGTGTTATGACGTTTGTTTGGGTCCGTCACGATTGATATACAAACCCCTTGCATGGAGCGGAGGCCGTTGTAGACTCGCCGGATCGGAGCGGGTAAGTTTTTGAGAAAGGAAGAAGAATGAAACTCAGTCCCGATCAGGCCAACTATGTGCTGAACGAGTTGATGTCGCAGGGGAGGATCCACGTTGCTCACATTCAAAAGGTATTGAAGAACCGTGACCAGGAGATCCGAAGCCTTCGCGAAAGGCTGGTTGCTCTCGAGCGGCTCTCTCCGGCTGCTCCCGCGCGCGCCCGGCGCCGCCGCGGACGGCCTGGTCGCGTTGCGGTCCGAAAGGCGCGGGTCCGCCGCAAGATTCAGATGTCGCCCCGGGTTCGGGCGTTGCGGCAGCAGCAGGGGAAGTACATGGGTTATGTCCGGCGGCTGAAGACGGCGGAGAAGGCGCGCGTCCGTTCGGTGCGTGAGAAACAGGGCATGGAAGCGGCGATCCGGCTGGCGAAGTCCCTCGGCGCCAAGACCTAGGAAGACCTTCCGTGGGCGGCCGGCCGCGGCGCTCCTGTTCCCGATGCGCTGGTGGAAGTCTGGCGCGATTCTGGCAGGAGTGACGATGAGTTATGTCGGAGACGCTGGTCTGGCTTAGCCGGGAGGCAATCGTGGCTGAAAGGAAAACGGATCCGCCTTCGTCTTCGGGCGATCGCCCGAGGAGGAGCACGGATTCGGGGCGCTCCGCCGCGAGGTTGAAGCCCGAGCAGTACGAACTGAAGGTCCGGTGGGAAAAGGCGCGCCGGGTTCTGCAGGTTTCGCCCACCGGCGTGAAGTTCGATTTCAGTACTTCGCTGATGGTGGGAACGAAGTACCCGATCAGTCTGACGGCGCCGGGGGTCTCGTTCTCCTCGACTCTCGAGGTCACGCGGTGCCAGGTGACCTCCGAGCCGGGCGCCGGGCGCTCCTTCCGGATCGACGGACGCTTCTTCCCCTATCTCGAGTAGGAGCCTCCGGAGACAAACCGGTATGCAACGTGCCAGGATGTGATTCGGACCTCACGGTCGTTGGAGAGGCCGTGGCTCTCGAGCCCCCTGCTCAGGTCGGTCAGCTCCAGGCGATGAACGGCGGGAGTCCTGGGGCCGATCACTTTTCGCAACGCGGTGACGACCCAGAGGACGCCGCCGGGCTGCAGGCGCCGGATGACGCCGTCGAGGACTGAGCGGGATCCGACGCGGTCTTCGCGCCACAGGAGGACAGCGTCGAAGGTTTCCTTGACCGTCGAAAGGGCGCGTGCCTCGACAAGGCGCGTCTCCGACTCCTTCGAACGCGCCGACAGGAGCAGGTCCGCCAGCGACGCCGGCGCATCCACCAGGAGAAGCCGCTTTGCCCGCTCGAGCTCCAGGCGAGCCGCCAGTGCCGAGGGGTTCTTGAGCGCGATTCCCGTCACGCGCGGGGGACTGGCACGGACTTGGCACAGCCATGGCCGAATGAAAGGGGGAACGTCATGTTATGGACCGTCTTCATCATTCTCCTCATCCTCTGGCTTCTCGGATTCTCCGTCTGGCACGTGGGAGCCCTGATCCACCTCCTTCTCGTGGCGGCGGTCATCGTGCTTCTCATCCGGCTGATCCAGGGCCGGCCGGCTTGAACGAGAAAGTCCGTCGTCCTTAGTCCGTAGTCCTTAGTCGCCCTGACCAGGGACCAAGGACCAAGGACTCACCATCAAGGCCGGCCCCCTTTCCGGAGGTTCCAGGCGAGGTAGCCGAGAAAACCGACGCCGGCAGCCAGGACGGCGGCGGAGGCCGCAACCGAATATCGGCGAAGAAGGGAGGAGAGAAGATAGAAGAGCACCGCGAAGATCGGAAGCGAGAGCAATCCGATCAGCATCGGCAAAGAGCGCGTTTTCGCGCGGCCGTCTGAGGGAACGACCTTCATCATCTCGAGCTTCCTGGCGGCATCGGGCGGGATGTCGGGACGCTCGACCCATTTCAGCGCCTCGGGTTCCTCGAACCCGTCTTTCAGGCCGGGAGGAAACGCGGCGCCGCAGTAGACGCAGTGTTCCTTTTTCCAAGCGGCGATCCGCCGGTCGCACTGCGGGCAGACCGGCACGGGAGGCTGGGAGCTCATCGGCGGTGAAACGATGGACCGATCTTCAGTATGCTGTCAAGCTCAAGACGGCCAATGAATCCAACCGGAGCGGCGCGGAAGATTCCCGTCGGCGTGCTCGGGGCTACCGGCACGGTCGGGCAGCGCTTCGTCGAACGGCTCGCCGATCACCCGTGGTTCGAACTCGCCGCGGTCGCGGCGTCCGACCGCTCGCGGGGCAAGAGCTATTCCGAGGCCGCGCGTTGGCGGCTGTCTTCGCCGCTGTCCGAGCGCGTAGCGGCCATGACGGTCTCCGCGGTGACCGACGAGCTGCCCTGCGCGATCGTTTTTTCGGCTCTCGACGCGGCGACGGCGCGCGAGGTCGAGCCGGAGTGTGCCCGGCGGGGGATGCTCGTCTTCTCCAACGCCTCGGCACACCGCATGGACGCGGACGTTCCTCTTCTCATCCCCGAGATCAATCCCGACGCCCTGGACCTCGTCGCGCGGCAGCGGCGGGAGCGCGGATGGAAGGGAGCAATCGTCACCAACGCCAACTGCTCGACGATTTTCCTCGCGATCGCGCTCGCGCCGCTCCACGCGGCCTTCGGGATCGAACGGGTCTTCGTCACGACGATGCAAGCCGTCTCCGGAGCGGGTTATCCGGGCGTTCCCTCGCTCGACATCCTTGGAAACGTGATTCCCGACATCCCTGAAGAAGCGGCGAAGATCGAACGGGAGGTCGCGAAGATCCTCGGCCGGACTCGCGAAGACCGGATTGAGCCCGCGCCGTTTCTCATTTCCGCGATGACCTACCGCGTCGCCGTCGAGGACGGGCACACCGAGTCCGTATCCGCCGGCCTGTCCCGGCGTGTTCCGGCCTCGGACGTCGAGGATGCCTGGCGGGAATTCCGCGGGTCCGAGAAGGTCTCCGCTCTTCCGTCGGCCCCGCGCCGCCCGATCCACTATCTTTCCGAGCCGCAGCGGCCGCAGCCGCGTCGTGACGTGGACACGGAGCAGGGGATGGCGACACTCGTCGGAGGCTTGAAGCCCTGCCCGCTCCTCGACTGGAAATTCACGGTCCTGGGACACAACACAATTCGCGGCGCGGCGGGAGCATCGGTCTTGAACGCCGAGTACGCGGCCGTCAAGGGGCTCCTCGACTGATCGTCCAGAAGTTCGGCGGCACTTCTGTCGAGGACGCTCCCGCTCTCGAACGGCTGGCGGCGATCGTGTCACGGGCGGCGCAGGAACGGCCTGTCGTCGTGGTCTCCGCGATGGGCGACACGACCGACATCCTCGCCGCGGCGCTGGAGAGCGCCGCGAGCGGCGACGAAGAGGCAGCCTGCGAGCGAATCCGGGTGCTCCAACGCGACACGGCGGCCATCCTTCGCGATTTCTTCGGTCCGGGAGCCGGGGAGGTTCACCGGGAAATCGAGGGGAACTTCGCGGACCTGGACAGGGTGACGCGCGCGGTCGCGGTCCTGCGGTCGGTTCCGGCCGCCAGCCGGGACCGCTTCCTGGCCCACGGGGAGAGAATCTCGGCGGCCGTCGTTGCCCGCGCTCTCGAGGCCCGGGGGCTGCCCGCCTTGGCGGTGGACTCGCGGGAGATCATGATCACCGATGGTCGCTTCGGCCGGGCGCGCCCGGACGAAGAGGAAACCGGACGGCGGGCCCGCGAACGCCTTCTTCCTCTGTGCGGCCGCGGCGAGATCCCGGTGGCCGGAGGATTCATCGGCGCCACAATGCAGGGAGAGACCACGACCCTCGGGCGGGGCGGCTCGGACTGGAGCGCGGCGATCCTCGGGGCCGCCCTCGATGCCGGCGTGGTCGAGATCTGGACCGATGTCGGCGGCATGATGACGGCGGATCCGCGCGTGGTGCCTCGGGCCCAGGTCATCGAGACGATCTCGTTCGATGAGGCGTCGGAGCTCGCGTATTTCGGCGCGCGCGTCCTGCACCCTCTGACCCTCGCGCCCGCGATCGAAAAGGGAATCCCCGTCCGAATCCGCAATTCCCGCCGGCCCGAGCTGCCGGGCACCGAGGTGCGCTCGTCGGCTCCGCCGGAATCCGCCGGCGTGCGCTCGATCGCTTACAAGAAGGGGATCACGACGGTCAACGTCGCGACGACCCGGATGCTCATGGCCGCCGGGTTCCTGCGCACCCTCTTCGAGGTCTTCGCGCGCCACGAGACTCCCGTGGATATGGTGACGACGTCGGAAGTCTCCGTCTCCGTGACGGTGGACGATTCCTCACGCCTCGAGGAGATCCGGCGGGAACTGGAGGATCTCGCGCAGGTCGAGGTCGTGAGCGGCCGCGCCATCGTCTGCCTGGTCGGCCAGGACCTGAAGTTCAAGCCGGGGATCGCCGCGCGGATCTTCCGAGCCGTCGAGCGGATCAACGTCCTCATGATTTCGCAGGGCGCCTCCCGGAGGAACGTCTCCTTCGTCGTCGAGGAGAAGGACGTCGAAGAAGCAGTACGGCTCCTGCACCGGGAGTTCTTCGGATGCTAAGGTGTCAGGTTTTAAGGTGTCATGGGAAATGCAGGTGTCAGGTATCAGGTATCCGGTGTTAGGGTTACCCAACCTGGCACCTGGCACCTGACACCTGCTTTATGCGATTCGGCATCGTCGGCACGGGCAAGATGGGTCGCGAGATCGCGGCCGTCGCGGAAAGTCGCGGCCACGAGGTCGCATGGAACATCGGCTCGAAGGAAAATCCCGGAGGCGCGGGTCTGACCGCGGCGCGCCTGTCCGGCGCGGACGCTGTCTTTGAGTTCACGACGCCCGCCGCGGCCGTCGAGAACCTGCTCGTCCTGGGGGAGCGAGGCGCCCGGGTCGTGTGCGGAACGACCGGGTGGAGCAAGGAGCTTCCGCGGGTCACCGAGGCCTTCGTGCGAGGGGGAGGGGCGCTCATCCACGCCGCCAATTTCTCCGTCGGCGTACGCCACTTCTTCGAGCTCGCGACGCGCGCCGCCCGCCTCTACGTCCCGGCCGGATACGCCGCCTACCTCGTCGAGGAGCACCACGCCGCCAAGCGCGATGCGCCCTCCGGGACGGCGCGGACCGTCGGCACCATCTTCGAGATGGAGACCGGGCGGACGCTTCCGATCACCAGCATCCGTTCAGGTACGATCCCGGGCACTCACCGGCTCGTCTTCGAGTCACCGGAGGACGAGGTGGAGATCGTTCACCGCGCCAGGAGCCGCGCCGGTTTCGCCCGGGGCGCCGTCTGGGCGGCCGAGCGGATCGCGGGACGGACAGGCGTGTACGAATTCGGGGATCTACTGAAGGAAGTGGTGGAGGGTGCATGAGATCCAGCCAACAGGAGGTCGAGTGAAAGCGGGAACGAAGGCGGACTGGAAAGGGTGCGGCACGGCTCTCATCACGCCTTTCGACGAGAAGGGGCGCATCGACTTCGGAGCGCTCGAACGGTTCGTCAACTGGCAGATCGAGCGCGGGATCGATTTCCTCGTGCCGTGCGGGACGACGGGGGAGTCGGCGACCCTCTCGGGCGACGAGCGCAAGGCCGTGACGGCGGCGGTCGTCCAGGTGGCCAACGGCCGCGTACCGGTCATCGCCGGCGCGGGGGGCAATCACACCGCCAAGGCCGTCTTCTGGGCGCGCGACGCCGCCGAAGTCGGCGCGGACGGAATTCTCTCGGTTTCGCCGATGTACAACAGGCCGGGTCCCGAGGGTCTCTACCGCCATTACTCGGCGCTGTCGGAGGCGACCGAGCTGCCGATCCTGGTCTACAACGTTCCCGGTCGCACAGGCTCCGACCTGGACGTCGAGACGATCCTGCGCCTGGCGGAGATCCCGCGGATCGTTGGTCTGAAGGAGGCCTCGGGCAACTTCGGCAAGATCGCGCGGCTGATGACAGCGCTGCCTGAAGACTTCCTGGTCTTCTCGGGAGATGACTCGACGGCCCTGGCGATCATTGCGCTCGGCGGGCGGGGGTTGATCTCCGTCGTGTCCAACGAGATCCCCCGCGACATGAGCGCCTTGATCAACGCGGCGCTGGAGGGCGACTGGACGGAGGCGCGCCGGCTCCAGCGCCGGTATCTCCCGCTCATGGAGATGAATTTCTGGGAGTCGAGCCCCGCGCCCGCAAAGTGCGCGCTCTCCCTCATGAAGAAGTGCGGAGAGACCCTGAGGCTGCCGCTCGCCCCCGTCCGCGAGGAGACGCGAAAGAAAATCGAGAAGCTCCTCGGGGGATTCAAGCTTCTCCCCAGGAAGGGCGGCCGGTGAGACCGGCCCTCGCGGGCCGTATCGAAGCGATCGTCTCGGAGCCCGACAGACACCCTCTCGAGGAGGCGCGGGCCGCCTTCGAGGAGCTCAAGGCGGGATTGAACGACGGGTCGATCCGCGCCGCGGAGAAGGAGGGAGACCGCTGGACCGTTCGCCCCTGGGTCAAGCAGGGCATCCTCCTGGGCTTCAAGATCGGCGCCCTGTCGGAAGTACTCGCGGAAACCGGGTTCCGTTTCTTCGACAAGGACACCTTCCCGCTCAAGGACCTTCGGCTGGAATCGAAGGTCCGCGTTGTGCCCGGGGGCACAGCAATTCGCGACGGCTGTTACATCGCGCCCGGGGTCACGTTGATGCCGCCGGCCTACGTCAACGTGGGGGCCTACGTGGACGCGGGGACGCTCGTTGACTCGCACGCTCTCGTGGGCTCGTGCGCGCAGGTCGGGAAAAGGGTCCACCTCTCCGC
The DNA here is from genome assembly GCA_035469365.1 of Thermoanaerobaculia bacterium. GTDB lineage: Bacteria > Acidobacteriota > Thermoanaerobaculia > UBA5066 > Gp7-AA6 > JAWOLE01. The sequence goes on from DATIRW010000134.1 coordinate 9,688, forward strand.
GGCCGCGCAGATCGGCGGAGTGCTCGAGCCGGTGGGAGAGCTTCCCGTCATCGTCGAGGACGACGTCCTGATCGGCGGCAACTGCGGCATCTACGAAGGAGCGATCGTGCGCGAGCGCGCCGTCCTCGCGTCCGGCGTCATCCTGACGGGCGGCACCCCCGTTTACGACCTGCCGAAGGGAGTCGAGTACCGGAAGCGTCCCGGTCAGCCCCTGGAAATCCCGGCCGGAGCGGTCGTCGTCCCCGGCGCCCGAGCCGTGCGCGGGGAGAAAGGCAAGGAGTGGGGTCTCTCCCTCCAGACTCCCGTCATCGTCAAATACCGCGACGCCAGGACCGACGCGTCGGCGGCTCTCGAGGACCTCCTGCGATAAGCGGCGCTGCGGCGCCGCGGTTCCAGATTCCAGATTCCAGATTCCAAGTCTCACTTTGGCGAGCCCCTGGATTCTGGAATGTGGAATCTGGAATTCGCATCCCGATGATGCGGCCGTGGATCTTGCCGGCGGGCTCGTAGTGGGCGTCGAGGTAGGCGGCGACGCGGGGCGCGCGCTCCCGGTTGGACACGCCGTCGAAAGCGTCGCGCGGGCCCCCTCCTGCGAGGATCGCCAGCGGCGGCCGGAGGCGTTCGAGCGCCTCCACGACTTCGCGCTGCTTTTCCTCCGCCTCGTAGAACGGCACGCAGGCGTACCGCGTCGGGGGAGTGCGCCCGAGCAGGAAGTAGAGGGCAGGTTCATTGCCGAAATCGAAGAAGGTCTGGCCGGGGGCAAGCGCGGAGTCGAAGTAGCGGCGCAAAGCCGAAATCTCCGCCGCCTGCGGGCGGGCACTTCGGGCCGCGCCCCGGGCTCCTTCCGCATGGGCCACGACTCCGGCTTCGAGCCCGACGACGCGGTGGAGATGAAGGCGCGCGAGGAGAAGAGCGAGAACGGCCGCGGAGAGGAGCATCGGATGGCGGCGCGCGCGCGCCGCCCGGTAGAGGATCCATGCGGCCGGTAGCCCGGCGAAAACGCCGTAGAGAGCGAGGTGGCCGGCGTCCGCTCGGCCGAGGACTCCCCGGCATGCCGCGCCGGCAACCGCGAGAGCCGCGCCGGCGGCGCGATCGACGGGCTCGAGAATCCCGCGCGCCGATCGAAGGAGAAAGAGAGTCGTGCCGCCCCCGAGAACGACCAGCAGAAAGAGAGAGGGCATCTCCCCGCCGGAGACGAGCGCGGAGAAGACGCGGTCCGGACTGCCGCTCCGGAGGAACAGGCTCGCCGATCCGGCCGGGAGGCCCCACGTATCCGTGATCGTCTTCGGGATCTCGAGGAAAGAGACTCGAAAGAAGGCCGAGGCGGCACCCTCGCGGCCGAGGATCGCGAGAAAGGGGAGGCCCCCGGCGCCGATTCCGGAAAGGAGCGCCAGGGCCGGGGTCGCTCGCCCGCGCCCCTTTCGCCGGGAGTCCAGGACCGCGAGCAGAATCGAGGCCGCCATCGCCGCGATCACCACGACCAGGCCGAAGTCGAGGGTCACGAAGACCGTAACCGCGCAGAGGATCCCTGCCAGGAACCAGTCGCGGGGCCTGTCTTGCCGCGCCGCGCGCAGCAGGAGAGCGAGCGCCACGAAAATGGCCAGATGCCTCTCCGACAGGAATGGGCAGAAACCGAGCGCGCAGACGAGGCCGACGGCGCCCCAGAGGATTCCGCCGAAGAGAACACCGGATGCGAGGCCGAGTGCCGAGAGGGCGAGCGCGGTCGCCGCTGCGCGCCGCCACCAGAAGGTCCGCAGGGAAGGACCCAGGAGACGGAAGAAGAACCCATCGACTCCGCCGTCGGCGCCCCAGCCGTGGACGGGATAGGTGTCGAGATAGGGGCGGCCGCCCGCGGCGTAGGTCTGCGCCGGTGTGAGGACCTGCCCGTCTTCGAAGAGCTCGATCGGAGCATCCGGCCGGTAATAGATCGCCCATCCGCAGGCCGCGAGAAAGAGAAGAAGGGCGGCTCCCGTCAGGGCTCGCCAGCGCCGGGCGTCGGGGAGAAATAACGGCGCCGCGAGGAAGAGAGCGGCCGCGAGCGTCAGGAGAAGAGTCGCACCGTCGCTCGCGAAGAGAGCGGCCGCGGAGAGCGTGATGGGGATCCACGCGAAGCGCTCCAGCCGGCAGAACCACTCGATCACGCTTCCGCGCGCCGGCGTCTCCGCGCCTTCCGGAAGGCGAAGAGCGTCAGCATGCCTGCCGCAAGGAGAAGAGTTCCGCCAAGATTGGCAACCGTCAGGGATTCGCGGAATCGGACCGACCGCGCAGCCAGGCCCCAGGCCAGGCCCGCCGCGGCGATTCGGACGAGAGCCGACCGGTTCGGTCCCTCAAGGAAGCGCCGCGGAGCCGGCCGGTCGCCCGGGAGAAAGAACACCGCCACGAGGCCAGCTGCCGACAGGATGCCGGCCGCGAGAGACAGAACAGGGCCGGCCCCGAGCCGCCACAGAACGGCGGACAGGGCGAAGACCGCGCCGGGAGATCCGGACAGAGGCGGGCGCCGTGCGGATCGGGACTTGAGCAGTTTCGGAAGGAAGTATCCGAAGAGAAGGGCCGCCGCCGGGATTGCGAGGAGGAAGACCGCGGCTTCCAGGTAGGTTGCGGCTTTGATGTCCGCGGCTCGCTTTTCCGCTCCCGGCAGGACGGGCTGCGCGAAGAAGCGGGAAGCGAGATCGCGTGAGACCTGCAGAAGCGGAATCGTTCCAACCGCCCCGCCGATCGCACCGAACAACTCCCGCGGCGGCCGGTCCTCCATGCTCCCGTTTTTACGGGAGCCGGACCCTGCGCGTTGTGAGTCGGGCTACGGTGCGGGGGACTTCATCGCGCCGATCTCGTCGAAGTATTTCGCGAAGGCGACCATCCCTCCCGCGGCCTGGCCCCAGTCATAGTTCTCGTTGGGAGCGTGGTACCCGTGCTCGGGGAGCGACAGGCCGAGGAAGACGATCGGCTTCTTCAACACCTTCTCCATGGAGAGGACGGCGCCGATCGAGCCTCCCTCCCGCACGAAGACCGGCTCCTTGCCGAAAGCGAACTTCGTGGCGCTCCGGATCGCATCAGCGTAGGGCCCGGTGGTCTTGCCCGAATAGGCGGGCAGCGCGTGCTCGGCGGAGACTTTCACGTCCGGGTTCTTCGACTTGACGAAGTCGGTCACGAGCTTGACGAGCTTCTTCGGGTTCATGTTCGGCACGAGGCGGCAGGAGACGATCGCCGTGGCCCTGGGCGGAATGATCGTCTTGACAGTCCGGCCGTCCTGGTAGCCGCCGAGGATTCCGTGGACCTCGAACGTGGGCATCATCCAGATCCGCTTCATGACCTCGACGGGATCCTCGACGCGCAGCTTCTTGTACTTGTGGTCCTTCTTGAAGCCGCCGACCGTGAATCCGGACTTCTTCAGGTCTTCGAGCTCTTTCTTCGTCGGAGGAACGACGTCGGTGTAGAAGCCCGGGATCTTGACGCGTCCGGTCTTCCCGTCCACGCACTCGGAGATCAGCTGGCACATCTCGGTCATGGGATTCCGGGCCGCGCCGCCCGCGGTGCCGGAGTGCTGATCGGTCTCCCCGGTCTCGAGATCGAAGAAGAATCCCTGCAGGCCCCGCAGACCCGACGGCTGCGCCGGGCGGGAGCGCGACACCCAGACCGTGTCCACGACGACGATCGAGTCGGTCGCGAATTCCCCGGCGTGCTCGCGGATCGTGCTCTCGAAGTGAGGGCTGCCGATCTCCTCTTCCATCTCCCACAGGAAGTGGATGTTGGCATTCGCGCCGTTCTGGAAAGCGTACCGCGCGCCGAAGAGAGCGGTCACTGCCGGACCCTTGTCGTCGGTCGTTCCGCGCCCGAGGTAGTTGTCGCCCTCCTTGAGGAACTCGAAAGGCTCCTTCTTCCAGGGCTCCTTCTTCATGGAGGCCGGCTGGACGTCGAGATGGTTGTAGACGGTCACCGTCGGCAGCCGATCGGAGCGATCGAAGCGCCCGTAGACCATCGGGTGCCCTCCCGTCTCGTACAGCTTCGCCTTCGCGCCGAAGGACTCCAGGAGTCTGACCGCGTACTCGGCGGCGCGCCGCACGTCCGCCTTGTGTTCCGGTTGTCCGGAAACCGACGGAATCTCCACGAGATCTCCCAGGACCTTTTCGAATTCCTGGCGGCTTTCCGCCGCGTACTTCTTGAGACTTTCGGTCGAGAACCCGTTATCCATGTGTGTGTTTCCTCTCTTTCCGATGGGCCAGCGATTCTATCGGACAATCGCCGATCCGGGCTGATCCGTGTTGATCAACGGTCTCGTCATCCTCACGCCACCCATCGCCAATGGACGAACGCCGCTTCGCCGGCCGCGAGCAGGAGACCCGAGGCAATCCACCAGGCCATCCGGATTCGCGGCCGGTTCTCGAACATCTGCGCCAGCGCGTAGAAGGCGGGGTAGACCACCAGGACGTAGCGCGGGAGGCTCGCCGAGATGCCGCTGGCGATCGGGAGCAGGAGCGCTCCCGCGGTCCAGGCCGCGTCGGAAAAAAGCCGCCGCCGAGCCTGGTAGACGGCGATCGCAGCGAAGAGGAGCAGGTGCGCGTAGTCGAGGAGAAAGGCGGGATGATCCCGCGCGTCTCCCCGCGCGATGCGGGCGGGCAGCCCCTGAAAGAAGCGCTGGACGCCGGCGAGCGGCGAGGCTCCTCGCTGCCAGGCCTCCTGGATCCGGAAGTAGAGCCCCGGCTCTCCCGCCACCCACCCCGCGCCGAAGACCCAGAGGAGTACTCCGGCGACGGGCGCGAGGCCGACGAGCAGCGCGCGCCCGAGCGCGCGACGATCGGATCGCGCCGGCAGGTTCGCTTGTTTTTGTCGCGCGGCGGAAAAAGCCTCCATGGCCAGAGGCAGCCCCAGTGCGAGCGCCGGCAGGCGGCTGCCTCCCGCGAGCAGGCCGAGGACGGCCGCGGTGGCCGGCCGGTCGCGGCGCGCTTGCGCAAACGCCGCGAGCGCGAGCAGGAGAAAAAGGGACTCCGAGTACATCGAGACGAGGAAGAACGCGGTCGGGTAGAGAAGCAGAAAGAGAAGGGCGTGCCGGCTCCCGGAATCGCCCAGCCGGCGGCGCCCCTCGGCCGCAAACATGAGGCCGGCGCCAAAATAACAGAGCAGGGAGAGGATCTGTCCCGCCGCGAAGCCGTCCACCGGCAGGAGCGCCCGCACACCGCGGGCCAGAAAGGGGTACAGGGGAAAGAACGCGTGGGCGGACTGCTGACCGGGAGCCGGCGCGGGGCCGTAGCCGTTCTCGAGGATCCCCAGGTACCAGCCCGAGTCATAACGAGCGAGCGGCGGAGCTCGTCTCTGGAGCTCGGGCGTCCAGAGCTCCCGGCGGGGAACCGGCAGCGCGTCGCGGGCAACGTAGGACCAGGCCAGAACGAGCGCCGCCCAGACAGCGAGAACGCCGGCGGTGCGGACACCATACCGGCCGCCGCCGTTCAACGCCGGGTCTCCGACCGGGTGCAATCCGGACTCAGGCTCGGAGTTACCTCTTGCGGGCGGGGCGGGAGCCCTTGATTGTCGAGGCGCCCTTCTTCTTCTTCGGGCCCGCGGGCTTCTTCTCCCGCGGGGCCTGAGGCTTCCTTGGTTTGCCGGGAGCCTTCGTGGGCGCGGGTTTGGCCGGGCGGGCGGAGACGGCCTGTTTGCCGGCGGCTGTCGGCTTCTCGCCGGCGACTCTGGCCCGGGCGCTCTTGCGCGCCGCGGCCGCCGCTTCCTTTTTCTGCCGGGCGCGCTCCTGGGCTTCTCTCTCGGCGTCCGTCACGCGGGCGGCCAGCTCCTGATCTGTGACGACCGCGGCCTGCGGAAGGCGCTTCGTCACGATATCCATGCGGTCCGCCGGGACGCGAAGCAGATAAATCGCGGCGTCGCGCGTCTCCTTGGCCTTGGCGAGATAGTCGGCCGTCTCGAGAGAATGCGAGGGAGCCTGCAAGAAGTCGATGGCGATCGCGTAGGGCTTCTCTTTTTTTGCCAGCTCGAAGAAGGCCGGCCAGCGAGGTTCGGATACCACGACGTGCGCCCCCGTCCGAGCAAGCTTCTGCACTCGTGCGTTGCGCTCCGACCCCTCGAAATCAAGAAAAAGGACGCTCATATGTGAGGAGGGACTGTAGCAGGAGTCAGGGAAAAGGTGTCAGGTGAAATGCAGGTGTCAGGAGTCAGGTGCCAGGTTTCAGGGACGAGAGCGGACACGTGCGGTCGCTAACCTGACACCTGATACCTGACACCTGAAACCTGCCTTTTCCCTGACACCTTCAAAGCTAACACCTCAATCCTCCCTGTAATGAGTGCCTCGCGAGACGCGGTTCTCCGAGGCGGCCCGGTGTATGGAGACGGCGGTCTGGACGCCGTTGCGGAGGCCGAGCAGTTCGTCGGACATGGTGCCGCGCCGGTAGAAGTCCTCGATCTCGACCTGGAGCTCCGAGAGGATCCGCCCGGCTCGGTGGAGGCGCTTCTCCGAGCGGAGCAGCCCCACGTAGTTCCACATCGTGTGGCGGATGACCATCCAGTCCTGGGCGATGAGCGCCGAGTCCACGGTCTCGTTCTCCGGGTGCCAGGGACGAACCGTCGGCAGCGGGCGCCCGCTCGACTTCGCGACCTCGATCGCAGCGGCCTTGCCGGCCCGCCATCCCCAGAGCAGGCCCTCGAGCAGCGACGTGGAGGCCAGTCGGTTGGCGCCATGCACGCCGGTACAGGAGACCTCGCCCGCGGCGCGCAGGTGTCCCAGGGTCGAGCGGCCGTCGCCGTCCACCGCGACGCCGCCGCAGGAGTAGTGCGCCGCGGGGACGACGGGCACCGGCCCGGCCGTCAGATCGAACCCGTACTCGAGGCAGCGCCGGGTCAACGTCGGGAAGCGCTCGCGGATCCACGCGGCCGGCTTGTGGGAGATGTCCAGGTGCACGTACGGCTCGTCGCGCTCGAGCATGCGCTGGTGGATGGCGCGGGCCACGACATCGCGCGGGGCGAGCTCCCCGTCCGGGTGCGCCTCGTGCAGGAAGGGGCGGCCCGCGGCGTCGGTGATGCGCGCCCCCTCCCCGCGCAAGGCCTCGGTCAGCAGGAGCCGCCCCTTGGGATGGAAGAGAGCGGTCGGGTGGAACTGGACGTACTCGAGGTTCAGGAGGCGCGCTCCCGCCCGCCGCGCCATCGCGATCCCGTCGCCCCGCGATCCCTGCGGGTTGGTCGTGTGCAGGTACACGCGCCCGAGGCCGCCTGTCGCGAGGATCGTCTCCCGGGCGAGGAACGGCCGGACCTGTCCGCTCGCGCGATCGAGCAGGTACGCGCCGACGACGGCGGGCGGGCGATAACGGTCCGTGGGATCGGTCGAGTCGTGCGAGAGCGTCAGAAGATCGACGGCCGTGGTCTGGAGGAGCCAGCGGATCCGGGTCTCCCGCCGGCACGCCTCGAGAAGGGCACGCTCGATCGGCATCCCGGTCTCGTCCTTGACGTGGAGGATCCGCGGAATAGCGTGGCCTCCCTCGCGCGTCCAGTTGAACCCGGAATCTTCGCGGTCGAACGGGATCCGCAGCTCTTCGACCAACAGCTTCTCGACGAGATCCGGCCCCTCGCGCGCGAGCAGCTCCACCGCCTGGGGATAGCAGAGACCGTCGCCCGCCTTCTCGATGTCGGCCGCGAGCTTCTCCGGCTGGTCGCCGGGCGGCCGGGCGACGATCCCTCCCTGCGCCCAGAGAGTGTTGGAGGCCTCGGCTTCGCCGGCGCGGGTGACGATCACCACCTCGCTTCCGCCGCGAGCCGCCGCAAGGGCCGCGGCGCATCCGGCGACGCCGGTTCCGAGGATCAGGACTTGCGCCGAGTCACTCATCGCTTTCGAGCTCCAGCGCGATGTCGGCGGCGGTCACCGAGTGCGTCAGGGCGCCCACCGACACGGCGTCCACTCCGGCGAGTGCGTAGGCGCGCACGCGCTCGAGCGTCATGTTTCCGGACGCTTCCACGAAAGGAGGCGTGGCCGCCCCGGCAGCGATCCCGCGCCATCGGGCCACCGTCTCGGCGTCCTGATTGTCGATCAGAATCATCCGCGCTCCCGCGTCGAGCGCCTCCCGGAGATCCTCTTCGCTCTCGACCTCGACCTCGATCTTCATCCCCGCGGGGGCCTTCCGGCGCGCGGCCTCAACCGCGCTGGCGAGTCCGCCGGCCAGCCGCCGGTGATTGTCCTTGATCAGGACCATGTCGAAGAGCCCGTCGCGGTGGTTCGTTCCGCCGCCGTCGGCCACGGCCAGCCGATCGAAGGCGCGCAATCCGGGCGCGGTCTTCCGCGTGTCGAGGATGCGGCAACTCGTTCCGGCGATGGCCTCGACGAACGCCTGCGTGGCGGTCGCGATCCCGCACATGCGCTGGAGAAGGTTCAAGGCGACGCGCTCGGCCGCGAGCAGAGCCCGAGCCCGACCCGAAAGCTCCGCCAGCACCATGTTCTGCTCTACTCGAGATCCGGCCGGGACTTCCTCCATCCAGCAGAGGCCGGGATCGAGCAACTCGAACGTTCGTCGGGCAACGGCCAGCCCCGAGACGACGCAGGCGCTCCTGGCAACGAACCGGCCCCGCGCGCGCGCCTGCTCCGGAACCGTCCACTCGCTCGTGACGTCGCCGGAGCCAATGTCTTCGGCCAGGAACTCACGAAGCCTGGCGTCCAGAGCCTCGCCGGTCAAACGATCCATCGGAAGGAGAATAGTCCAAAGTCCAAAGTCCAAAGTCCAAGGTGGCCGGATTTCCTCCGGCTACTCTTGACCCTGGACATTGGACCTTGGACCGCGCGCCAGAAGGCGCGCTCAGGACAGCTCGAGCATCCGCAGGAGCGGCTTCTCCGCGGCCTTGCGGATCTCTTCAGGCAGGATGATCTCGGGCCGCTCGTCGCGGAGGCACAGATAGAGCTTCTCCAGCGTGTTGAGCTTCATGAAGGGGCACTCGTTGCACCGGCAGCCGTTGTCCGGCGGCACCGGGATGTAGGTGCGATCGGGAGCGAGCTTCTTCATCTGGTGGATGATCCCTTCCTCGGTGGCGATCAGGAATGTCTTGCCCGGCGCCGTCGTCACGTAATTCAGGATCGACCGGGTCGAGCCGACGTGATCGGCATGCCGAAGGATCGGTTCCGGGCACTCCGGATGCGCGGCGAGGAGGGCGCCGGGGTGTTGCGCCTTGAGCCGGACGATCTCGCGCTCGGAGAACTGCTCGTGCACGATGCAGGTGCCCGGCCAGAGCGTCATCGGCCGTCCGAGCTTCTTCGACAGGAACGCGCCCAGGTGGCGGTCGGGCGCGAAGAGAATCTCTTTCTCGGGAGGGATCGAGCGAACGATCTTTTCGGCGTTGGACGAGGTGACGATGATGTCCGAGAGGGCTTTCACGGACGCGGAGCAGTTGATGTAGGTCAGCGAGACCGCTCCGGGATGTGCCTGACGCCAGGCCCGGAAGGCCTCGGGCGGGCAGGAATCCTCGAGCGAGCAGCCGGCCTCGTAATCGGGAAGGACGACTTTCCGGCCGGGATTCAGGATCTTGGCCGTCTCCGCCATGAACCGCACACCCGCAAACGCGATGATGTCGGCGCTCGTCTTCTGGGCGCTCCGGGAAAGATCGAGAGAGTCGCCGACGAAGTCGGCCAGATCCTGGATTTCCTCTTCTTGGTAGTAATGGGCCAGAAGGACGGCGTTTTTTTGTCGCTTGAGTCGCCGGATCTCGTCTTCCAGATCCAGGCTCGGATCGATCGAGGCCAGGTCCGGCGGCGCCGGCCTCCGGGGTAGATTCGGAAAAACCGGCAGATTGGCCGGAAAATCGGTGCTCATGAGGACCTCCGAGCATAACAACAGAGGACGCGCCTCGGACAATCGTTCCTCGGAGTTCTCCTGCAACTGATTGGCACGTTGGATGCTATGCAACTGGACAATGATTCCCATGGATGCGAATTCCCGGTCGAGCCGGACGGGACTCCTCCTCCTACTGCTGACGCTCGCGGTCGCCGGGCTCGAGGTCTGGGGGATCGGCGCCTCGCTGAGATACCTCCTCCGCTAAACGTCGCTCCGCGCGGATCGTGCGACGTGGCTTCGCCACCGGCGGGCGGCTCGGCCGGATGCGGCCTCGACCGCCCGCCTCGTCGCCCGCTCCGCGCTCTGCTCCCGCGGCGCGAGGCTCCTCCCTCCGGTTACTCGGGAGACTCCTCGCGCCGCGACCGGGGCTAGGGCGCGAGGCGCGTTGTATATTTCTGGCGTGGCAACCGAAATCGAGTCTGGTAGGTACTTCGGGCTGGATTCCGCGGCGCTCGTCGCCGCCTACCGCAACATCTATCTGTCGCGGCGGATCGACGACAAGGAGATCCAGCTCAAGCGTCAGAACAAGATCTACTTCCAGATCAGCAGCGCTGGCCACGAAGCTGTCTCGACGGCGGCCGGGAT
>DATIRW010000135.1:0-2479 GCA_035469365.1 Thermoanaerobaculia bacterium
GTTCCGGCGGGATGGTTCTTCTCCCGCTTGCGGCGCGCGCCGCTCGTCTTCGAGGTTCGCGACCTCTGGCCGGCGGTCTTCGTGGCGTCCGGCGTCCTCAAGGAGGGGGCCCTCTACCGGCTTCTCTCCGCGATGGAGATGGCCTCCTACCGCGCCGCGAAGAAGATCGTCGTCGTGACGAGGGGCTTCCGCGAGGACCTGATCGAGCGGGGCGTCCCCGCAGGGAAGGTCGCCGTCGTCGTCAACGGCGCCGACCCGGATCTCTACGCTCCGCGCCCCGCGCCCGCCATGCGCGAGCGGCTGGCCGGCGGCGCCGAGTTCCTCGTGACCTACGTCGGGACCCACGGCCTCCTCCAGGGGCTCGAGCAGGTCCTCGACGCCGCCGAGGCGTTCCGCGAAGACCCGCGCGTCGCATTCGCCTTCGTCGGCGAGGGCGCCCGCAAGGACGCGCTCATCGAGGAAGCGAAGCGCCGCGGCCTCTCGCGCGTGACGTTTCACAAGGCCGTCTCCAAGGACGAGGTCCCCGACGTCTACGCGGCGTCGGACGCCTGCGTCGTCTGCCTCCGGCCGTTCCCCATCTTCCGGAAGTTCGTCCCGTCGAAGATCTTCGAAGTCCTCGCCTCTGCCCGGCCCCTCGTCGCGGCTCTTGAGGGCGAAGCCGCCGAGATCGTTCGCGAAGCCGGCGGCCTCGCCGCCGAACCCGGCAACGGCAAATCCATCGCGGAGGCGCTCCGCCAACTCCTTTCCGACCCGGCCGCTCGTCAGACCATAGGAGCGCGCGGCCGCCGCTACGTTCAGGAGCACTACGACCGCAGGGCCCTCGCGCTGGACTACCTGAAGATCCTGGAGACGCTCGGCAGGTAGCAATCACATCCGGCCCGTGTTCACTCCTCGAAGCGGAACGCCGGCTCGACGGAGTGTCGCGGTGCGCGAGCTCCATCGTCCGGCGAGCATCTGCACGCCGTGACAGGCCAGGTACGTGAGCGGTCCGAGCGCCGGAAGCACGTAGCGAGGTTCGACATGGAGAAGACTGAACGCGGCGAAGTACCCCAGCGGAGCCGCCGCGATCAACAGTCCGAATCGGCTGGCGAACAGAGCGGTGATACCGCAAGCGAACAATATGACGACGAGCAGAGAGAAGGCTTTCTGGGCTCCTTGAATCAGAAAACCACGCCAGGGTGACCGTTTGGAGTCGGCGAGCGGGGCAAAACCCATTTTCGCTCCCTCCCGCCAGTACCCGAGAAGGACCTTTTCCCTGTGGCCGACACTCCAGAGGAACCAGCGGGGCTCTCGAAGAGCGGCTCGCGCCCACTTCTCTTTCAGGTATGCCTCGCCGTCAGGCAGATGGATGTGCCTCCCCGCCCTGGTCAGCATCTCATCGACAGCGTCATCCGAGAGAATCGCGCCGTGAGGGTTCGGCGTTTCCCCGTAGCCTTCCCATAGATTTTGTCCCAGGCCGGGAGTTGTGATCTGAAATCGGCCGACCGGTTTGAAGTTCTTTTGGATCAGCCCGTACGGTATGAGAAACGAGAACGCGATGAGCCCGACCGCCGCCACGCGGGCGATCGTGCCGGGATCGAGCTTGCGCCGGAACCGCCAGATCCCCAGAGCGAGGAACGGAGCCATGCCGAGAACGTCACTGCGGAAGTTGGCGCCGACACCGAGGACGAGTCCGAGAACAAGATACTCCTTCAGCCGGTCCCGGCGGATGCACCAGGCGGAGACCGCGAGGACGAGCGTGGCCAGGAAAGGCATGAGAGCGTCCGGGAGAATGTAGAAGGTCTGTTGGACGGGTCCCGCGTAGAGAGCATAGAGCGCGGCCGCCGCATAGCCCGTCGCGAAACTGCCGAGGAGGACGCCGGTGCCGAGAAGCAACAGAGGCGCGCCAAGCATGTTCAGAAGAAGCTGAATCGTTCGAGCGAGGTCGTAGCGGTACTGGCCGGATGCCAGGAAAGTACCGGCAAGATAGAGGGGATAACCGGGCGGGTAATAGAAGAGAACCTCGCCGGGCCTGGTCGTCTTCAACGCCGGCAGCAGATCTGCCAGAGCCACGTAGTCCTGTGTCTGAATGGTGGACCGAAGCGCCAGGCCCTTGATCGCGCGAAGGTCCTGGGCGCAGAGCCGAACGTCTCCGGTCCGGAGCGCCAGCTTACGATCTTCGATCAGGGAATAGGCTGCCGTGCCCTGCCACGCGACAATCCCGTAATAAGCATTGGTCCCCGGAAAGAGAAGAATGCTCATCTCCTGGGACACGAAGGAGAGAATCAGCAGGAGGGCCACCGCAATACTCCGGGCGACCCGGCTCCGGGCGGAGCCCGCGGGCCAGACGATCATCGGCACCGCGATCCCTCTCCCGTTCGGCGCCATGGTCCGTCAGCGAGCAGACAGCGAACCGACCTGGCGAAGGGATCGTTTGCCTGGCCGCGGGGAGTCGGGGAGGCAGTCTTCTCGCGAATCCGCTGAGAAAGGAAGTGTGACA
>DATIRW010000136.1:0-13884 GCA_035469365.1 Thermoanaerobaculia bacterium
CGGGCGGGAAATGGCAGTTGACGACCGACGGCGGCACCCTGCCCGTCTGGGCGGGCAATGAGATCTTCTTCCTCCACGGCGCGCAGATCCGCTCCGTCGAGGTGCAGACACAGCCGGCGTTCAAGGCGGGGTTGCCGCGGACACTGTTCGAGGGCCAGTTCGAGCTGCGCACGGCGCCGCTGCGCAACTACGACGTCACCCGGGACGGGAAGCGGTTCGTCTTCGTCCAGGGCGGCACGGAGGCCGGGGCCAGGGAGATTGACGTGGTCCTGAACTGGGCACGGGAGCTCGGGCGCTCCCCGGCGCAGGCGAAGAAGCCGTGACCCTGGCAGCGGGATCCCGCATGGGGCCCTACGAGGTGATATCCCCGCTTGGAGCGGGCGGGATGGGCGAGGTGTACCGGGCGCGCGACACGAAACTCGATCGCGACGTCGCGTTGAAGGTGCTGCCGGAGGAGCTCTTCGAGGACCGGGACTGCGTCGCGCGGTTCGAGCGGGAGGCGAAGGCGCTCGCCGCGCTGAATCATCCTGGCATCGCGGCGGTCCACTCCTTCGAGGCGGTTGCCGGACGCCACATCCTCGTCATGGAGCTGGTGGAAGGCGAAGGGCTGGATGCGCGGATCGCGCGCGGCGCGATTCCTCTCGACGAAGCGCTGCCGATCGCGCGTCAGATCGCCGAGGCGCTGGAGGCCGCGCACGAGAGGGGGATTGTCCATCGGGACTTGAAGCCTGCCAACGTCATGGTCACGCCCGACGGCCGGGTGAAGATTCTCGATTTCGGTCTGGCAAAGGCCTTCGAGGCCGATCCGGCGTCTGGCAGCTCACCGCAGGTGACCCACTCGCCGACACTGACGGCGCGCGCCACCGCCGCGGGAGTCATCCTGGGGACGGCAGCCTACATGAGCCCGGAGCAGGCGCGCGGCAGGCCCGTGGACCGGCGCGCGGACATCTGGGCCTTCGGCTGCGTTCTATTCGAGATGCTCACCGGCAGACGCGTCTTCGATGGAGAGACGGCGTCCGACATCCTCGCCGCCGTGCTGCGCCAGGACGTGGACTTCGCCGCGTTACCGTCCGACACGCCTCCCAACATCGTGCGCCTCCTGCGCCGCTGCCTGGAGCGAGATCCGAAGAAGCGCCTGCGCGATGCCGGAGACGCGAGGCTCGAGATCGACGATGCGGCCGAGCCGGCGGCGGAGCGCCCATCCTCCCCAGCCCCTCCGAGAACCGCGAGAGCGCGAGCTCTGATTTGGCTCCCCTGGCTCGTCGCGGCTGGCCTCGCTCTCGTTATCGCCCTCTCGCTGCGCCGCGCTCCCCCGGCCGCCGCGGACGTCGTCCATTTCTCGGTCAATCTGCCCGAAGGCGTTAGCCTCGATCCCGATCTCCTGACGCAGGTGCAGGTCCTCGCGATCTCACCCGACGGCAGACGCATCGCTTTCCGCGGGAAAAGCGGAGACATGAGCCAGATCTACTTGCGCGATCTGTCGCGTGAGACCGCCGAGCCGGTGGCCGGCACGGAAGGCGGCGACGATGTCTTCTTCTCGCCCGACGGCGAATGGCTCGGTTTCGTGGCCGGAGACAAGCTGAAGAAGGTGGCGGTCCGCGGCGGGACGCCCATCACGCTCGCGGGAGCCTCCCAGGTCCGCGGCTCGGTCTGGGGCGACGACGGCACGATCGTCTTCGCCCCGACCGTCAACTCGCCGCTCTTCCGCATTCCCGCCGCCGGCGGAGAGTCGCGTCCATTGACTACGCTCGACGCCACCGCCCGCGAGCGCACGCACCGCTGGCCGGAGATCCTCCCCGGCGGAGAGACGGTTCTCTTCACGGTCGGCACGGAGGACAAGCCGGGCGACTACGACGAAGCGCGCATCGACGCGGTCTCGCTCAAGAGCGGGAGGAGACACGTTGTCTACCGCGGAGCGAGCCTCGCGCGCTATGCGCCTCCCGGCCGGCTCCTCCTCGCGCGCCACGGCGACGTGCTCGCGGTGCCGTTCGACGTCAAGACGGCTGAGGTGCGAGGCACTCCCGCGCCGGTGCTCCAGGGGGTCAGCGGGGACGCACGCAGCGGGATTTCCTATTTCGGCGTCGCGAGGACGGGAACGCTCGTCTACGCCGCGGGGATCAGCACGCAGAACGTCAACGAGATCGTCTGGATCAACCGCGCCGGGCGGCGCGAGCCGACGGGCATCCCCGCGGGGGTCTACAGTCAGGTCGCCCTCTCTCCCGATGGGCAGAAGGCCGCCTACGGGGAAGGGCCGGGCGGCGGCGCGCGAAGCGACATCTGGATCGCCGACCTCATCCACGGCGGCCAGTTCCAGCTGACCTCCAATGGAAAGGCGCAGGTCCCCCGCTGGACTCCGGACGGCGCGAGCGTCGTCTATTCGTCGCCGACCGGAGATGCGATCGTGCGCCAGCGCGCGGACGGCAGCGGCACCCCGGAGGTCCTCTGGAAGTCCACCCGGCTCGTGCCGATCTTCGTGGACTCCTTCACTCCCGACGGCTCCGCGTTGATCTTCTCCATGAGCGGCCTGCCGACCCGGACCGACATGTATCTCCTCCCGCTCACGGGAACGCGCGAAGCACGCGCGCTGATCGCGACGCCCGGCGCCGAGAACCTCGGCAAGATCTCGCCCGACAGCCGCTGGATCGCCTATACGGGCCAGTACGAGGCCGGCGAGCAGATCTACGTCCAGGCATTTCCGAGTCTCGCCGGCCGCTGGCAGGTCTCGCGCAACGGAGGTTCCGCGGCGATCTGGTCGCGCGACGGCCGGGAGCTCTTCTTCTTCAGCGGAGACCAGCTGTTCGCGGCGCCGGTGAGGCTGGCGCCTGTCTTCTCGCCGGGCGAGCCTCGCCCTCTCTTCCGCCTCGCTCGCCCGAGCGCGCTCGAGGGGAGCGACATCTACGACGTGGCGCCCGACGGCAAGCGCTTCATCGTCATCGTCCGACAGAAGGACCCGAACAAGGCGGCGCGGCTCGACGTCGTCCTGAACTTCGACAAGCGCCTCGCCGGAGCCGCGCCATGAGAGCCGAGATTCGTGATTGGTGATTTGTAATCGGGACGGAAACGAGGCCCGCTCCAGAGAAAAGGCAGCGGCCAGACGTAGAATCTCGGCAGGCTCATCATGACCATTTCCGCCGGGACGCGACTGGGCCCTTACGAGATTTTGTCAACGCTCGGCGCGGGCGGGATGGGCGAGGTGTACCGCGCGCGGGATACGAGACTCGGACGGGAGGTGGCGGTCAAGGTCCTCCCGGCTAACCGCGCTCAGGATCCCGACGCGGTGGCGCGTCTCGAACGCGAAGCGCAGGCCGTCGCCGCGCTGTCGCATCCGAACATCCTGGCCATCCATGATCTCGGAAAAGACCAGGGCGTCTTCTACGTCGTGACGGAGTTGCTCGAAGGGGAGACGCTGCGAAACCGGCTTGCGTCCTCCGGGCTTCCGTGGCGAAAGGCCGTCGAGATCGGGGCGGCGATCGCCGACGGACTGGCCGGCGCACACCTGAAGGGAATCGTCCACAGGGACCTGAAGCCCGACAACATCTTCATCACCCGGGACGGCCGCGTGAAGATCCTGGATTTCGGCCTTGCGCGGCTCTCGCCCGTGTTGTCTCAACAGGACCAGACCTCGGCTCCGACTACGCCCCCGCAAACTGAGCCGGGAATCCTGATGGGCACCGTGGGTTACATGTCTCCCGAGCAGGCGCGCGGTTCTTCGGCGGACACCCGCAGCGACATCTTCGCGCTCGGATGCGTGCTCTACGAAATGTTGACGGGACGCCGCGCCTTCGCCCGCCCGACGGCGCCCGAAACCCTCACCGCGATCTTGAACGAGGATCCTCCCGACGTTTCGGAGTCGGGAAAACAGGTGCCCGCCGGATTGAGCCGCCTCCTCCGGCGCTGCCTCGAAAAGAATCCCGAGGAGCGGCTGCAGGCCGCCCGTGATCTCGCATTCGACCTGCGGTCAATCCTGAGCGATTCGGAGCTCGACAAGACCTCGTCGGGCCCGCGCGAGGCGGTCCCCGCGAAGGCTCCCGGCGAGACGAGTCCTGCTGCCGAGCCGCCGGTTCGAGCCATCGTTCCGCGCGGGAAGAGCGCGTTTCTGTATGGCGGGCTCGCGGGTCTCGTCCTTCTCTTGATCGCCGCCGGCCTCTTGATCCGGCGGACGCAGGAGACCAGCCGGTTCCGGGCAGTGACGGCCGGCCTCGAAGCCGCGGCCGCGGGCGGGCGCCTCGACGAGGTCTCCGGCCTGCTGCAGGAGAAGGGGCTCGACCTCGGCGATGAGCGGCTTGCCGGCCTGGCGAAGAGAGTCGCCGGGACTCTGTCGGTCGCGAGCGATCCTGCCGGGGCCACGGTCGCCGTAACGCGCGTGCAGCCGCTTGCCGGATTCGCATCCCGCCGGCCGCTCACGATCGGCCGCGCGCCGGTCACCGCGCGCCTGATCGCCGGAGAGTACTTCGTCCGCCTGGCCGCGGACCACATGAACTCCGTGGAATTCCTGGAGCCCGTCGAGGTGGGAAAGGATCTGCGGGTCGTCCGAAAGCTGCTTGCGTCGACCGCCGCCTCCGACGGCATGACGCTGGTCGATGAAGGTGGATCCGCGGTCTCCCGCGAGGGTGAGGCAGTCCAGGCCTTCCTGATCGACAAGCACGAGGTCACCAATGCGCGTTTCCTGGGCTTCGTCTCAGCGGGCGGCTACCGGGACCAGACCTTCTGGCCGGAGACCCTGCTTGTGAAAGGCAAGCCGATGCCGTGGGCCGCGGCGTTGAAAGGTTTTGTGGATCGGACCGGCCTCCCCGGCCCGCGTTCCTGGTCCGGCGGAACCTTTCCGGAAGGCAAGGGCGACCACCCGGTGGTTGGCGTGTCCTGGTACGAGGCAACCGCCTACGGGCGCTGGCTTGGAAAAGAGCTCCCCACCCGGGAGCAGTGGTGGCGTGCGGCGCTCGGCGATACGCACGGTGCATTCCCATGGGGAAACGACGTCAAGACGGCGGAGGTCCGCGCGAACTTCGGGCTGGTCGGGACTCGCCCGGTCGGGTCCTACCCTCTCGGCGTGAGCCCTTTCGGCTGCTTCGACATGGCCGGAAATGTGCGGGAGTGGCTGCGCGACCCACCGTCCGACTCGGCACTGCGCTCCGTGGTCGGCGGATCGTGGGAGGATCCCGCCTACATGTTCGAGCTTTCGCACACCGAGGCCTTCGACCCCGCGTTCGCAAACGAGGCCATCGGCTTCCGGCTCGTCCGGCCGGTTCCGGGACGCTGATCTCGATCGAGAGGACCCTTTCGCATGAAACGCCTTCGCCGGGTTGTTCTCCTCATCCTTACGGCCGGGGCCGCGATGGCCCCGCACGCAACCGCGGAAACGCCGGCCGCCGCCGACGCCTGGCTTGCCCGGCCCGTTGACGATCAGACCTTTCAGACATACCTCGATTTCTTCGCCTACGACAAGAAGCTGCCCTTCGACCTGCGCGTCATCGACACGGAGGAGAAGGACGGCGTGAAGAGGGAGCACCTGTCGTTCCAGAGCACGCGGGGCGTCCGCGCCTACGCGCATCTCTACAGGCCGGCCGCCCCGGCTTCGCAGAGGTGGCCGTCCGTGATCCTGCTGCACGGCGGCGGACCGGCGGGCAAGGACAATCCTGGCGTCCAGTTGATGGCCCCTCTCATCGCGCGCGCAGGGTTGAACGTGCTGGCGATCGACATGCAGTACTTCGGAGAGCGCAGCACCGACCTGCTGACGACGTTCACCGAACAGGAGAAGCACGACCGCATCTACAACCAGCAGCCGGTCTATCTGGCCTGGGTCACGCAAACGGTGAAGGACGTGAGCCGCGCCTTCGACCTCCTGGTGGAACAGCGGGGCGCGGACGCGAAGCGGATCGCCCTGGTCGGGATGAGCCGCGGCGCAATCGCCGCGGCGATCGCGGGCGCTGCCGACCGCCGCTTGGCCGCGGTCGCCATGCTGTACGGAGGTCATTTCGATGCGCTCGAGCGCGGGCACCTGCCCGCGGCCTGCCCGGCCAACTACATCGGCCGTATCAGCCCCCGCCCGCTGTTGATGATCAACGGCACCCACGACACCGACATGATCAAGGAGACCTCGGTCGAGCCGCTTCAACGCCTCACCAGACAACCCAGGTTGATCCTCTGGGCGGAAACGGGTCATCAGTCGACCCTGACCGAGGAGCACCGTTCCGCCCTCCTGCGCTGGCTGCAGGAGAGCCTCAAGTAGCCCTCACCGCAGGCCGGCCACTGGCTTTCCCCGGCTCCTCGGCTGGCCGGCGCTTCTCAAGCCGCCGGCGACTCAGTAACCTCTGCCGGAAAACCGCTCATCAAGGCGAGATTCGGGATGCGGTAGTTTGACCCTCATTGATTCATGTACATCTTGCGGTGCTTCGAAGCCAGGTCCTAGCTACATCCACTTTGGCCCTGACAGTCGGATCCCCTCACGGTCCCTACGAGATTCTGTCGCCCTCGGCGCCGCCGGGCAAGAAGCCCGTCGGTCTCGGCGAGCGCCACGCTGGTGGCCGAAGGGCTGAAGTGAGCCAATGACGCTCGCCGCCGGCACTCGACTCGGCCCGTATCAGATCCTCTCGCCGCTTGGCGCGGGAGGGATGGGGGAGGTCTATCGCGCAAAAGACAGTCGGCTCGGCCGCGACGTCGCGATCAAGGTGCTGCCGCCAAAATTCGCCGCCGATCCCGACCGGCTCCTCCGCTTCCAGCAGGAGGCCCACGCCGTCGCGGCGCTCAGTCACCCCAACATCGTCGCGCTCTACGACGTCGGCAGTCACGAGGAAGCGCCCTTCGTCGTCACCGAGCTGCTCCAGGGCGAAACGCTGAAAGACCGGCTGGCGGGCGGGCCACTGTCTCCACGCGCCGCCGTGGAGATCGGAGTACAGATCGCCCACGGCCTGGCGGCCGCGCACGCGAAAGGGGTCGTCCACCGGGACGTGAAGCCGGCCAACGTCTTCGTCACGAGCGACGGCGTCGTGAAGGTTCTCGACTTCGGCCTGGCCAAGCTGGTTCGGCCGGAGACTGCCGCCAGCCCGGAGGGAACGACCGTGGACCAGGGGCCCCGGACGGAGAGCGGGACGGTCCTGGGAACAATGGGATACATCTCGCCGGAGCAGCTTCGCGGAGAGGAAGCCGACGCGCGCAGCGACATTTTCGGTTTCGGGTGCGTTCTGTACGAGATGCTGGCCGGCAGGTCGCCCTTTCTGAGAGCCACCGGAGCGGAGACGGTCACGGCGATCATGAGCGAGGATCCGCCGCCGCTCTCCGGCACGGGGAGGGCGATCGCGCCGGCGCTCGAGGAGATCGTCCGACGGTGTCTGGAGAAGCATTCGGCCGATCGGTTCTCCTCGGCGCACGACCTGGCGCTGGCGCTGCGGGCCCAGTCGGGGGCGTCGGCGGCCCCGGTAACGGCGCCGTCGGTGGCCCCCAGGCCGGGGGTGAAGAAGTTGTGGGTGGCTGCGGCGGCCGGCGCAGCCCTTCTCGCGGTCGTGGCGACTGTCCTTCTCCGGCCGCCCTCGAGGAGGTCCGCTCCGGCGCTGGACCCCAAGAGAACCGTCGTGGCGACGTTCGAGAATCGGACCGGCGACCCCGCCCTCGACAATCTCGGCTCGCTGATCGTGGAGGCGTTGACGCGCAATGCCACGCTCGCGGGCGGCGAGGCCATCGTGCCGGCCACGGCCTTCGCCTCGAAAGTTGGTGATCGCGCCAGCGTGGCGGCGCTGCGCGTGCTGGCGAAGGAGAATGGAGCGGCCCTTCTCGTGTCGGGGGCGTACTATGCCGCGGGCGAGGACCTCCGCATCCAGGCGCAGCTGTTCGACGCATTGCAGGCCAGCCTGATCGCCACTTTCGAGCCGGTCGCCGGAAGCCGCCGCGCCGCGTCGTCCCTGCTCGAGCCGCTGCGACAGCGGGTGCTCGGGGCCGGGGCCGTCCATGGCGAGGACGCGATCTATGACCCCCGGATCGTCCACAGCCCCACGCTCGATTCGTTCGTCGAGTTCCAGCGGGGCAATGAGCTGCGCGAGGTGGACGACACGAAGGCCCTCGCGCACTACAGCCGTGCGTCCGAGCTCGACCCCGAGTTCATGTACGCGCGAGCTGTCCCGTTCGCGGTGTTCGTCAACCTCGGGCGGTGCGAGGATCAGGCCCGGGTGCTCGCGGACCTCGAAAGCCGTGTCGGAAACTTCACGGACTTCGAGCGTCTCTGGGTGACGTCGCTCCGAGCCCGCTACGAGAACCGCGGTGCGATGCAGCTGCGGCTGTTTCAGGAAATGGAGGAGAGGCTCGCGCGCCTCGCGGGAGGCCGCGTGAGCTACGGGCTCCGATTCGAACGGGGAAACTGGGAACAGTGGCTGAATTTGCCCCGGCGGGCGGGTGCTACCTATGCCGGAATCCCGAAGTGGTGGTCGCCGGCGATGGGCACTCGTTGGTGGCCGCGCCTTCAGCTCGCATGCGCATACCACTCGCAGCGGGAATACGAGACGGAGCTGAAGGTCGTGGAGGAGAGCCTGCGCGAGTATCCGGATGTCGCCTATTTCTACGAATGCAAGGCGGGAGCGCTGGCCGCGCTGGGACGGTTGACCGCGGCCGATCGGGTGATGGACGAAAGGCTCGCGGCCAAGGCCGAGGGAACACCCCTGCGCTTCATGAACGTGGCGGCCGCCGAGCTGCGCGCTCACGGCCACCGGGAGGCATCGCTCCGGATGGCGGAGCGGGCCGTAGCCTGGTTCCGAGCGCAGCCGGACGCGGCGGCTGCCGGGTATCGGCTGGGGCTGCTCGCTGCTCTGGCATACGCCGAGCGATCGGCGGAGTCGAAAGCGATCGCCGATGCTCTGCTGGCCGAGAGTCCCAACGACAGCTACCGGCTGGCGCGGGTCGGCTCGTCGGCCGCGCACCTGGGCGACACGGCGCGGGCGCGGCAGGTCGAAGCATCCTTGCGCGACCGGAAGGAGGATTGCACGAACCGGGGGGAAGGCGCTTTTCTGCAGGCCGTGATAGCCGCGCAGCTCGGCGAAAAGGAGCGGGCTGTGGCGCTGTTGCGGGACGCCTTCGCGCAGGGCTATCCCTTCAGCATCGAGATCCACCGGGACATTGACATCGAGCCCCTCAGGGGCTACCGGCCGTTTGAGGAGCTGATGAAGCCGAAGGGATGAGCGGTATCGACACCGGTACCCGCCTTGGGCCGTACGAGATCCTCACTCCCCTCGCGCAAGTGGGATGGGGGAGGTGTACCGGGCGCGGGACACCCGGCTCGGCCGCAAGGTCGCGGTCAAAGCCATTCGCCCTCGCTTCGCCGCCGACCGACCAACTCCGCTGCCTCGAGCAGGAAGCCCGGGCTCAACTCTCAACTCTCAACTTTTTCTCGAGCCCGCCCGGGCGAGAAAGACGGCGAGGCCGGCCAGGACGAGCAGGGTCAGGGCTTCACCGGCGGCGCCGGAGAGCCTCGGGGCCATCGCCCTCGGCGCCATTCCGGCCGCGACGAGCGCGGCGACGAGGACGCCGGCCAGTCCCTCTCCGGCCACGAGCCCGGACGCCGCGAGGATGCCCGGATCGCCTTCGGCGCGCGATTCTCGCCGCCGGTGCTCCACCCAGGCGCGAATGCATCCGCCGACATAGATCGGCGCCATGGATGCGAGCGGCAGGTAGACGCCGATCGCGAATGCGAGGCCGGAGACGCCGCAGAGCATCGCGGAGATCGAGAGGCCGCCCCCGGTCAGGACGAGCCCCCAGGGCAGGGCGCCGGAGAGGACTCCCTCGATGATCGTCTTCATCAACACGGCCTGAGGCGCCGGGATCTCCTTCGTGCCGAACTGGTACGCGCCGCCGAGCAGGAGCACGGTTCCGGCCACGCCCCAGCAGGCGAAAGCGGCGCCGATCAGCTGCCCGAGCTGCTGCCGCGCCGGTGTCGCGCCCACCAGGTATCCGGTCTTCAGGTCCTGAGAGATGTCGCCCGCTTTCGAGGCCGCGATGGCGACGATCGTTCCGACCGTCAGGACGGCCGCGCGCGCCGCGGGCTCCGTCCATCCGGCGGCGGCGAAAACAGACGCCACTCCGAGCAGCGTGACCAGCGTTATGCCGGAGGTGGGCTGGGAGGAGACGCCCACGATTCCCACGATCCGCGCCGCGACCGTCACGAAGAGGAGACCAAAGACAGCCACGCCGGCGGCGCACACCGCGCGCGGAAGCGGCCCCATCCCGCCCGCGAAGATCCCCGGCACGAACGTTGCGGCCGCGATCACGAAGAGGATCGCGCCGACGACGAACCGTCCGGGCAGGTCGCGGTCCGCCGCGGCGCCGGACGCCGCTTCCATTCCGCTTTTCCGCGACAGGCCTCGCACGGCCCCGGCGAAAGCGCCTCCCATGGTCGGCAGGTTCTTGACAACCGTGAGCAGCCCGGCCACCGCCACGGCGCCCGCGCCGACGTACCGCACGTAGCGCGACCAGATGTCGGAGGCTCCCATCTTCGAGACGAGCCGTGTCGTCTCCGGAAAGAGCGGCGCCGATAGTCCGCCTCCGACCCAACTGATCAGGGGAATCAGGACGAGAGCCGAGACGAGAGATCCCGAGACGAGCACCCCGGACTGGCGGTAGCCGAGGATGTAACCGACCGCCAGCAGCGCCGGGGCGAGCTCGAGAGCGAGCACGGCATTGGGCAGGACGGGGAGTCTCGCCGAGAGCTCGCTCGGAAAGAGGAAGAAGAGGCCGGTGGCCAGCTTGACCGCCGCGGCCACGGCGATCCCGCGGAAGATCCACGCCCCCGTGCTCGACGCGCGGGAGGTCGCCTTCAAGACCTCGGCGCAGGCGGTCCCCTCCGGATAGGGCAGCTCCTCGCGCGCCTCCACGATCAGGATGCGGCGCAGCGGGATCATCGCCGCCAGTCCGAGGACGCCGCCCAGGAAACAGAGCGCGACGACCTGAAGGTACGGCGGCGCCATGCCCCAGAGAAAGAGGGCGGGGATCGTGAAGATGGTCCCCGTGGCGAGCGCCGTGGAGGCGGACCCGATCGTCTGGGAAATGTTCGCCTCCAGGATCGTGCCGCGGCGGCCGAGCAGGCGAAAGAACGCCACCGCCATGACGGCCGCCGGAATCGAGGCGGAGACGGTCAGGCCGACGCGCAGCCCGAGATACGCGTTCGCTGCGCCGAAGACGAGCCCGAGGACGACTCCCGCGGCGACCGCGCGAAGAGTGAATTCCCCCGGCGGCATCCCGCCCCTCTCACTCACGACGTCTCTCCTTCGCTTGAGGCGTTGCGACGTTGCCATAGCCTAGCTCCGAACACTCGTGAATCTTCAAGGAGTGTCTTCCGAAAGGGGCCGGTCCCTCTTGGACAGAGACATATGAATCGGCCATAATCATGCATATGAGGACGACCCTGATCCTGGATGACGCGCTGGTGGAGAAGGCCCGAAAGTTGTCGGGCTTCAAGGAGAAGACGGCCGTGGTGCACGCCGGTCTGGAAGCCTTGATCGCCCGGGAGAGCGCCCGGCGCCTGGCGGCCCTGGGCGGGTCCGAGCCGCGCCTGCGCGCCGTGCGGCGACGGCGCCCGCGCCGCGGGCCTGGCCGTTGATCCTCGCCGACACCTCGGTCTGGGTGGATCACCTTCGCTGCGCGAATACCCGCATGGTGTCCCTGCTCGCAGAGGGGGAGATCGCGGGACACCAGTTCGTGATCGGCGAGATCGCGCTCGGACATCTCAAACACCGGCAGGAGATCCTCGGGTTGCTTTCGGATCTTCCGCAGGCGACGCTCGCGGATCACGACGAGGTGCTGCGCTTCGTCGAGCAGAGGGAACTCGCCACAAGCGGACTGGGCTGGGTGGATGTGCATCTTTTGGCCGCCGCCGCGCTCGATCGCTGCGGGCTCTGGACGCTCGACCGGCGCCTGGCCGCGGTTGCATCGAGTCTCGGACTGGGAGATCGTGCCGGAGCGTGAAATGAGATCCGTGGTCGTGATTCTGTGATTGCCCCGGGAACGCGGCTCGGTCCCTACGAGGTCCAGGATCGTATCGGCGCGGGAGGGATGGGCGAGGTCTACAAAGCGAGAGACACGCGGCTCGAGCGGACGGTGGCCATCAAGGTCCTGCCGTCCCACCTCTCCGCTTCGCCGGAGGTCCGCCAGCGGTTTGAGCGGGAGGCAAAAACGATCTCACAACTCTCTCACCCGAACATCTGCGCGGTCTACGACGTCGGCCGCGAAGGCGAAACCGAGTATCTGGTGCTCGAGTACCTGGAGGGGGAAACGCTGGCGGAGCGGCTCGCGAAGGGACCGCTTCCCCTGGACCAGGCGCTCAAGATCGGATCTCAGATCGCGGAGGCCCTGGAAGCCGCGCATCGCATGGGGGTCGTGCACCGGGACCTCAAACCGGGCAACGTGATGGTCACGAAATCCGGCGCCAGAGTCCTCGACTTCGGACTCGCGAAGCTCCGGGAAGAGGAGGAGCAACCGGCCGCGTCGCGGTTCTCGGCGCTCGCGACGCGGGATGCGCCGCTGACCGCGGAGGGAACGATCCTCGGGACGGTGCAATACATGGCACCGGAACAACTCGAGGGCAAGACGGCGGACACGCGCACGGACATCTTCGCCTTCGGCGTGACGCTCTACGAGACGGTGACGGGAAAGAAGGCGTTCTCGGGCGCAAGCCAGGCGTCGCTGCTGTCGGCGATCCTCGCGACGGAGCCACCGCCGGTCTCCGCCTCGCAGGCAATGAGTCCCCCGGCCCTGGACCGACTGGTCAGGACCTGTCTCGCCAAGGACCCCGAGCACCGTTGGCAGTCTGCCCGGGACATCGCGCTGCAGATCGCGATGATCTCGGAGGCAAGGGAAGCCGCCCCGGTGCCGGCCCCGGGCGCGCTCCGGCGTTCCGCGCCCTGGGTGATCGCCGCCTCGGTGCTGTCGCTCGCGATCGTTCTGCTTCTCCGGGCGCGCGCGCCGCAGACGCCCGCCGCGAACCCGATCCAATTCTCCGTGCCGCCTCCCGCCGGAGGCGAGTTCGCGAGCTGGGTGGAGGGGTCCCCTCTTCAGCTCTCGCCGGATGCGCGGCAGCTCGCCTTCGTGGCGCACGAATCCGACGGCCGAGCACGCGCGTGGGTCCGCGCTCTCTCCAGCCTGGACGCCCGGCCGATCGATGGTACGGAAGGAGCCAGTTCGATCTTCTGGTCGCCAGACGGAGGGTCGCTCGCCTTCTTCACGCGCGAGCGGCTCGCGCGCGTGGCCGTTTCCGGAGGCGCGCCCGTTCCAATCTGCGAGATTGGCGGCGGAGTCGGACGTTCGGGGTCCTGGGGCGCCGGCGGACAGATCCTCTTTGCCGACGTGCAGGGGGACGCGATCTACGGGGTCTCCGCAGACGGCGGCAAACCTGAAGTCGTCGTTCGGTCCGATCCGCCCCGCGGGGTTTTTCGGGTCCAATGGCCGTCGTTCCTGCCCGACGGGAGGAGCTTCCTGTACCTGGCCTGGGGCGCAATATCGAGCAGGAGCGCGGACGGGACCTTGATGCTCGCCCGGCCCGGAAAGCCGCCAACCGCAATCACTCCTCTCCGCTCTCGCGCAGAGATGCTCGAGCCGGGCTATCTCATCTTCGCGCGAGAGGGCGCGCTCTTCGGACAGAGGTTCGACCCGTTGTCCGCGAAGCTCGCGGGCCCCCCGCTGCCGATTGCCGCCTCCGTGAATTACTTTCTGTCGACCGGGTTTGCGGACTTCACGGCCCGCGCCGGGACGCTCGCCTACCATTCGCAGAAGGATGTCCTGCGCCTGACCTGGTTCGACCGCGCGGGCAGAGCGCTTGGGTCCGTTGGAGGGCCCGGGCGCTATCTGGACGTCGCGATCGCTCCGGACGGAAAGCGGTTCCTGTTCTCCCGCGCGAGACCGGGGATCTGTACCTTC
>DATIRW010000137.1:0-3900 GCA_035469365.1 Thermoanaerobaculia bacterium
ACGAGAAGACCGACGCGGGATCGCAGTCCGCGCCGGACCAGGCTCTGATGCACGGCGGCCGCGCCGAGCAGCGTCGGAAGAGCCGCGTGCCTCGCGTCCACGCCCCGGTCGGAGAGGACGATCCAGGACGCGCCTTCCTGCGCGGCGCGAACCGACGCGCGGATCACCCGGTCGAGGCGGCGTCGAAATGCGGCGAGGCCGCCGGCAGTTCGAAATCGAAGCGAGACCTTCCGGCAGGACCCGCCCAGCGTACCCGCGGCCACCGCGCCGACCTCTTCCGGACGCAGCACCGGCCCGTCGATCCAGACGCGCGCCGCGTGCTCGGGCCCTTCGGTCCAGAAGTCCCCCTCCGGCCCGAGCGGCGTCGCGAGCGACATCACGAGCGCCTCGCGCAACGGGTCGATCGGGGGATTGGTCACTTGAGCGAACCTCTGCTTGAAGTACGAAAAGAGCAGGCGCGGCTTCCCGGACAGCACGGCCAGCGGCGTGTCGTCCCCCATGGATCCCAGTGGCTCGCGACCCTCGCGGTGCATCGGCGCGAGGACGAGCTCCATCTCCTCGCGCGTGTAGCCGAAGGCCTTCAGGACCGGGACGCTGCACGACGGCCCGCCGCCGAAGGCCGAGGGGGCGCCGCGGCGCACGGCCAGGAGCGCCGGGCGGGCGTTCGTCTCGAGCCACTGCCGGTAAGGCTTTTCGGCCGCCAGTCGAGCGTGAATCGCCGGCCGTTCGAGGACGACGTGCTGCTCGAGGTCGAGCGCCAGCAGGTCTCCGGGCTGGAGCCGGCCCCGGGAGAGGACGTTGTCCTCGGCGACGTCGACGACTCCCGCCTCGGAGGCGAGCACGAAGAGGCCGTCGCGGGTCTCGACGGTGCGTGCCGGCCGTAGGCCGTTTCGATCCGTGGCGGCGCCCACGGTCAAGCCGTCGGTGAACACGACGAGGGCGGGGCCGTCCCATGGCTCCATGCGAGCGGCCTGGTACTCGAAGAACGCGCGCGCGTCGCGCGGAAGGTCCGGATCGTTCTCCCAGGCGGGCGGCAGAAGCATCGCGATGGATTGCAGCAGCGAGTGCCCCGTGCGCGTCAGAATCTCCGCCGCGTTGTCGAGGTTTGCCGAATCGCTCATCCCTTCCTGGAGGAGGGGCAGCAGGGCCTTCTGCTCGGGACGACCCGCGGCCGCGATCGCTGCCCCGCGCGAACGCATGCGCGCGCGGTTGCCGGAGATCGTATTGATCTCGCCGTTGTGCGCGAGCACGCGGAACGGCTGAGTGAGAGGCCAGGAGGGCAACGTGTTGGTGCTGTAGCGCTGATGGAAGAGCGCGAACGCCGTCGCGAAGAGTGGATTCTCGAGGTCGGGGTAGACGCCGGCCAGGTCCACTCCGCGCGCGAGCGCCTTGTAGACGAGCGTTCGGTGGCTGAGGGAAGCGACGGCGAAACGCTCCGGCAGGAACGGGCACAGCCGGCGTTCCATCTCCTTTCGCGCGAGGAACAGCCGCGTCTCGAACTCCCCGTCCGTGAGACCACCGGGACGCCCCACCAGCAGATGGAAGATCGCGGGACGGGAACCCCGGGCTTTGGGCCCGAGCGCCTCTTCCCGAACCGGGACCTTGCGCCAGCCCAGCAGCGGTAGCCCGCCGTCCCGGAGAGCGCGGGTCACGCCCTCCCGACAGACCCGGCGCTCGTCTCCGCCCGACGGAAGGAAGAGCAGGCCGACCGCCAGAGACCCGACGCTCGGAAGCCGCGCTCCCCGCCGGGCGAACTCGCTGGCGAGAAGATCGTGGGGAATCTGCGTGATCACGCCCGCACCGTCCCCCGTCCGGCCGTCGGCGTCCACGGCTCCGCGGTGCGCCATCCGGGCGAGAGCCTCGAGGGCCAGCGGCAATACCCGCGGTGTCGGCCGTCCGGCCCGCTCGGCCACGAAGCCAACGCCGCAGGCGTCGTGCTCGAAACCGGGGTCGTAGAGACCGGCCCGGGATGCGGATTGCGCGCGGATGGTCACGCCCTTCCCCTCCGCCGGAGCTTGAAAGGAAGGTGTGCATAAGTAAAATAGAATGAAATCATCACAGCTATCTGATTTCGACATGGATATCCGTCAGCTCGAGATGTTCCTCGCCGTGGCCGAGGAAAACGGCTTCACCCGGGCCGGGGAGCGCCTTCACGTTTCGCAATCCGCCATCAGCCGGCAAATCGGCCTGCTCGAAAAGGAGCTCGGAGGTCCGCTTTTCAACCGGGACGGCCGTCGCGTTTCGCTGACCCAGCCCGGGGAGATCCTGGTCAGAGCCGCCTACAACGTTTTTCGGGAAATGCAGCAGGTCGTGGAGCAGCTGTCGGACGTCCATGAGCTGCGACGGGGGCGCATACGTCTCGCGGGCGGCATGAGCGTGTGCATGTACATCCTGCCGCGTCTCCTGAAGAGATATCGGAGACTCCATCCGGCCGTCGACGTTCGCGTCAGCTCCGGGAGCTCGGAGGAGATCCTGCGGAAGTTGCGTGGCCACGAGATGGACCTGGCACTCCTGACCCTTCCGGTGATCGCGGAAGACCTGCAGGTCGTCCCGGTCCTGAAGGAGGAGATGGTCGTGGTGACCGCCGAGCGACACCCCCTCGCACGCAAGCGGATGGTGAGTGCGCGGGAGATCGGGAGATACCCCCTGATTCTCTACGAGACCGGTTCGCGAACCCGGGAAACGATCGAGAACTTCCTGCGGGAGGAAAACGTCTCCGCGGACGTCGCCATGGAAACGGAGAACGCCGAGATCATCAAGGCGATGGTTGCGAGCGGGATCGGGATCACGGTTCTTTCACACGCCGCGGTCGCTCCCGACGTCCGGCACAAGCGCCTGGCGATTGCTCGGATCCGCGGCCGCAAGCTCTATCGGGAGACGGGTTGGGTCTACCTCAAGTCGGACTACGTCCCGCGCACCGTCACGGAGATGCTCCGTGTCTTCGAAACGATGCGAGGGGAGTTCACGAGCCGGCTTCCGGCTGCCCGCTGAGGCAGAATCGGTCGACCGGCGGTCGCCGCCGGATCAGGCGCCGAGTGCGGCCTGGTCGGCGGTGCCCGCGCCGACCTCGACGCCTGCGCCCGGCCCTCCACTCAGGGCGGGGGGCTCCGGCATCCCCCGCGCTTCCGGCCAGGGCGGCAGGATCTTCAAGAGCACGAATAGGATCACGAACGGGAGCACGAGAAGCGCGAGCGCCGTGAACAGTCCCTCAATTCCGCCGAGCTCCATCTTGAAGGTGGTCAGTCCGCGCAGGCTCTTGGAGAAGAGCTGCCCTCCGATGACGACGTTCCACCGCGTGCTGAAGATGCCCACCTGCACGAGAAGCGCGGCAATGAAGTAGGAGACGCGTTTCAACTCCGAGGGCAGGGACGAGAAGCGCCCCGCGGCGAGCAGCAGCATCGGCCCGATCGTCCCGATGAGCAACTGGACGATCGTGAGGCTGACGAAGAGCTTGGAGAAGATGAGCGTCACCAGGATCTTGATCGATTCTTCGGACTCGTAGAGACGGTGAATGAAGTCGAGGGTCTCCAAGGACAGGTCGACGATCAGGGCATAGAGGAGGAACGAAGCCAGCTTGTTCAAACACTTCATGTCGAGCTCGCGGCGGCGCACGAGCGTCGTCAGGTAATAGAGCAGCAGCACCATCGCGATGCCCGAGACGATCGCCGAGAAGAGGAAGACGATCGGCATCAGGACGCTCGACCACCAGGGATTGGCTTTGACCGAGCCGAAGATGAAACCGACGTAGCCGTGGAGGAAGAACGCGGAGGGAATGCCGATCAGCGTGATCGCGTAGACGGCCTTCTTGTCGAACGCCAGCGCTTCCGGCGCAAGGCTTCGCGATCCGAGCGACAGGATCCAGTGGATGATGCGCCGCAAGCCGTGTTCTTTCTGACTCCA
>DATIRW010000138.1:0-4492 GCA_035469365.1 Thermoanaerobaculia bacterium
CTTCCGCGGAGGGGCGGCGGCCAGGCTCCTGGATCCCGTGCTTGCGAATGCGGCCGCGGGGCGTGCTCGGGTTGATGTCGAGCCGCTTAGCGGCTCCGCCTTCGCCCTCGAGCCGCCAGTCTCCCTCTCGGCCATCATGGCGGCGATCACCCTCCGAGTCCCAGCCGCCGGACACGGAGGTCAGCCAGCGGGACGAGCCGGCCCGCCAGGCCTCCGATCCCGCGGCGTAGACCCATGAATTTCGCCTTGATCAACGACATCCAGACCGCCCAACCGGGGATGGGACCCCGATCAGCGGGACAGGTTAACGACCTCAGGTTCCCAGTACATTCTCCCCTTGCGCGGGGGATGACGGGGGGAGATAAGATGCTCCGACGGATTTCGTATGCCAGCTCACTGGCTTGGCCGCGGGCTCCTGCTGCCCGGCCTCGCCCTCGCGCAGGGCGAAGTGGCTTTCTGCCCCGGTGGGCACGAGCGTCCTCGTTCCCACCTTTATGGATCTCTCGAGGCTCTGCAACTGTGACGACTTCGAACAACCAGGGGGAAAGCGGACGTGACCGTGTCCAGGATGAAGTGAGTCGGTAAGGAAAAGGGAGGGTTCGCATGACGAAGGATTTTGGAAGGAAGGAGAAAACGATGCGTGAATCAAAGGGACTCAGACCGTGGCTCTCGATTGCCGCAGCCCTCTTTCTCGTGAGCGGGCTGATCGGGTGTGCGGGATATCCCAAGGAGCTGACCGACGCGGACGCGGCCATCGCGGCGGCCAGAGCAGCCGGCAAGGACAAGCAGTGCCCGAACGAATTCAATGCGGCGGCAAAGCTTAACAAGGACGCCCACGACATCTGCAACCACTGCTACAGGGAGGAAGCGATCGCGAAGGCAAACGAAGCGATCCGCATGGCGAACGCGCTGTGCCCGAAGAAAGCAGTCGCCGCCGAGATCGAGACCAAGCCGGCGCCCGCGCCCGCGCCCAAGGCCGCGCCTGCGCCCGCGCCTGCGCCCACTGTGTCTCTCTCGGCGAGCCCGGCCTCGCTAACGCATGGTCAGTGCGCGACGCTGACGTGGTCCTCGACTCATGCCTCCAGCGTCTCGATCGACCAGGGAATCGGAAAGGTGAATCCTGACGGGTCCAAGCAGGTCTGCCCCGACCGGACGACTACCTACAGAATCGCCGCGGTCGGCGACGGCGGATCCCGCGACGAATCCACGACGATTACCGTGGCCGCCAGGGAGATCGATCGCCTCACGCTTCATGTTAATTTCGACTTCAACAAGGCGACGGTGAGAAAAGCAGACGACGCGGAGTTGCAGAAGGCCGTCGCCTTCGTCAAGAAGTACTCGGGTTACAAGGTCTCTCTTGAGGGCCATACGGACAACATCGGAAGCGACGCGTACAACCAGAAGCTCTCGGAGAAGAGAGCCGCGGCCGTGAAGGACTATCTCGTGGCGCACGGCGCCGATGGCTCGAGGATCCAGACTTCGGGGCACGGCAAATCCAATCCCATAGCGGACAACTCGACGGAGAAGGGCAGGTTCCAGAACAGGCGGGTCGAGGTCCACATCCTTTCCGAGTAAGGAAGTCCTGAATCCCGACGAGCGCGACCTGCGGGCGGCCGCAAGAGCGGCGCCCGCAGGTTCGTCTCGTGGAGCTCGCTCCCGGTATTGACCGGACCGGGGCCAGGTGATGCTCCGGCTGGCGCATTGAAGCCCCTTTTTCGATCGGCTGTTGGAGAAGCGCTACAGTTCGTTCACTGACGAAGGGAGAAGTAAGTGAAGAAGTATGGCGCGGAGTTCCTCGGAACGTTCTGGCTCGTTCTTGGCGGGTGCGGCAGCGCGGTCATTGCCGGGGCCTTTCCAAAAGTGGGCATTGGCCTGCTTGGCGTTGCGCTGGCGTTCGGCCTGACGGTGCTGACCATGGCGTTTGCCATCGGCCATATCTCCGGCTGCCACTTGAACCCGGCGGTGTCGGTCGGCCTCTGGGCTGGCGGCCGCTTTCCTGCCGGCAGACTCCTGCCCTACATCGTGGCGCAGGTGCTCGGCGCCATCGCGGCGGCCGGCATGCTCTACGTCGTCGCCAGCGGCGCCGCGGGGTTTGACGTTTCGAAGGGTTTTGCCTCGAACGGCTACGGAGAGCATTCGCTCGGAGGGTATTCGCTCGGCGCCGGGTTCGTTACGGAATTGGTCATGACCTGCTTCTTCCTGCTCATCATCATGGGGGCGACGGACAAGCGTGCGCCCCAGGGGTTTGCCCCGATCGCGATCGGCCTCGGACTGACACTGATCCACCTGATCAGCATCCCGGTGACGCAGACTTCGGTGAACCCCGCGAGAAGCACGGGACCGGCCATCTTCGTCGGCGGCTGGGCGCTCGAACAGCTCTGGCTGTTCTGGGTCGCGCCGATCATCGGCGCCGTGATCGGCGGCTCGCTCTATCGGTGGCTCGCCGAAGACACGGCTTAAAAGCCGCGTTCTTCATGAATGACATCGCATCAGCGAGGATCCCCCCGGATTCGGGAGGCCGCCCGGCAACCGCCTTCCGTTGGTTTCTCGGGACGTTACCGGGCGGTGTCGCAGCGGTTCGGGTCGCCGGTCTCGAGCCCCTGCCGCAGCCAGCCCGCGCGCTCCCGTGCGGAGCCGTGCGTGAAGGATTCCGGCGCGACATAGCCTTGCGACATCCGCTGAAGGCGGTCGTCTCCGATCGCTGCCGCAGCGCGCAGACCCTCTTCGAAGTCGCCCGGCTCGATCATGTGCCGGTCCCGGTTGGCGTGGAAGCCCCAGACGCCGGCGTAACAGTCCGCCTGGAGCTCGATCCGCACTGACGCCGCGTTTCCACCCCGCCCGCCGAACTGACCGAGCTGGTTCTGCACGTGGTGGCCGATTTCGTGCGCGATGACGTAGGCGTCGGCGAAGTCGCCGGAGGCTCCAAACCGGCTCGAGAGATCCTGGAAAAAGGAGAGGTCGAGGTAGACCTTTCGATCTTCCGCGCAGTAGAAGGGCCCGACCGCCGCCGAGGCCAGGCCGCAGGCCGAACGCGCCGCCCCGGTGAAAAGCACGAGCTTCGGTCTCTCGTAGGTGCGTCCGCTCCGCTCGAAAAGATCCGACCAGACATCCTCGGTGGAGGCGAGCACGACCGAGGCGAATTTGCCGAGCGTGTCGCTCGGCGCCGGGGCCAACGAGCCGGCCGGCCCGCGCGGAGCGGCGGGCGCGCTGGCCGGAGTGCTCGGAGAGTCTTGCTGGACCATGTTGAGCAGCTGGAGTGGATTGACCCCCGTGAGCCAGGAAACGACGAGGAGAAGGATCAGTCCACCGCAGCCCAGCGAGGCCCCCCGGCCGCCGATGGGGAACCCCCGCCGGTCCTCGACGTTATCGCTCTCGCGTCCCTCTTCCCACTGCATGCGCCAGTGCCTTGCACATTCTCCGCCAGAGTCCAACCCGGCCCAACGTTTTCCCGTCCTGGCCAGTAGAAGGAAGCATGGAACGGACATCCTCATGTCGAGCGCGGCCGCCCCGGCGCTGGTGACTAGCGGGGCCTGCATGGGCCGTGACGGGACCGACATCCTGTCTCCGCTGGCGGCGCTCGTCGAAAGGGCCCGAGAAGGCGACGGCAGGGCCTTCGACCGGTTGATGCTCGAAACGCAGGAAAGGGTCCTCGGCGTGGCCTGGCGGTTGCTCGGCACCCGGGAAGACGCCCGGGACGCCGCGCAGGAGGTTTATCTGCGCGTCTTCCGGCATCTCGGCAGGTTCCGCGCGGAGCACGATTTCCAGGGCTGGCTCTACCGGATCACCGTCAACGTCTGCCGCGACGCGGCCCGGCGGCGCCGCCGCGCGCCGCTCGCGCGCGGGTCGGACGCCGATCCGGGTCAGCCGGCCGCGGCGGAGGAGGCCCTGCTCGAGGCGGAGCGGTGGCACCGGCTGCTCGAAGCGCTCGCGTCGCTGCCAGCGAAGGAGCGCGCGGCGCTCGTGTTGCGCGATCTCGAAGGGCTGACGAGCGAGCAGGTGGCGCGCGCTCTCGGGTCCCGTCCGGCGACCGTGCGCGGCCAGATCGCGTCGGCGCGGGTCAAGATCCGCCGCTTCTGCGTTGATCTGCTGGGCGGCGAGAAGGGAGGTCCGAGATGAGGTGCGCGAAGGTCGAAAAAGCCCTGCCCCTGCACGTCGGACATGACCTGGATCCGGGTGGGTCACGGGAGGTCTCGGCACATCTGGCGTCGTGCGATCGGTGCCGGGCGCTCGAGGGCGGCCTGCGGGACAGCCGCGCGTGGCTCGAGACCGGGCCGCGGCCGCCGCTGCATGAATCGGACTACTCCGCGGTTCACCGCGGCGTCTGGCAACGCATCGAGGCCGAGGGCGGCATCGCGGGACACCGTGCTCCTCGAGCAGGCCGTCTCGTCCTGGGGGGAGGCCTTCTCGCGGGTGCGCTGCTGGCCGTTCTTCTTCTCGTGCGTCCTCGCCCCGAGGCGTTCCAGCCCGGGACCCGGCGGCCGGCCGCTTCTCC
>DATIRW010000139.1:0-3695 GCA_035469365.1 Thermoanaerobaculia bacterium
CGTGATCAACCTCGACCGCCTCCAGCGAGTCGAGCTCTACGCCAAGAACAGCCACGTGGCGATCCTCGCCGACGGCTCCCGCGTTCCCGTGAGCCGCGAAGGACACGCCCGCCTCCGAGAACTGCTCGAGGGCCGTCTCTAGCGGTTAGGTCGTATGGATACCGAGATGGATTTACGGCCGGCGTCGTCCTTGGTCTGAACGAGCTGAACCTTGGTCCCAATCGTGACTCGGGGATCGATGTCCACCCGGGTGTCTTTCTGGTCGAGGCCGAAGTTGTGCTTCTTGTTGTCGCCGGTCAGGACTTCGATCTCCTTGCCAGCCTTGTAGGCGGTCACTGTCCCGATGACTTCCTCGGTCTCGGTCTTGGACTTGCCCTGCGACGTGTCCGATTTCGTCTCGGTTGTCCCGGCGAGGGTCGAGCCGACCTGAAGGGATTCGGTCGTCGTCGTTGTCTTCGCTCCGTCCGGGCTCGTGCTCTTCGCCTGGGACTTGACCTCGAGCCGCGGTTCGGCTTTCTTCTCGCATGCCGCGGCGGTGAGGAGAGCGACACCTAGGAGGAAAGCTGCTGCTTCTCGGCGCATAAGACCTCCTCTCCGCGAGAGAGCATTCTTCGTGCCAGCTGCGGCACGAGCCCTCTTCTGTCATCCCGAGGTTGCCGGCGCGCCAGAGCCTCCGCCGAAGTCGCCGACGCGCCAGAGCCGCTATGGCGACGGCGCGAGCGCAGCAGGGAGGAATTCGCTTCGGAGGGCGGGAGCAGGCCCCTCGTTTCCTCATTCGCTGAAGCTTCGGAGGACAGGTCGTTCGGGGTGACAAGGAGGATGAGGGGGCTCCGGATGACAAGGAGGATGAGAGTCCGGATGACAGGAGGGCGAGGAGCCTGGGATGAAAGGGACTCAGGCCTTCCACATGCGAGAGTCGAGGGAGAGTGGCTCGGGTGTTTCGATTTGGATTTCTCGGAATCGGGGATGCGCAGGATTGAGCAGATAGTTCTTTTCCTGGGGAACAATGGCCGAGGGCACGACCAGGATCGGTGTCTTTCTCTCTTCCGCCCAGCGGGTCCCGATCTCGGCGAGCGTTTCGGGGGCGGGGTACTTTCGCCAGTTGCGCGGCAACGCGGCCTCCTCCACCGATGTCATCGGAAGGTCCTTGGGCACCTCGGCAGCGATCGCGACGAGATCCGAGGGCGCCGCGGCCCTGGGGAGGTTGACGAAGTACTCGAGGACGGCGAGCGAGAGAGTGGCGGAGGTGTACACAACGGCGGTTCCGCGGCGGTTCCAGCGGCCGCCGGCGAGACGGGAGCCTTCGCCGTCGAAGGCGATGTACTTTTTTCGGCAGAGACGCCAGAGTTGCAAGGTCCCTTTCCTCTTCTCCTGTCAGCCTGAACGAAGCGAAGGATCCGCTCTCGTCGCTTCAGGTATTCGGAGCAGATCCTTCGTCGCTGTGCTCCTCAGGATGACCGGGAAGAGTCTCGCTCTCCAGGAGACGGTTCTAGCTGTAGACGCCGTGGGCGATGCGGACGAGCACGTCTTCGACCTGGCGGGCTCCGAGATCGCTGTCGAGATGGCGAAGGGGGGGCTCGTTTCCGAGGGCGGCATTGGGCTCGTGGAGCCAGCGGGTGGCTTTTTCACGGGTTCCGAGGGCTTCTTCGGCGAGGGCGGCCACGCGGCCCAGCCGCAGAAGACGGTCGGATTCGTCGGCGTGCAGGCGGCGCTCCTTCTTGCGGCGCGCGAGGGTGCGGGGCGGCAGGTCGAGGATCTTGCCGAGGTCTTTCGCGCTGATCGCATACGCGGCCGAGACCGCGTCGAGCGAGGCGTAGGGGAGGCCGGACTTGCGGCGAGCGCGCAGGTCTTCGAGTGTCGCGGCCTTGACGACCTTCGGGCCTCCCAGGGTTTGGACAATGCGCCTGGCTGTCATCATGCTGGTTCCGCAGCCTCCTCAAAGATGGCACTCATTATAGTGCCATTTGGCATCCCATTGCAACCTGGTTTAATCTTGCGGGCGGATCATCCCCCTGAGGAGCGGATCCTTCGTCGCTCCGCTCTTCAGGATGACCGAGAAAGGATTCGTTCCTCTTTGCGGACAGAACGATGCGGGGAATGACGCGGGACCTGACGGTCCACAAGTTCGGAGGGGCTTCGCTCGCGGACGCGCGGTCGATGCGGAATGCCGTGGCGCTCGCCGCGCGGAGGGATGAGCCTGTGGCCGTCGTCGTGTCGGCGCTCGCCGGCGTGACGGATGCGCTGCTCGAGGCTGCGGCTGCGGTCGGGAAGAACGCGGGCCGGATCGAGGAGATCGCGGCGGAATTGGTGCGAAGGTATCGCCAGGCGATTCTGGCCGTCGTCCCGGCAGGATCCGTTCGGCGGGAGCTCCTCGCGACGGCCGATCGCTTGTTCGAAGAGCTGGCGCTCCTCTCGCGGGCGCCGGTCTTCGTCCGGGACCTTTCCGCGGGCGCGCAGGACGCGCTGCTCTCCCGCGGAGAGGAGATGTCGGCGCGGATCTTCGCCGCCGGTCTCGCGGCCGCGGGACGGCCGGCCCTCTTCGTGGATCCGCTCGGCTTGATCGCGACCGACGGACGCTTCGGAGGGGCCTCGCCGCGGCTGGCCGAAACCGACCGCAACGTCCGGCGGGTCCTGGCGCCGATGCTGAAGAAGGGCATCGTTCCGGTCGTCGCCGGCTTCTACGGGGCGGCGCCGGACGGGAGAATCGCCACGCTCGGGCGCGGAGGCTCGGACCTGACAGCGACGCTTGTGGCGCGCGGGCTCTCGGCGCGGGCCGTCTTCCTCTGGAAAGACGTACAGGGAATTCTCACGGCCGATCCTCGCGTCGTGCCCGACGCGCGCGTCGTCCCGCAGTTGAACATCCGTGAAGCGGCGGAGCTGGCCTACTATGGGGCCAAGGTCCTCCAGCCGCGCGCGCTCATTCCGGTCGGCCGGCGCGCCATCCCGGTCTTCGTCAGGCCCTTCGAGAATCCGGACCGTCCGGGCACGGAGGTGTCGCGGCGGCGCACCTTGAAACGCTATCCGGTCAAGGCCCTATCGGCGATCTCCGGCCAAGCGCTCCTGACGGTCACCGGCAACGGGATGCTCGGAGTTCCGGGCATCGCCGCGCGCACTTTCGCCGCGCTTCATCGCGACGGGATCTCGGTGTCGCTCATCTCCCAGGCTTCCTCGGAGCACTCGATCTGCCTCTCCGTTCCGCAGGCGAGCGCGAAGGAAGCGCGCCGGAGCCTGCTCGAGGCCTTTGCCGAGGAGATCGCGCGCCGGGAGATTGATGGCGTCGAGCTTCTCTCCGGGCTCTCGACCATCTCCGTTGTGGGCCTGGGAATGGCGGGGACGCCCGGCATCGCGGCGCGCGTCTTCTCAGCGCTCGCCGCGGGCGGGATCAACGTCGTCGCCATCGCTCAGGGCTCCTCGGAGTTGAACATCTCCTTCGTCGTCTCGGACACGCAGGCGCCCGAGGCTCAGCGGCGCATCCACGAGGCCTTCCAGCTCTCGAAGATCGGCGGCGGAGCGGCGGCGGCGAGGCAGCCGGCCGACGTTGTCCTGCTGGGGTTCGGGCAGGTGGGCCGCACGCTCGGACTCCGGCTCCGAGAGCGTGAAGCCGATCGAGCTCTCGGACGAGGACTGGAAGATCGTCGAGACGGATAGCCCCGCCTCGTGCACGGCAGCGAAGGTGCGGGCCGCGATGCCCGGCA
>DATIRW010000140.1:0-11918 GCA_035469365.1 Thermoanaerobaculia bacterium
CGTCGCCTCCGTCGTCCTGCTGACGAGTCTCGGCGTGGGAGCGCGGCGCTACGTGACGGGCGAGTTCGTTTCGCTCGGCTCGAACCTGTTGATCGTCTTTCCCGGCAAGACCGAGACGACGGGCATGTCCCCGTTCCTCACCGGCGCGCCCCACGACCTGACGCTCGATGACGCGGAGGCGATCGTGCGGCGCGTGCGGCAGGCGCGTCGCGTCGCGCCGGTCATCCTCGGCGGCGCAACGGCGCAATACGGCGGCCGGCGCCGCGACGCCGGCGTCTGGGGCGCGACGTCCGACATGCAGGAGGTGCGCAAGATCAAGCTCGGCGCCGGCCGCTACCTCCCAGCCGGTGAGGCGGCCCGCGGCCAGCCCGTCTGTGTCATCGGGGCGAAGATCCGGCAGGAGCTCTTCGGCGCCGCGAGTCCGCTCGGCGAAATCCTGCGGCTGGGAGACGAGCGGTTCCGGGTGATCGGTGTCATGGCCTCGCGGGGGATGTCGATGGGGGTGGATCTGGATGAAATGGTCCATGTGCCGGTCTCCCGCGCGATGAAGATGTTCAACAAGACGAGCCTCTTCCGCGTGCTCGTCGAGATTTCCTCGCACGAGGAGATCTCCGCCGCCCGGGAATCGGTCATCGACCTCATGAAGCAGCGCCACCAGGGGGACGAGGACGTGACCGTCTGGACGCAGGACTCGGTCCTGGCGACGTTCTCCCGCATCCTCGCGCTCCTGACCGCCGCCCTCGCGGGAATCGCCGGGATCTCGCTGACGGTCGCGGGAGTCGGAATCATGAACGTCATGCTTGTTTCCGTGGCGGAGCGGACGCGCGAGATCGGGCTGCTCAAGGCCGTCGGCGTGACCGGCCGGCAGGTCGTGGCGGCGTTCCTGGTCGAGGCGGCGATCCTCTCCACCGCCGGCGGCGTGGCGGGGCTCGGCGCGGCCTTCGGCCTGACGCGCCTGCTCCGCGCGATCTATCCGACCTTTCCCGCCCGGGCGCCGGGCTGGGCCGTCGTCGCCGCGATCGGCGTCTCGCTCGGCGTGGGACTCCTCTTCGGGGCGCTCCCCGCGCGGCGGGCATCGAGGCTCGACCCGATCGCGGCCCTGGCGCGGAGGTGATGCGGTGCCGGGCCGTGAATTCTGGAGACTCGCGTGGGATTCGGTGGCGGCCCACCCGTTGCGTTCCGGCCTGACGACGCTCGGCATCGTCATCGGGATCGCTTCCGTGATTCTCCTGACATCGCTCGGCGAGGGGACCCGGCGCGCGATCGCCGCGGACTTCTCGATGTTCGGCACGAACGTCATGGCGATCCACCGCGGCAAGACGACGACCTCCGGGATCCCGGGCGCGGTCGTCGCAACGACCCGCAGGCTGACGATCGAGGACTCCGAGGCCCTGAAGCGCGTTGCCGGAGTCGAGCAGGTCGTTCCGGTCGCGTTCGGCTCGGCGCGCGTCGAGGCCGGCGAACGCGGAAGAAGCGTCGTCATCTACGGCGTGACGGCCGAAGTGCCCGCGGTCTGGAAGTTCGAGGTCCGGCAGGGCCGGTTCCTTCCCGCCGGAGATCCTCGCCGAGCGGCCCCGCTCGCCGTGCTGGGGCCGACGT
Source organism: Thermoanaerobaculia bacterium (assembly GCA_035469365.1). Classification (GTDB taxonomy): domain Bacteria; phylum Acidobacteriota; class Thermoanaerobaculia; order UBA5066; family Gp7-AA6; genus JAWOLE01. The sequence continues at coordinate 1,600 of DATIRW010000140.1, forward strand.
TGAAGCGCGAGCTCTTCGGAGAGACCAACGCTCTGGGAGAGCGCGTGCGCATCGGAGGGCGGCGCTTCCTCGTGATCGGCGTCATGGCCTCCAAGGGCCAGCTGCTCGGCTTCGACATGGACGACACGGCCTACATCCCCGTCGCGAGCGCTCAGAGCCTCTTCAACACCGAGGAGCTGCTGGAGATCGATCTGTCGTTTTCCCGTGAGGCCGCGCCCGCCCGCGTCAAGGCGGGCGCGCGCGAGGCCCTCATGCGGCGCCACGGCGGGCAGGAGGACTTCACGGTGACGACGCAGACGGAGATGCTCGACGTCCTGGACCGAGTCATGGCGGTCGTGACGCTCGCCGTCGGAGGGATCGGGGCCATCTCGCTCCTCGTGGGCGCAATCGGGATCCTGACGATGACGTGGATCTCGGTCGGGGAGCGGACCTCCGAGATCGGCCTCGTCAAGGCGATCGGCGCCACGCCCGCTCAGATCGCGCGCCTCTTCCTCCTCGAGGCGGCGCTCCTGTCTCTGGCCGGAGGCGTCCTCGGCGTCGCCGCCGGAATGGGAATCGGCGCCGTGATCCGGTGGGCCGTCCCGACCATATCGCTCCACACTGCTCCGGGTTTCGTGGCGGCGGCGCTCGCCGTCAGCCTGGCTGTCGGACTGGCCGGCGGAGTTCTCCCCGCGCGCCGCGCCGCGCGCCTCGATCCCGTCGAAGCGCTCCGAGCGGAGTGATCCGGCGGCCACATGCCCTCGGCCACCTGAAGCCCACCTAAAGATCCGGCTTCCCCGATCTCCTTCCGTCAGGATGGACGCAGGTCAACGTGGACAAGATCGGTATTCTGAACAAGCTCAGCTTCTACCGGGAAGCAAGCCCGTCTGTTCGCGCGAAGATCGCCGGGGCCGGAGCGTACGCGGAGCTGACGCCCGGCACGACCTTCTATCGGGAAGGCGAGACGTGCGAATACTTCGGGGGCGTCGGAAGGGGCAACATCCGCGTCTTCAAGGACTCCGAATCCGGGCGGCAAATGACCCTCTACCACGTGCAGGATGGAGAGCCCTGCCTCGTGAACATGCTGTGCCTCCTCCTCGGCCGGCCGGCGATGGCGTCGGCGGTTGTCGAAGTCTCTACCGAGGCGGTTCTTTTCGACGGCTCCACGTTTCGGAACCTGTTCGAGAATCACGGCGTCGTTCGGAACTTCGTCTTCGAAGCAATGGCCCAGCGGCTGGTCGAAGTCATGACCCTCGTCGAAGAAATCGCCTTCTCCAAGATGGATCGCCGCATGGCGGGTCTCCTCCTTCAACGGTTCTCCCCCGCCCGAGCGTTCGCGGTGACCCATGAGGAGCTCGCCACCGAGCTGGGAACGGCTCGGGAAGTTGTCAGCCGATTGCTGAAGGACTTCGAGCGAATGGGGGCAATCGTGATGGCTCGCGGCCGGCTGGAACTGCGCAACCCGTCATTCCTGCGCGATCTGGCCGGACAATCCTGAACAGACCCCGGCCTCCTGATACAAACTCACCAACCGTCCGCACCAGACGAAGGCGCGCTTGCGTGACAAAGTCACGGACAGCCCGTCCGCCCACCATGTAGAAGAGGAGCACGGAGGTGCTCCCTTGAACCGAACAGATTCTTCCGCCCGTAATCTCCTGGCCGTTTCCTTCTTCCTGGTTCTGTTCGTCCTGCCGATTCCGGCCCTCGCCGGCGAAATTCTCTTCTCGCAGACGGCCGACGGCCAGTCCACTTACGGCCCGAGCCAGTCGTGGCCGGACGCCGGTGTCAACAGCGAAGTGGCCGACGACTTCGACGTTACCGGCTCCATCGACCGCGTCGTGGCGTCCGGATTCATCTTCGGCCTGACGCCCCAGTGGCGCGGCGTCTCCATCCGCTTCTACCAGTACAACCCGGACGGCACGCCGGGAGCGCTGCAGCGGGAGTACTTCCTCGCGGCCGGCGATCCCAACCTCGTCGTGAACGATTACGGCCTGATCGACGCCACGCTTGCCGCTCCGTTCCCGGCCACGGGCAGGCACTTCCTCGCCGTGCAGCCCAGCGTGGATTACTGGTACTGGTGGAGCGCCGACACCGGCGCGCCGCGTGGCCAGGCGTTCTACTTCCGCAACCTGGCCGTCGGCCAGACCGCGTGGCAGCACGGCGACAACCTGAACTTCAACTCGAACGCCGACGTGTCTTTCCAGTTGTACGGCGCGGCGACGGGCCCGGGACAGATCACGAGCCTCGCGGCGACCACTCTCTCGCGCAGCGGCTATCTGGAGATCCTCGGATCGAATTTCGGCGGCAGCGGGACGGTGCTGGTGGATGGCCTCTCCGCGCCGGTCGCCGACTGGCAGAGCACGCGCGTTGTCGCCTACGTGCCGGAGGCGGCGCGCCTCGCGATGGTGTCCGTCCAGGTCATCAATCCTTCGGGTCTTCCGAGCAACGTCGCGAACCTGACCGTCACGGCTCGCCAGCCCGACGGCCGCGTGCGGTGGCGCTTTCGCATGAACGGCCCCTACGCGAAGGTGCGGCCCGCCCTCGGTCCGGATGGCACCGTGTACGCGATTGATGCGTTCGATCACCTCTACGCGCTGGCGCCCGATGGCGGCCTGAAGTGGGTCGTTCGCGGCGCGGGCGACAAAGGCGTGGCCGTCGGCCCGGACGGTTCGGTCTACACCGGGTCCGAATACGCGATCCGGGCCTTCAATCCCGACGGCACCTCGAAGTGGACGTTCACGTAGGATCCCGCCGCCTTCATCCTCGTCGGCCTCTCGGTCGGGCCGGACGGCAACATCTACGCTGTCGGCACTCAAGGCATGGGAGTGTTTTCGCTGACCCCGCAGGGGACTCTGCGGTGGCAGGTTCCCGAGCCGTACAGCCGCCCGATTGTTCTCTACAACGAAATCGTCTTCGGAGCGAACGGTGCCAAGCAGCAGCTGTACTTCTACGCCAACCATCACCTCCGCGGACTGGGGCTCGACGGCTCGTCGGTGTTCTCGATCCCGGGCAGTTACGCCGAACTCGAGCCCGCCCTCTCGCCCGCCATCGGGCCGGACGGTAGCGTCCACACCGATCTTCAGACCTATTCGCCCAACGGCAGCCTGCTGTGGTCCTTCGCGACGCCCTACTCCCAGAATGTCTTCACGCAGCCCGATGTCGGCTCCGACGGCGTTCATTACTTCGTGCAGAACCTGAGCCAGTTGTTCGCGCTGAACCCCGGCGGTTCGCAGCGCTGGCATGTCACGCTGAACGGTTACGCGGCGGGGCCGATCGTCGATCCGCTCAACACCCAGCTCGTCATGGGCAGCGCCGATACGGGCGATCACGCCGGCTCCATCTTCTCGACGAGCGCCGGGGACGGCCACGAGCTCTGGAGGGTGGTGTTGCCGATCGAAGATCCCACGGTCTTCAACCCGTGGCTCGGAATCTTCGGCTTCAACCAGTACGTGGACACGCGCGCCCGCTTCACCGCCGACGGTCAGACGGCCTACCTCGTCACGGCCACGGCGACCGGCGACAACAACACGAGCAAGTCCTTCGTATACTCCATCAACGCCGGCGGCGTGGCGACGCCTCCTCCCACGTCCATCGCGATGCGCAGCACCGCGATCACCCTCTCCGCCAAGCTACGCAATAGCGTTGTCACCGTCACCGGGACCGTCAGCGTCAAGGATCAGACCGGCGCCGCCGTCGGCGGCGCGGCGACAGCGGTGACATGGACGCTTCCCTCTGGCGCGACGCAGAACCAGACTGTCACCACCGGCGGTGGCGGCAGCGCCACCTTCACCGCCACGGGTGGTCGTGGGAAGTACACCCTGACGATCACCAACATCACGAAATCGGGCTACACCTTCGACAGGGCGAACAGTGTCTTGAGCAAGAGCATCACCAAATAGGAGACTCTCGGACGTCAACCGCCGATGACGATCCCTGCTCCGCCGCTACTTGACCGACGGCGGAGCGGGGATCGACTCGAAAGGGATGTCGAGGATCGGGTAGTCCCGCCAATCCCTGTAGTTGAAGTGCCACCATTCGTTGGGCTCGACGGTGAAGCCCTCCTTCTCCATCGCCGCGCGCAGGAGATCCCGGCGCGCGCGCTGCTCCTGCGTCCCTCCGGCGTAATCGGGAGAGGCCCGCCCGGAGGTTTCGTCATAGGCGCTCGGCATTTCCGCTTCCTTTCCCGTCGCCAGTGCGTAGAGCGAGAGGTCCACCGCGCAGCCGCGGTTGTGTTTCGAGCCTTTCTTCGGATCCGCGACGAAGGCGCGCTGGTCCGGCCGGACGGTGTCCCAGAAGATCTTTGTCACCGACCAGGGACGGTAGCCGTCGAAGACGAGCAGGCCGTAGCCCTTCTCCGAGAGGGCGCGGTTGACCCGGACGAGGGCCTCGGCGGCCGGCCGCTGGAGGAACGCTCGCGCCTGCCGGTAGACCGGGCGATGGACGATGTTGTCGGCGGTCGCGTAGCGGATGTCCAGGCGTATCGCCGGGTCGAGCAGGACGATCTCGACCAGCTCCGGACTGCGGAAGGATCCGCGCTCGGCCGGCGGGCCGTCCGCGACGCAACCCGCGGCCGAGGAGAGGCCGGTCGCGGCCAGCGCAATAAGCAGCGCCTTGCGCAGAGAGGTCACGGCGCGGAGCATAAACAATCCGGCCTCCGTGCAGCGCACGGTTCCAGCGGGGACAGTTTGATGTTGCCGGGCGCTAGTTCACAGGCAGCGCGCAGGAATCCAGAGGCTCGACGCGCATACCGTCTCCGAGAACATCGGAGGCCTGAACGTGCAGGAAGTACGGAACTCCACACTCGGGACGTTCTTCAATGCCGTTGCGCCCGCAGCGCGGACAAGTCTCGATGCGGCCCTCGAGGGGAACCTCGAATCCGCGCCGCAGCAAGGTGAAGTCCTCGACATTGAGCATGGGGCCTCCGTTACACCGTGATCAAGGTACCGGATGGCGCGCCCCGTTGCTTGATCAAAATGAACCAATAATTCGCTGCGAGCGGAAACCGGAATTCGCTGCCAGCGGAAACACGGACACACCGAGCGACAAGGGCCGATCCTTCGCTTCGCGCAGGACGACAGGAAGTAGACGTTCCCTCGACAGATCCTTAGCGACACATCCAATGGGACCAGCCGGCTGCAGCCGGCGCTCGCGGCGCGAGGAGTCTCCCAGAGGGGAGGAGCCTCGCGCCGCGGGAGCGGAGCGCCAGCGCGAGATCAGGCGAGCGATCGAGGCCGCGTCCGGCCGAGTCGCTCGCCGGTGCGCCCGTAGGCGCAGGTCTCGCGCTGGTGCGGAGCGACGGTTACGCGCGCCAGCTCTGGAGGACGCGCATGTAGTTGGCGCGCTCGAGAGCGCCCGGGTTGCCGCTCTTGGCCAGGCTCATGCTCCCCTGCATCTGGCGAAGCGACTCGTACCCGTGCTCCTCCATCCACTGGGACATCTCCTCGCGGACCCGCCGCAGATGCTCCGGTCCCCGGCGAAGGAGCGCCGACACCATCTGGATCGCGTGAGCGCCAGCCATGACCGCCTTGATCGCGTCGGCCGCGGTGTGCACGCCGCCGGTGACGGCGAGAGAACAGCGGACGCGGCCGGAGAGGATCGCGAGCCAGCGCAGCCGCAGGAGCAGGTCCCCGGAGTCGGAGAGGCGGACCGTCGGGACGACGTCCAGCGCCTCGATGTCGATGTCGGGCTGGTAGAAGCGATTGAAGATCACGAGCCCGTCGGCGCCGGCCCCTTCGAGCCTGCCGGCCAGATTCGAGAAGGAGGAGAAGAAGGGCGAGAGCTTGACTGCGACGGGAATCGAGACGGCGCCCTTGACGGCTCCGGCCGTCTGGAGCGTGCGGGTCTCGACGTCCTCTCCGTTCTCCAGCGGGTCGGTCGCGAGGTAATAGACGTTGATCTCGAGCGCGTGCGCGCCGGCCTGTTCGATCAGCCGCGCGTACTCGATCCAGGACTCCGGCGTCGTGCCGTTCAAGGACGCGATGACGGGGACCGAGACTGCGCGGCGGATTTCCTGGATCTGCTCGAGGTACTCGTCGGGACCCAGCGCGAAGATCCCCGCGTCGGGCGTGTAGGAAACCGCCTCGGCGAAAGATTCCTCGTGAGTCTCGAGGAAATGGGCTTCCTGCCGCTCGGCGGCGATCTGTTCTTCGAAGAGAGAGTGCATCACGATCGCGGACGCGCCCGAATCCTCGAGCCGCCGCACCATGTCCATGTCGTCCACCAGCGGCGACGCGCCGGGCATCAGGGGATGCGGCAGATCGAATCCGAGGTACTTCGTCGAGAGATCCATGATCAGACCTTCGCCGGTTCCTCCGCCGGCGGCTTGCCGACGGTGAGCCCGGCGAGTTGCTGGTAGTGCTGGAACCGCCGCTCGGCATCTCGCTGCGCGGCAGCCGCCAGCCCGCGGGCCCGGTCGGTTCCGAGCCTCTCGAGGATGCGGAAGCGATTCTCGTTCTTCATGTACTGCTCCACGCGGATCTTGGGCGCCGCCGCATCGAGCTGGAGAGGAGGCTGGCCCGCTTCGATGCGCCTCGGGTCGAACCGGTAGAGGGGCCACATTCCGCTGTCCACAGCGAGCTTCTGTTGCTCGCAGCCGAACGCCATGTCGTAGCCGTGGGCGATGCAGTGACTGTAGGCGATGATGAGCGAGGGGCCCGGATATGACTCGGCTTCGAGGAACGCCTTGACCGTCTGGGCGTCCTTGGCGCCGAAGGCGATGGACGCGACGTAGATGTTCCCGTAGCTCATCGCGATCAGTCCGAGGTCTTTCTTCGGCGTCCCCTTGCCCGCCGCGGCGAACTTCGCGGACGCACCGAGGGGAGTGGCCTTGGACTGCTGCCCTCCCGTGTTGGAGTACACCTCGGTGTCGAGCACGAGGACGTTGACGTCGCGGCCGGAGGCGAGCACGTGGTCGAGGCCGCCGTAGCCGATGTCGTAGGCCCAGCCGTCGCCACCGACGATCCAGACGCCTTTCTTGACCAGGTAATCGGCGAAGAGGCTCAGCCTCACCGCCTCGGGATCGGTCCGGCCCGCGAGCAGGAACTTCAAGTCCGCCACCCTCTCCCGTTGAGCGGCGATGCCGGCTTCCCCCGCCTGGTTGCCGTTCAAGAGACCCTCGACGAGATCCCCTGGGAGTCCGGGAACCAGGCGCGTCACGAGCTCGCGCGCCGTCTCGCGGTGGCTGTCGAGACCCAGCCGCATGCCCATGCCGAATTCCGCGTTGTCCTCGAAGAGGGAGTTCGACCAGGCGGGGCCGCGCCCGTCGCGGTTGGACGCATAGGGCGTGGTCGGGAGATTCGCGCCGTAGATCGAGCTGCAGCCGGTGGCGTTGGCCATCAGGATCCGGTCGCCGAAGAGCTGCGTCAGGAGCTTCAGGTAAGGGGTCTCGCCGCATCCCGCGCAGGCTCCCGAGTACTCGAAGAGAGGCTGGAAGAACTGCGTGGTCTTGACGTCCAGGGCGCGCGGGCGCGTCCGGTCGGGCTCGGGCAGATCGAGGAAAAACGCGTAGTTTTCCCGCTCCGCCTCGCGCAGCGGCTCCTGGGGATGCATGTCGATCGACTTGTGCTTGGGGTTGGACTTGTCCTTGGCCGGACAGAACATCACGCAGAGCGTACATCCGGTGCAATCCTCGGGCGCCACCTGGACGGTGTACTTTGCGCCGGGATAGTCGGCCGCCCGGAAGTCCCAGGACTTGAACGTCGCGGGCGCCTTGTCCAGAAGCGACGGCTCGTAGACCTTGACGCGGATCGCCGCGTGCGGGCAGACGAGCGCGCACTTGTTGCATTGAATGCAGATCGCCGGATCCCACACCGGGATCTCGGCGGCGATGTTGCGCTTCTCCCACTGGCTCGTGCCCACCGGCCAGGTGCCGTCCACCGGAAAAGCGCTGACCGGCAGGAGATCGCCCTTGTTGGCGATCATGACGGCCGTGACGCCCTGGACGAAGCCGGGGGCCGCCGGCGAGACGACGGCGGGCCGACGGCGCTCCGCCGTGACCTCCGCCGGGACCGTGACCCCGGAGAGAGCCGCCAGCGCCCTGTCCACCGCCTCGAAGTTGCGCTTCAGGACGTCTCCGCCCTTCTTGCCGTAGGTGTCCTGGATCGTCTCCTTGATCTTCGCGATCGCGCTCTCGACCGGCAGCACGCCGGTGATCTTGAAGAAGCAGGTCTGCATGATCGTGTTGATGCGCCCCTTCAGGCCGATCTCGCGCGCGAGGCGGTAGGCGTCGATGACGTGGAGCTTGACCCGCTTTCCGAGGATCTGCTCCTGGACCTCGCGGGGCAGCTTGTCCCAGACTTCGCCGGGGCCGTAGGGGGAGTTGATGAGGAAGTCGGCGCCCTCGCCGGCGTGCTCCAGCATGTCGTAGCGGTTGATGAACTCGAACTGGTGGCAGGCAACGAAGCTCGCCTTGCCGACGAGGTAGGAGGAGCGGATGGGCCCGGGGCCGAAGCGCAGGTGCGAGATGGTGACGGCGCCCGACTTCTTCGAGTCGTAGACGAAGTAGCCCTGCGCGTCGTTGGCCGTCGTTTCGCCGATGATCTTGATCGTGTTCTTGTTGGCTCCGACCGTCCCGTCCGATCCCAGGCCGAAGAAGACCGCGCGGACCATGGCGTCCGGCTCGATGTCGAAGTCCGCGGCCACGGGAAGCGACGTGTGGGTCACGTCGTCCACGATTCCGATGGTGAAGTGGTTGCGCGGCGCCGCAGCGGCGAGGTTCTCGAAGACCGCCTTGACCATCGCCGGATTGAACTCCTTGGAAGAGAGGCCGTACCGGCCGCCGACGATCCGGGGCTCCCGGGCGATCCGGCCGTCGTTGCGGGCCTCCGCCAGCGCGGTCACGACGTCCTGATAGAGAGGCTCACCCACGGAGCCCGGCTCCTTCGTCCGGTCGAGGACAGCGATCGCGCGCACACTCGCGGGGAGGACCTCGGCGAGGCTCGCCACGTCGAAGGGGCGGTAGAGACGGACCTTCACCAGCCCGACCTTCTCGCCGCGCGCCGCCATCCAGTTCACGGCCTCGTGCGCGACCTCGGCCCCCGAGCCCATCATCACGAGCACGCGCTCGGCCTCGGGATGGCCGACGTAGTCGAAGAGACCGTAGGACCGGCCGGTCAGCTCGGCGAAGCGCTCCATCGTCTCGCGCACGATGTCGGGGCAGATGAAGTAGAAACGGTTGCAGGCCTCCCGCGCCTGGAAGAAGACATCGGGATTCTGCGCGGTTCCCCGCAACACGGGCCGGTCGGGCGTCAAGGCGCGCCGGCGGTGCGCGGCGATCGCCTCTTCATCCAGGAGGGCTCGCAGGTGTTCGTCGGGGAGCTCCACGATCTTCGCGACCTCATGGGAGGTGCGAAACCCGTCGAAGAAGTGGAGGAACGGGATGCGGGAGCGCAGGGTCGCCGCATGCGCGATGGCGGCAAGGTCCTGCGCCTCCTGGACGGACCCGGAGGCGAGCATGGCGAAGCCGGTCTGCCGGCAGGCCATCACGTCGGAATGGTCGCCAAAGATCGACAGCGCGTGCGTCGCGAGCGTGCGCGCGGCCACGTGCATGCAATACGGCGTCAGCTCCCCCGCGATCTTGTACATGTTGGGGATCATCAGCAGGAGGCCCTGCGACGCCGTGAAGGTCGTGGCGAGCGCCCCGGCCTGCAGCGCGCCGTGCACCGCGCCCGCGGCGCCCCCTTCCGATTGCATCTCGACGACGGTGGGGACCATGCCCCAGAGGTTCTTCCGGCCCTCGGCGGACCACTCGTCGGCAAGCTCGCCCATGTTCGAGGAGGGCGTGATCGGATAGATCGCGATGACCTCGCTCGCGCGGTGAGCGACCGATGCCGCCGCCTCGTTGCCGTCGATCATGACTGTGTTCTTGATTGTGTTCATCGGGGGACACGGTAAGTCTCGCTCGGCGGAACGCAAATGATGCCTTTGAATCAGTTCGGGCGGTGGAGAGCTCCGCTGCAGTGTCCCGGGCCGGACTTCCTGATTTTTTGATGCGAACACATCACGTTCCCGCGCCCCGGGGCTGCTACACATTCAATTCGAGTTGGAACATCCAGTACGCAGCCCATCGGCAGGCCGGGGGCGCAAGGGAGCGTCTATGAGAATTCTCGTCGCCACGGACGGTTCGCGCGGAGGCGCCGCCGCGCTCAAGTTTGCCGCGCGGCTCGCCTCGCGCGACGCCGGCAGCGATCTCATCATCCTGACGATAGGGAAGCCCCGCAACGGCGGGTCCAGCCCCGCGCTCGACGAGCCGGTGGCGGACCTGGGATCGGCCTTCGAGAAGGCTCTCGAGAAGCAAACGGCCCAGAAGATCCTGGATGACGCGGCGCGCGACCTCGAGCGTT
>DATIRW010000141.1:0-5414 GCA_035469365.1 Thermoanaerobaculia bacterium
GATCGAGATGCGTTCGGGCGCCGGCGCGGTCCTCCTGACGGAAGAGGCGCTCGACTCGTCGGTCGTGGAGCTCGAGGAAGTGCTCGCGAAGCAGCTTCCCTGGTCGAGCGTCCCCGTTCTCCTCTTCCCCGCGGGAGCGTCCATGCCGGAGGCGGTCTCCCCGCGCGTGCGCCGGTTGAACGACCTCGCGGCCCTGACACTGCTCGACCGGCCGATCCGAAAGCTGTCGCTCATCAGCGCCGTGCGCGCCGCGCTGCGCGCCCGCCGCCAGCAATACCAGGTCCGGGATCTCCTCGACCGCCTCGAACGGGACGTGCGCCACCGCGACGAGTTCCTGGCAATCCTCAGCCACGAGCTGCGGAATCCGCTCGGCGCGATCCTGACCGCCGTTCAGTTGATGGAGCGGGGGACGGAAGTCGGCCTGGCTCGGGAACGCTCGATCATTCTCCGGCAAACGCGACTCCTGTCGCGCCTCGTCGACGACCTGCTCGACGTCTCGCGCGTCGCCTCGGGCAAGGTCGCGCTCCAGCGCGTGCCCGTGGATGTCCGCGAGCTCGTCGATCGGTGCGTCCAGTCGCAGGCCTGGGCGGCCGATTCCCGGCGGATCGCCCTGACATTCGACGTCGGGACCGAGCCCTGGTGCCTCGAAGGGGACCCGGTCCGCCTCGAGCAGGTCGTCAACAACCTGCTGACCAACGCGTTGAAGTACACGCCGCCCGGAGGCGAGATCACGGTCACGTTGGCCGTGGGCCCGGCGCAGGGGGAGATCCGGGTCGTGGACAGCGGGGTCGGGATCGACGCCAATATCCTGCCGCGCATCTTCGACCTCTTCACCCAGGCGGACAAGACGCTCGACCGGTCCCAGGGCGGCCTCGGGATCGGGCTTACGCTCGTCCGGAGCCTGGTCCAGATGCACGGAGGGACCGTCCGCGCCGAGAGCCCGGGGCCCGGAGAAGGCAGCGCTTTCGTCGTCCGCCTGCCGCGCCTTCCTCCGGAGACCGGAGCCGGAGCCGCACGATCCTCCGAGGCGGCCGAACAAGAAGCGTCGGAGAGCCGCCGGATCCTCGTCGTCGAGGACAACGAGGACCTTCGCGAAGGGCTCGCGAGTCTCCTGCGGCAATTGGGCCACGACGTCGTCGCGGCGGGAGACGGTGAGGAGGGAATCGAGAAGGCGATCACCGAACGGCCCGAGGTCGCCCTGGTGGACATCGGTCTCCCGCGGCTCGACGGGTACGGCGTCGCGCGCCGCATCCGCGAAGTCTTTGGCCCCGGCGTCTTCCTGGTCGCCCTCACCGGCTACGGCCTGGCCGACGACCGCCGCCGCGCGCTCGAAGCCGGTTTCGACGAGCACCTGACCAAGCCGGCGACCGCCGGCGCGATCCAGAAACTGCTCGCGCGCGCGGGCTGACGTTGCCTCGCCGTCCGCCAAATCCATGCTGATCCAGAGAAGAGTCGTGGTCCGGCGAGTTCGGGTCGCGGCGTTCGACAGCTCCTGACCCTGTCATCCTGAGCGAAGCGAAGGATCTGCTCTCGTCTCTGCCTCGCGATTAGAATTCCCGCAGCAGTCACCCTACGACGCGTCGCAACGCCCGCTGTTCGTCCTGCTGGGAACTCCGGCGGCGCACAAACGGCACGCGATCCTCGAGTTCGGTCACGCGCTGGTGATCGAGGCGGTAGCCCGCGAGATTCTCCCCTGGCTCGACCGCTATCTTGGTCCGGTTAACCACACATCGCCCGCGTCGACTCGGGCAGGGACCGCGACTCGTGAGGGGGGCGGCCGGGACTGAACGTTCAGGCGCCGAGGCCGCACACCAACCCGCAGGGTTCGAAAGGCGTCCACGATGGCCAGCCAGCACATTGGTCTCGCTTGCTGAGGAACCTGCGGCCAGCGGCTCGGGCACGCGAACTCGTTTCCTCGTCAGCCTTTCGGCTTGAGCAGCTCCTGAAACGTCACTTCGTTCCACAGTGGCAGCAGCAGGTAGTCGGCGTGCATTCCCGCGCAGATCTGACCCTGGGATAGTGCCTCGCGCATCAGGGCCACGGCCCTGTCCTTTTCTCCGAGCCAGGCGGCGATAACGGCGCGTCCGCGCGTATGCGCGCCGAAGAGGTAGGGCTGATTGAGATCCTCCAGCCGCCGGGCGATCGATTCGGCGCGCGCCCGATCGCCCTTTTTCGCGGCCACCATCCCCAGCGCGACCTGGTAGTCGATCTTTTCCGGCTGCTCGCTGGCAAGACGAGCAAAGGCGGCTTGCGCGTCATCGTAGCGCTCGTCGAGGAAGAGGGCGGAAGCGAGTATCGTGCGATGAGCCACGCTCTCGCTCTCCTTGCCGGACCGCGCCCGGAGCCATTCGAGGGCATGCCTGACAAAGGTGCGCGATCGCTCCGCGTCGCCGTGCCAGCGCAGCTCCGATGCCCATTCCAGGATCACGAGACCCGCGGGGGAGTCGGGCTCCCCGTGAAGCGCCAAAGAGTCTTCGCGCAGCCGTTCCAGGTCGTCCGTCTTTCCCAAGGCGATCCATGCCCTGCCTTGGGCCGACACAATCCGTAGAGAGCTCGGATGGAGCTGACGGGCCTGCCTCAAGCTCTCGAGTTCTCCCCGGTAATCCCCCAGGAGGTGCTGCGACAGGGAAAGCACCCACCAGTAAGGCACCCAATCCCGAACGAACGGGGAGTCCGGCGGCAGCCGGCGGAGGGCCTCGATTGCTTCTCGCGGACGGCCGGCGCGGAGGGCGTTGCGGCCATGCTGGAAAGTCGCTCCACTCATCGGTGCCAGCTCGGCTGCCTTCCGAGATGCCAGAAGCTGTCCCATGATGTCGCCTCGTTGGGAAGCCTCGAGCTCTTCCAGCATGGTTTTCTCGAACGGTCCGAGGCGCTTGCGCTCTAGGACGAGCCTTTTGACGATCGCCTCGGCCTCGGCATGCTCACCCAGATTGTTGCGGCAGATCGCCGCCAGCAGAAGGGGATGAAAGAAGGTGGTGCTTGCCGCCGCAGCCTGCTCGAAGAACGGGATGGCGCCACGGAAATCGCGGACGAGGAAGCGCTCGTAACCCGCGATGTAAGCCTGGTAGGCCGCGAAGCTGGGCGGCAGGTTGACGACGTCAGCCACCGGGGCGGAGTGGGGATCCCGGTGCATCGCAAGCATGCCCATGACTCTCTGACGCAGGGCATGCACCGCCTCGAGAGGTTGCTCCGTTGAGGCTTCCGCCGGCTCGACGGCGCCGAGCAGCTTCTTCTCGCGCATGTCGAAGACTTCGGCTTGCATCTGCAGGCTGCCGCCTGAGAGGTAGAAGGCTCCCGAAACGACAGTCCCTGCCCCGAGCTCTTTGGCGAGCGAGCTCAGGCTCTCAGGGCTCACGCCAGCCGCTGGCTTCCAGCTCGGATCGCGGACGTAGGCGAGAACAGTCGCAAGAGGAATCGCCTGCATGACCCCGGTCTGCGTAAGACCTTGGATGATCCAATCCGCTGCCATTGCGCCGACCGCGTCGAAGCGCTGGTCGTGGGTACGATTCTCAAACGGCAGGACGAGGACCCTCTTTGCGCCGAGCCGGGCCGTTGGTGGTGGGCCAGGCACACGGCCCCGAAGCCACAGAAGCGCGGCACCCATCAGGACCAGAGCGCCCGCGGCCCCGAGCACCCGGAGGGGCACTCGGCTCTGGCGCGCCGACGCGGATGCCACCGCAGCATCCGGCGCGCTCGGCAGCGACCGCAGCGCGAAGGCGAGGTCCTGAGCCGATTGGAACCTTGCCTCCGGCCTCTTCTCGAGGCACCGGTTGACTACGGCCGAAACCGATGCCGGACCGCCGAGCGCGGGCGGGTCCTCGTGCAGGATCGCCGACATCGTTACGGCGGCCGTCTGCCCCACAAACGCCCGCCGGCCAGTCAGCATCTCGTAGAGGACGCATCCGAACGCGAAGATGTCTGACCGTGGGTCCGTCGGCGCTCCCCGCAATTGCTCGGGTGAGAGATATCCGACGGTCCCGACGACGACTCCCGGCTCTGTCACCTTGACCAGAGTGCGCGCCTTCGTGTCCGCATCATTCGTCGGAATATGGCGGGCAAGGCCGAAGTCCAAGATCTTGATCCGGCCTTCCTTCGTTATAAACAGATTTTCCGGCTTGATGTCGCGGTGGACGATCCCCTTGGTATGAGCCGCGGCCAGTCCTTCGGCGATCTGAACGCCGTACTCAACGGCCTTGCGAACTGACAAGGCGCCTTCGCTGAGAGATTCCCGCAGCGTCTCGCCCTCCAAAAGTTCCATGACGGCGAAGGAGACGCCCTCGATGCACCCGAAGTCGTAGATGGCCAGAATATTGGGGTGCGAGAGCGCCGCGATCGCCTTGGCCTCGGCCTCGAAACGCGTCAGGGCGCGCGCGTCGCCAGCGACGTCGGCGGGAAGGACCTTGAAAGCTACAGTCCGATCAAGCTTCGTGTCCCGCGCCCGGTAAACTTCCCCCATCCCACCGGCGCCGAGCGGCGACAAAATCTCGTAGGGACCCAGACGAGTCCCTCCCGCCAGGGACATGACTAGAGAAAGTAAGAACGCGGCTTCGGAGCCCTCCAAGATGCATTTGAATCACGCGGGCCGGAACCCCGGACGCCTAACGTCACCTCCTCCCCGGCGCCCGGTGGCGGCTTGGAAGATCGTCTGCTGGGTCTGTGAGAACCAGACCTTTGCGGTTCGAAAGGCGTCCACGATACCCAGCCAAACCGTCGCGAGCGCTCCCGCGGCGCGCGCCTCCTCCCTCAATTACTTCGGGAGACTTCGCGCGCCGCGATCGGGGCCGGCACGACAGTGGCGGGCACGCTTTGCCAATGCGAAATGCACATTGCGCACGGTTGACCCCACCCTTCCCACCTGCTCTGTCTCACACAAGAGTTCTAGCCAGTGCCAAGATCGTCGGAATGCCCGGCCTTCAGGCGAGACCACTGGGCGGTGGGACGTCCATCGGTACGGAAGTTTTGCTTGCCTTTAAACCGTTGTGGCCGGCCGGTCGGCGAGTTCTCCCACGTCTCCTGCCGCCCGTAGACGGTCAAGTCGAGCAACCGATAGCTGTTATCCATCGCCTCGACGCCGCGTATCGTCGACCAGTAAGTCTCGAAGACATTGGATCCCTGTCGCAGATAGCAAACGATGTGCATCATGCCCACCCGGCGTCCAACCAAGAGGGTGTCGAGCGAGTCCTGGGCCGAGTACCAAGGCATCTCCCAGCCCATGAAGTCACGGTACCGGGCGCTCTCTTCGTACGGGCCCTGGCAAAACGTGGCGTAGGTGACGTCGCGAGAATGAATATAGGACAGCTCGCGAACCTGCGATGTAACCCAGGTGCACCCCTCACACTGCTCCGGCGCAGGGTGGCCGGTGTACCACATGAAGTAGTAGGCGATGAGCATCCGGCGTCCCTCAAACGCATCCA